>JADKKK010000003.1:308799-617599 GCA_016720545.1 Myxococcales bacterium
GGGCAAGCCGGTCCGGCGCGGCCTCTTCTCGTGGCGGTCGGCTGTGCCGCTCGCCGCCGCGGCGGCCCTCGTGTTCGCCTGGGGGACCGTCTCGCAGGGGCCCGGTCCGCGCGGCGTCGCCGGCGCCGCACGCGCTGGCTTCATCGGCAACGAGACCCTCTCCGACCTGCTGGCGGAGCACTCGAGCCCGCTCCCCCCCGAGCGGACGAACGCGAAGGACATGCGGTCGCTCGAGCGCTACGTGGGCGTGCCCGTGCGGGCGCCGGCGTTCAAGAGCCCGCGCGCGCGCTTCGTGGGCGGGCGCCTCTTCAACGTGCAGCGCGAGCACGCGGCGATGCTCCAGTACCAGCTCGGCGACGGCCGCGACGGGGCGAGCGTCCAGCGGGTGACGGTGTTCATCTACGATCCGCAGCGCATCCGCATCGCGAGCGACGGGCTCTCTCCGCGCGCGGTGGGCACAGCCGAGGTCCACGTGGGCCAGGCGGGCGGCCACTCGGTGGCCGTGACGCAGCGCGAGGGCGTCGGGTACGCGCTCGCGACGGACCTCGATCCCGAGGCTAGCGCGCAGCTCGCCGCGTTCACCGTCGACGACGAGTAGGCGAGGCGCGGGCTGGCGCGGTCTCGCGCCCCGCGGCGCGTTCTCGGCTGGTCGGAGCGCCGAGGTGCTACCTTGGGCGCCATGCGCTTCGTCTACCTCATGGACGCGATGGACCGCGTCCTGCCCGACAAGGACACCACCTACGCCTTCCAGCGGGCCGCGCAGGCGCGCGGCCACGAGGCGCTGCACTGCGAGCTGCGCGACCTCTTCGTGAAGGACGGGGAGGTGCACGCGCACGTCCGTGGGCTGGTGGTCGAGGCGGCGCCTCCCTACTTCCGCATGGGCACGCCCTCCCAGGTGCGCCTCGCCGACGTCGAGGCCGTGTTCATCCGCAAGGACCCGCCGTTCGACGACGCCTATCTGTACGCGACCTTGATGCTCGAACGCGCCCGCGGACGCACGGTTATCATCAATGATCCTCGCGGGTTGCGCGACGCGAACGAGAAGCTCTACACGCTCCACTTCGCGCGCCACATGCCCCGCACGCTGGTCACGGCCCGCGCCTCCGAAGTCACCGCGTTCCTCGACGAGGTCGGCGGTCGCGCGGTGGTCAAGCCCCTCGACGGCGCCGGCGGCGCGGGTGTGCTCCTCCTCACGAAGGGCGACAAGAACACGAAGAGCATCCTCGAGCTGCTCACCAGCGAGGGGCGCAAGCTCGTGATGGCGCAGGAGTTTCTGCCCGCGGTCACCGCCGGCGACAAGCGCGTGTTGCTCCTCGACGGAGAGGTGCTCGGCGCGATCAACCGCGTCCCCCAAGGCGACGACATCCGCTCCAACATCCACGTGGGGGGGCGCGTGGAGCCGTGCGAGGTCACGGAGGCAGAGCGCGCGATCGTGGCCGACATCGCGCCGAGGCTCCGCGCCGACGGCCTCGTGTTCGTGGGCCTCGACCTCATCGGCGGACGCCTCACCGAGGTGAACGTCACGTCGCCCACCGGCATTCAAGAGCTCTCGCGCCACCGCGGCGAAGACGTCGCGACCCGCGTGATCGAGTGGGCCGAGCGGAAGGCGCTCGAGCTCCACCCCTCGCTGCCCTGAGCCCGCCTGCGCCCACCGGCGCGCCGCCCCGCCCCCCCCGAATGCCCGTCACCCTCGCCGTCCTCTCCAAGCGCTTGCCCAGCCCGGGCACCTCGACGCCACCGTCCGCCGAGGCCGGCGCGCGCTCCGAGCGGGCCATCACGTTCGACGCCACGCGCGTCGTGCTCGGGCGCGCCGCCTCGGCGGACCTCGTGTTGCCCGACGCGAGCGTGAGTCAGCGGCACGCCTCCATCCGCACGAGCGGCGCAGAGTACGCCGTCGTCGACGAGGGCAGCACGAACGGCACCTTCGTGGGCGAGGTTAGGCTCACGCCCCACGTACCGCGCCCCCTGCGGAGCGGCGATCGGCTGCGACTCGGTCGGGTGTGGGTGGAGGTACGCTTCAACGCCGCGCCGGCCACGCGCGATCTCGGGCTCGCCACACGCGAGCTGGCGATGGCGATGGCCGCGGACCTCCTCGGCGGTGTCGACCAAGCCGTCGCCCGCGTCGAGGTGCACGGCGGCCCCGACGACGGCGCAACGATCGCCCTGACCGAGGAGGGCCGCGCGTACATGGTGGGCCGCGGCGAAGGCTGCGACCTGCTGCTCACCGATCCCGACACGTCGCGCCAGCACGTGCTCTTCGTCAGGCGTGGGGAGCAGACCTACGTGGTGGACCTGGGCTCGAAGAACGGCGCCTACCTCGGACCCGACCGCCTCCCCGCCGAGCGCGAGGTGCGCGTGGCCTCGGGCCAGACGATCGCGCTGGGTCGCACCCGGCTCGTCCACGAGGAGCCCCTCGCGCGGGTGCTCGCGAGCCTGTCGGCCGCCCCAGACGACGAGGTGCTCGACGAGGAGCCTCCGCCGCCGCCTCCGCCCGCGAGCGCCTCGGTCCTGGCCGCTGCCACGGCCCCCGCCCCGGCGTCCGCGCCACTCGCGGCAGCAAGCGACGCGCCGCCCACGAGCGCCTCGGGCGGCGCGCCGCGATCGTCGCCGCCCGCGTCACGCCGGGCTCCCCGCGCCCGCGGCCCGAGCGCCGCCGACGTCGCCGTGGTGCTCGGCGCCCTCACGCTCATCGGGCTCAGCGCGGCCGGGCTCTACTGGCTGGTCGGCCCGGGGCGCTAAATCAGCGTCCCAACTGCGATCATGTCGCCGGCTCGGCCGCCGCCGTCCTCGACTCCGGGCTCACTCGAACCGCGTCCGCCGGCGTTCACTGCTCGAAGCAGTAGAAGCGGGCCGTCTTCTGACAGCTGGCAGCGCCGGCGCTGCTCCAGTTCCCACGCAGTCCCCCGGCGGATCCGATCCGCCCGAGGTGGTCGACCTCGGTCCCGCCCGCCCAGGAGTTGCAGTGACCCGCGAAGTCGATCGTTCCGTCCGCGAACGTGCCGGTCCACACGGCGTCGTCGAGACCGGGCGCAACGGCGGGGAGCCCGTTCGCGCCGAGCACGATGGGCTCTTCGGGACCCAAGACGATGGCCGCGCGAGAGGGGAACACGAGCGCGCCAAAGGTGCCCGCGACCACGCCGGGGAGACGCCACGACGCGCCGTCGGGCAGGCGACTGCCGGCGCTCACCGTCGGGACCGAGAGGTAAGCGTACCAGGTAGAGCCGAGCGCGCGGGCCTCGGTCGCGCAGCGGGCGTCGGCTTCGAGCTGTGCGTCCACGGTCGTTCCTGAAGCGAACGTGCCGGGGAAGGTCGCCTCGGTGAGAAACACACGCTTCTTCGCGAGTCCGGCGTCAACGCGGCTCGTGTCCAGCAGCGAGGAGTCCTCCACGCTCGCGTCGAGCTCGCCGGGGGGCCTGACGTCCGGGTCCAGGCTGCTCGGGAGCGCGCGGTCGACGACGGCGCCGTCGGTCGCCGTCGTCACATCGAGAGGCACCGAAGCCTCGGCCGAAGCGCCCGCGTCCGCGTCCGGTGCCGTACCAAACGAGGAGCACGCGATCCCGAAGGGCGGGGCCGCGGCGAGCGCGAGGACGGCGTACCGAAGATCCATTCCGTAGGAATAGCACTGGGGAGAGGCGAGCGCGCGACGGCCCGCCAGCCGGACCGCGCGGGGCTGATCTGCTCGGTCGTGTCGCCCCTTCCCGCGGGGCCGCGGGGCTTTTACATCCGATCTATTCCTGAGCGCGATAGGCGCGCGCCACCGGCACGATCGCGCGCGGATCGTTCGTGACGACGCCGTCCGCGCCGAGCGCGAAGAGCCGCGCCGCCTCGGCGGGATCGTCGATGGTCCAGTAGTCGACGCGCACGCCGACCGCGTGGCACTTCGCGATGAAGCCCGCTCCGTCGAGCCGCAGCGGGCCCTGGTGCGTGGGGATCTGCGCGGCGTTGCCGCGGGGCGCGAGCCGCTCGAGCACCGCGAGCGGCAGAGCGCGAAGCAACACGACCTCCGAGAGGCCGAGCCCGGTGTTCGCATGGCCGAGGGCGCGGACGGCGCGCACGTTGGACGAGAAGAAGCTCGTGAGCCGCACGCGCTCGCCCGCCGCACGCTCCCGCACCACGCGCACGACGGCCGCGGCCGCGCGGGCGTCGCGGGGCTTCACGTCGATGTTGAAGAACGCCGTGGGGAAGGCGTCGAGGGCCTCGGCGAGGGTGGGCACGCGGTGCTCACCGCGCGCTCGGGGGTGCGTCGCGCCCGCGTTCCATCGTCGCAGCGCCGCGAGCGGGGTCGCGTCGACCCGGGCAGGCTCTCGGCAGCAGCGCTCGCCGGTGTCGTCGTGCGCGATCACCACCGCGCCGTCGGAGGTGAGATGGACGTCGGTCTCGAGCGCGTCGGCGCCGGCCTCGAGCGCGCAAGCGAACCCCTCGAGGGTGTTCTCGGGCCGCTCGGCGGGCGCGCCGCGGTGCCCATAGACGACCTTCTTCACCGCGCCTCTTCCATGCCCACACTAGTAGTCGTTGAATAGGCCGTCCATCCACGTATTTCAGGCCACGGGACACCCCACCCACGATGCACAACCTGTACGACCGAGTCTTTCCCCGATGGGCGCCAGAGCACAGGTTCCGCCCGGTGCGCTCGAGCGCGACCGTCGACGCCGCGTCGACGCTCTCGCTGCGCTGGCTCGGCACGGCCAGCTTCGTGCTCGAGAGCGCGACCACCACCGTGCTCATCGATCCGTACCTCACGCGCAAGCCGCTCCTCGCCATGCCGTTCGCGCACGAGCCCGACGACGGCGCGATCTTCGGCGCCCTCCCCGACAAGGTCGACGCGGTGCTCTGCGGGCACTCGCACTACGATCACGTGGCCGACGCGCCGCGGATCGCGAAGCGCACGGGCGCGAAGCTCGTGGGGTCGGAGAGCACCTGCGCCTGGGGCGCCGCCGAGGGGCTCAGCGAGTCGCAGCTCGTGCGCGTGGGGCCGCGCGGACGCACCCTCGAGGTGGGCGACATGACCGTTCGCTTCATCCCGAGCCAGCACGGGAAGGTCGCGTTTCACCGCGTGCCGTTCCCGGGCTTCGTGACCGAGGCGCCGAGGCTCCCGCAGCCCGTCTGGGCCTACAAGATGGGCGGCGCGTTCGGCATCCACGTGCGCGTGGGCGCGCTTTCGGTCTACCACAACGGCAGCGCCGACCTCATCGACGCGGAGCTGCGCGACGTGCGCGCCGACGTGCTCCTCGCCTGCCTCGCGGGCCGCCGGGGCACGGAGAGCTACCTCCGGCGCCTCGTCGATCACCTGCACCCCGGCCTCGTGGTGCCGACCCACCACGACGCGTTCTTCGCGCCGCTCTCGCGGGGCGTGCACCTCTTGCCGCGCATCGACCTCGGGGGCTTCCTCGCGGAGACCGCGGTGTACGCGCCCGGCGCCACCCGCGTGACCGTCGACTACCTGGAGACTCTCTCGGTGCCGCTCGGCGACGCCCGCGGCGCGGCGCTCCTCCCACGCGCGTGACGCCCGCGCAGATGTTGCGGCGCCGAGGCGAGTCCCCACGTAGACTGCGCGCGCCGTGCGCCGCGCCCACACGCTCCTCGCCGCGCTCGCCGCGCTCGCCTCGCTGACCTCGCTTGCGACCCCGGCGCGCGCGGCCTTCGACCCCGCGCTCAAGTGGAAGTCCCTCGAGTCGAAGCACTTTCGCGTCACGTTCTACACGGGGCTCGACGACGTCGCGCGGCGCGTCGCCGACCTCGCGGAGGCCGCGCACGACACGCTCGCGCCGCCGCTCGGCTGGGCGCCCGAGGACAAGACCGAGATCCTCATCAACGACACGCCCGACTCGGCCAACGGGTCAGCCACGGCGCTGCCCTACAACGCCGTGCGCTTGAACGTGACGGCGCCCGACGACCTGTCGCCGCTCGGCGACGTAGACGACTGGCTGCTCGCGCTCATCACGCACGAGTACACGCACGTCCTACACCTCGACAACATGACCGGCTTGCCCGTGCTGGTGAACCGGGTGATCGGCAAGACCCTCGCGCCGAACCAGGTGCAGCCTCGGTGGATCCAAGAGGGCACCGCCGTGTACTTCGAGAGCACCCGCACGAGCGGCGGGCGGCTCCGCTCGAGCCTGTGGTCGATGTACATGCGCGCCGACGTGCTCGGCCAGAACTTCGCTTCGCTCGACCAGTTCTCGAACTACGTGCGGCGGTGGCCGCAGGGGAACATTTGGTACCTCTACGGCTCGTATTTCATCCAGTGGGTCGCCGAGACCTACGGCGAGGAGACCCTCCGCCGCATGTCGGAGGAGTACGGCCGCCAGCCCATCCCGTGGGGACTCTCGCGCACCATTCGCCGCGTGACCGGCAAGACCTGGGACGAGCTCTACGTCGGGTTTCGCAAAGAGATGGAGCGGCGGGCGCACGCCACGAAGCGCGCGGTGCTCGCGCGCGGCCTACGCGAGGGCGCGCGCGTCACCTTCGTGGGCCAAGGCGCGAAGTACCCACGCTGGATCCCCCGCGGCACGTACCCCGGCTACGAAGACAAGCTGCTTTACTATCGCGAGGACGCCGACACGCGGCCCGGGCTCTACGCGGTGGCCGTCGATCGCGACGCGACCGGCGCGCCCGTCGTGGGCAAGGAGCCGCCGCGCGCGGAGCTGCTCGTGCGCACCGCGGGCGACGCGGCCGCGAGCTTCGCCCCGGACGGCTCGCTGTTCTACAACACGCCCGCGTTCTACTCGAACCTGTTCACCTACAACGAGCTCTACCGGGTAGGCCGCGGCGAGAAGAGCCCCTCGGCGCTCGACGGCGTGCCCGAGCGCCTCACCGACGGATACCGCGCCATCGATCCCACGGTGTCGCCCGACGGCCTGCGCGTCGCGTTCGTCACGAACCACCACGGCACGCGGTACCTGCAGCTCGCCGAGCTTGGCGGTCCCACGGGCCACGCCATCACGAACGTGCGCGCGCTCGTGCAGAGCGCCCCCTACGAGCAGGCGTTCACGCCGCGCTTCTCGCCGGACGGCGCCAGCGTGGTGTTCAGCCACTGGGCGAAGGGCGGCTACCGAGACCTGTGGCTCGTCGACGTGGCGACGGGCCGCGTGCGAGAGCTCACGCACGATCGCGCCGTCGACGGCGGCTGCTCGTTCTCGCCCGACGGGCGGCGCGTGTTCTACCACTCCGACCGCACCGGAGTGTCGAACGTGTACGCGATCGAGCTCGCGACCGGCGCGGTGAGTCAGATCACCAACGTGCTCACCGGCGCGTTCTACCCCGAGGTCTCGCCCGACGGCCGATCGCTCGCGTACATCGGCTACACGAAGGACGGCTTCGACCTCTTCGTGATGCCGCTCGACCCCGCGCGCGAGCTCTCGCCGGCGCCCTACGTCGACACCCACCCGTCGCCGCCGCGCGTCCCGGCCGCCACGAACTACGAGATCACCCCCTACTCGCCCCTCCGCACGCTGCGGCCACGGCGCTTCGCCCTCTCAACTTCGCCCGGCAATTTCGGGCAGCTCGTGAGCGCGCAGGTGTCGGCCAGCGACATCTCCGGCATGCACGGCGTCTCCGCGACCCTCGTGCAAGAGCTCGAGCGGCCCGAGGTGCAGGGCACGCTCGCGTATGCGTACTATGGGCAGCGGTTCGACACGTCGGTGAGCGCCTCGCGCACGATCACGCCGCGCCAGTACCAGCTCGGCTCGGCGAAGCTCGCCGCCATCCAAGAGACGACCGGCTTCCAGACAGGTGTATCTTACACGCGCTCGCGCCTCTACGACGCGCAGACCTTCGCGGCGTCGTACACGCTCCAGAACTTCGGCATCAAGCTGCCCCTCGCGAGCGAGCGGCTCGACCCCTACGAGACGCCCCAGCGCCTGCGCACGGGGCTCGCGGGGGTCGTGGGGCTCGCCTACACGTACTCCAGCGCGGAGCGCTATCTGCGGAGCGTGGGGCCGGAGCGCGGCGGCTCTGCGCAGGTCACGATGAACCTCTCGAACCCGGCGCTCGGCGGCGAGTTCGAGGGCATGAGCGCCACCGCCCGGGTCGCGCAGTACTTCCACATGCCGTGGCTCTCCCACCACTCGCTCGCGGTCAACCTCAGCGCGGGCACGAGCGGGGGCTCCTACCCAGGCAAGTCGGCGTTCTTCGTAGGCGGCTTCGTCGACGTGCCCCTCCTCGACACCGTGACCGACTCCCTCGTGCAGAGCGGCATCGTGCTCCGCGGGTATCCGTCGGGCTTCCAGGTGGGGCAGCACTACACGCTCCTCAACACCGAGTACCGCTTCCCCATCTGGAACTTCGACCGCGGCTCCTCCACGCTGCCGTTCTTCCTGAACCGCCTCACGGGCGCCGTGTTCTTCGACTACGGCGCGGCCTTCGACACCTTCGAGGACGCGAAATACAAGAGCGGCACGGGCGGCGAGCTCTGGCTCGACACGTTCCTCGGCTACGGGCTCCCGCTCACGTTCCGCCTCGGCTACGCGCGCGGCCTCGCGAGCGAGGGCACCGACAAGGTGTACGTGGTCGGGGCGATTCCATACTAACGACCTTGCAGAGCCGCACGCGAGGCGACCTGACCGCCAGGGCGACCACGGTCCGCGGCCGCCGCAGAACTTGCCTTTTCGCGCGCGGCATAGAATGGGTAGGGTCATGCGTCCTCTGGTCCTCGCGCTGCTCCTCTCGGCCTCGGCCGCCCCCGCGCTCACCCTCGGTGCGACCGGGTGTGCTGGGCAGTCACGCCCGGCCCGCATGCGCGAGGCGGCCTCCGAGCTGAACCTGAACGCGCGCTTCGGCCGCATGGAAATGGCGAGCGAGCACGTGGCGCCCGAGGCACGCGAGGCGTTCTTCAAGCGGCGCTCCGTGTGGGGCGGGCGCGTGCGCATCGTCGACTCCGAGCTCGTCGGCATCCGCTTCGAGAAGGACGACTCCGAGGCGCGGGCCACCGTGGCGGTCGCGTGGCAGCCGGTCGACGACGGCGACCTGCGCACCACAACAGTCACCCAGACCTTCAAAGACAAGCGAAACGGCTGGCTCCTCGTGTCGGAAGAGGTCGCGGGCGGCGACGTGGGCCTGTTCGGCGGGAAGGCGGCGGCGCCGAAGGACGTCCCCAAGAGCGCGCCCCGCAAGAACCAGTTCGACACGATCCGCCTCGGTCAGGGCGAGCCCACGAAGCCCTCGGGCGACGACTCGGCGCCCTGACAGCTACTCCTACTTCTGGAAGCAGTAGAACCGTCTCTTCAGGCTGCACGGCCGACCACCGAGCGAGGTCCAGTCGGTCGGGAGGAACGACGGGATGCGCCGCGCGTTGCCGGTCGTGCCAAAGTCGTTCGCTGCGGCGGAGGTCCAGCGCGCGCAGTTGTTGCTGAGCGAGGCCGAGCCGTCGCCGTTGGTCCCGGTCCACACCCACGCCACGACGGAGTTCTCGTCGAAATCGACCTGGGCGCCGGAGCCGGTGCGGTCCATTTGCACACGCGGGCCCTGGGTCAGGAGCTCCGCCTTTGACGCGGCCACGAGGACCGGCGCGCTGCCGTCCACCCCGCCGGGGAGCGCATAGGCGAAGTCCGAGATGCGTGAGGCCGCGTTGAACTTGGTGCCCGTCGCGGTCTCCCAGGAGAGCCACGCGACGTAGGTGCCGGGCAGCGAGTTGGCGCGCGCCTCGGTGGCGCACACCGCGTCTGCGGCGACCCACGGATCGCCCGCGCCCGCGAAGGCTCCGTCGACCTTGGCGTCGGTCACGAAGACGAGATGTGCGGGGCTCCCTGCCGCGTCCGGCGCGGGCGCGTCGGGGACGGAGGTGTCGGGGACGGAGGTGTCGGGGACGGCGCTGTCATTCGGAGGGGGCGCCGCGTCGCTCGGAGCGGTCGCTGTGGTGGTCGCGCTCGGCGAGGGGGCCGCGTCAGTCTTTTGCGCCGTGGGTTCGTCGCCGACGCAGGCACCGAGGAGCCACGCAGCGGCGAGCGCGGAGACGGAGATCGAGGGCAGGAAACTGGGCACGCGGCGAAGGAGCATCCCCCCTACGGTAGTAGCGCGAGGCGCGGACGGCAAACGGCTCGGCGAGGCTCGCGGCGCCTGGTCGCGATGGCTCGCAGACTTCGCCTCGCGGGGTCGTGCTCGGGTCGCACGAGTAGCGAGTGCCTAGCGGACGCGGCTCCGCGCGTCCTCGGACATCACCGGATGACGCAGGCCCCCGCGACGCACGCGGCGACCTTGTTCCCGCAGGGATCGGCGAAGCATCGAACCCCGGGACCGGCGCAGGTCGGGTCTGGAGCGCTCTGGGTGAGGGCTCGGCAGTCGCAGCCCGTGCAGTAGTCGGAGAAGAGGCGACAGTCCGCGTCGGTCACGCAACCGGGGTCGGCGACGCAGACCGCGCGGCGCTTCTGCACCTCGCAGTGGGTGCCCGAGGCGCAGCGCACGAGCGCGCAAGCGTTGGTCCCTTTGAGGGCCTCTTCGCTCGTGCCGGTACCCTCGTCGACCTCGGCCGCGCAGCCAACGACCGCGAGCGCGGTCACGACACCGAAACAGACACTCCCGAAAACTCGCTGCATCATGGTGAAGCCTCCCCAACGCGCTAGGCGCGCCCGAGCTGTAGCGCACGCCGGGCCGGCGTCAAGCAGCGAAAGACCGGCTCATGGATGGCTCACCACCTGGGTCAAGGCGCCTTCCTCGTTTAAGCGAAGGCCCAAGGCCCCCCCAGACGAAGCCCTCCTCTCGAACGCCGCGGTGCCCGACTGACGCTCGACCTCCGAGACGACCTCGGCCTTCGACCTCGAGGCCGACACGAGCGGGAGGGTCTTCAGTGTCTGCTCTAGCTTGGGCACGGTGTTCGTGGTCGAGCTCGTCTTTGAGATAGGCGTGGCACCGGCGTGCGGCGGGAGCGTCACGTCCTCGCCCAGGCGAGCCTCGAGCACCCGCGCACGGATCGCGCGCCCGGATCGAGAAATCAGGCCGGCGCACGGTGGCACGCCGGTCCCCACGCGGTTTCCCGGGAACTGCGGGGGAAGGCGGCTGGCACGACGCCTGCACTAGCGAACCTCTATGAAACAGATCCTATCTATTATGTTCGTCGGCATGTTGGTGGCCTGCGGCGGCGTGGCGATCGAGTCCGCGTCCGACTCGGGGGCGGCCGACTCGGCCCCCACGAGCGACGCTTCGGCTGCGCGCGACTCGGCCTCCGACGCGCGGGGCCCGAAGGACGCGGCGATCGAGACCGACGACGCAGGCTGCCCGGTCGACTTCGCCGCGGCCGCGGGCACGCCGTGCAGCCCGCCGGGGCGCGGCTGCGGGACCTGCACCGATCCTTGCCAATTCTGCCGCGTGCTCCGCTGTCAGCTCGGCAAGTGGGAGAACCTCGAGGTGTTCCCGCTCCCCTGCGACGCGAGCGCCGAGGGCGGCTGAGGGGGCGCGTCGGCAGAGCCAGGGGTCGGCCGCGTCGCTCACGGGCGGGCCCTCACCCCTCGCGGGCCCTCACCCCTCGCGGGCCCTCACCCCTCGCGGGCCCTCACCCCTCGCGGGCCCTCACCCCTCGCGAAACGGCACGAGCCCCACGCGCCCCTCTCCCACGAGGGGAGAGACGCGTCCGCGACCGCGACCGGTGGCGGCGCCCCGTAGCATGGGACGTCAGGATGTGAGAACACTGACGCCGATGGCGTGTGCGGCGAGCGCCTCAAGATCGTGCGCGTCGGACGTAAGAACAGTGCCATCCGGCTCGGCATAGGCAACGACGAGGGCGTCCACGGCGGAGCTTGTCTTGGCAAGCCGACGAAGTTGAGCGGCGCGACGGGCGAGCGATTCGGGGAGATGTTCGATGATGTCGCAGGTCTTAAGGAACTGATTCGCTGGGGCATCTCGTCCGGCGTGACCCTGAAGACACTCGACGAGCACGACCGCGGGAACGCGAGGAGGCCACTGACCGGTGCGCAGGAAGGCCCGAATCCGAGTGTTGGTGTCCTTGGACTGGCGCGCGAGGAGGGAAACTCCGCCAGAATCGAGAACGAGAGTATTCATCCGACCTTCCGAGTGGACCGGCGGGCGCCCTTGCGAACCCACGCGTCGGCGCGGGCCTGTTCCGCCGGTGTCGGCTCGCCGAACTTGTCGGTGAGGCTCGCGAGGTACTTCTCCGTCTCGGCGAGCAGCTCCTGCCGGCGCAGCTCGGCGGCGAGCGCCTTCTGCAAGATCTCCGAAACCGGCAGACCGCTGGCCTTGACCTGCTGGTAGAGCTGCTCGGGAAGGTAGACCTGCATGCGCGCCATACGCCTAAGTATACACCGAGCGAGCACGGCCTGCACGTGCGCAGGCTCGGCGCAGAATTGGCGATGGAGGTGTGGGTCAGCTGTGGGTCGGACCCGACGCCACACCTTGAGCTCGGGCCGCGCTCCGGTCCACGCTACTGAAGTACCACCTGTCCACCCCAATCTCCCGTTCCGCCCGACGACACGCTCAGGCTAATGTCGAAGGCTCCGGCGTCGAAGGACTTGCTCTCATAGGTGCCGGCTCCAATCAGATAGGAGCCGACCGGCAGCTTCGTGAGCGTCGCAGTCGGCACGGTAGCTGTCCCATCGGCGAAGTCGTACTCGCACGAGAGCACATGCACGGGGTATCCTCCCGTCTTCCAAAGCGTGAAGCCGATCTTGCCGACCTCCCCGGATCCTCCGCTCCACGAAAGGACGATATCCTGATTGCGGGGGAGGCGTTGACCGCTCACGAGGACCGGCCCGGTGACCGTAAAACTCTTGGGTGTTCGGAGGGTCTCGCGGAAGGCAGGCACCGCGCCGCCCGTTGTCGTAATCGTCACGTCCTCCCCGCCCAACCACCCCGGGATGGGCGCTCGCGGGTAGCGCCCCAGCGGGTTTTGAGCGAGAGTGATCCCACCAGTCGGCAGGAAACTGCTTGTGACTGTGATGGTGCCGGCGGACACCTCGCCCAGAACCGTACCGTCGCGGGTTGGGCACGCCCGCAGAAGGCACGCCCCCTCCGTCGTGGTGACACAATCTCCGTCCGTGTAATAGCCAAATGCGGCGCCCACAACCGTCTGATCGCCACCGTCCGGAAGTCTGCTCATCTGGGCGAAGACGCCCCCCTTCGGGACGCCGCCCTCGATCGATGCGGCATCGCGCCCGCCTGCGTCGACGAAGGGCGGGCGGGCATCGACGGGCGTGGCGGCGTCGACCGAGCCGGGGCTACCACCATCCCGCCGGGAGATAGGTGCGTCGGAGGACGCGTCGGAGGATGTTGCCGTGGCGAGCAGGGTGCCGTCGCCTCCGCAGCCCACGAACCACACTAGGAGAAGGAATCCTGCAATGGACGACGCCGCCATGATCGTCTTCGGCGATGCAGCCCTGTGCGAAGCGTGCCACCTCATACTGAGGGAGCGAGCAGAGCACGGAGCCAGAGTCGACACTTCGGACGCCATCTCGAGCCCGCCGACACGACCACTTCGGTGAGGGGTAGGTAGAGTGCCAGTCATATCCATTGTCCTTACGAGCAGAGGTCTCACTATGGCCGGCCTTGGCCGGTAGATGGTCGACCGTTGGGCAATGAGAGCCGAACGTGTGGAACGCAGCAAACCTAGCTAGGCTCGTCGACCAGGGCCTGTCCCTATATTCGGGAAGGGGGCATCTTTCCCGTAGACGTGCCCGTGCCCGGCGTCTGGGAGGTGCCCGTCGTGGCTGGACCGTCAGCCTTCAGCGCCGTGCGTGGCGCAGAAATGGGCACGAGCAAGAAGTCGGGCACGGGCACGTTTACGGGCGAGAATTCAGGGACAGGCCCTCGGCCGGCAAGATGGCCGGGCATGTGGCACGCCCTCATGCAGGCGACGTGCCACGGGATCGACCCTACACATTGCTCAGAAATGGCTGTCGCTGCTGCCTAAAACAGGGTCGATGGTTCAACCAGTGTAGCGTCACGTTCACACGGACGACCGAGACCGCACAATCGCGTGGGCGCTGAACGACGCGATCGCGGCGGCCAGCTTGGCGCGGCCGGGCGTGTAAGCGCCGCGGCGGGGTGAGGGCGCGCGACGCCGCGCGGGCAAGGCGCCGGGACCCCGCCCCTCATTGGCGGGCCTTGGCGGGCGCGGCGGTCTCGGCGGCGCGGAGGCGGGCGAGCATGACCGCGGCGGGCTCGTCGGTGGGGTCCTGGGGGACGAGCTCGCCGCGGAAGGCCTTGGCGAGGATCGTCCCTTCAAGCTGCGGCACCAGGGCCTCGGTAGAATCGACGAACTTCTTTAGGGCATCGGAGCGACACCACGCCGCCTCAATTCGAGCGGCGGTCAGTTGCTGTTCCTCCAACGGCGCGACGGCAAGTGGAAACGGCGAATCGACCCGATGTTCACATGTGGTGACGTGGAACCACCTCTTCCCGCCGCGCTTGCCTGGAGACAATCGGGGAGTTCAACGCCCAGCCATGACGAACCCTGCCGGAGACCTGTTCGGCGACGCGAAAGTGCATCATGCGCTGCGAGATGCACACTTCGACTCGGTCAGGGACAGGCGCTGCGATCCCGAAACGCTCGCCCTCTCGCGAATAGAAGATGTCTCCCGCTTCTGGAACGAGGCGGCTTACCTGTTCGGCATACGTCTCGCGCGCGACACATCGTGCCTGTGCCAGAAGGAGCCTCCCAGGGATTACGTCCGCTGTACGAATTGCAGGGAGACCGGCCGCAACGTAATCGGGCGTTCGGTGAAGACAGTCCACGATGTGAGTCGTGACCTCCTCCACACTCGCCCAACACCACCCCTCCGGCAACTCCGGCAACCCCGTCGCATCGACCGGCTCGGGCTCCTTGTACTTCCCCTTCCACGCGTCATCCCGCGGGGCCTTCCCCTTGGCGGTCATCTTGGCGAGCTCGGCCTCTTCCCACTTCTTCCGGCGCTCCACGCGGATGCGCTTCAAGAGCTCGCTCGCGGGCTCCACGTCTCTGTTCTTCGCGCGCCAGTCCTTCGTGAGGTCCCCGCGAAAGGCCGCCGCGAGGATCGACTGGCGGAGCTTCTCGAGCAGCGGCGGCACAGCGTCGAGCGCCGCGCGGGCGCGACGGGAGCGAGCTTGGAGGGATTCGAGCTTGGCGACGATGCGGCGTTGTTCGTTGAGGGGGGGGAGCGCCGTGGGCCATGACGACATACGGTCAGCCCCAAGGTGGTTGATGCCCACTCCCTTCCCCGCCGCCGCGAACTTTCCGAGGCGAGCGTCAGCGAGGAAGTGCAGGTGCAGATACTCAGGGTCCGGTCCTCGCGACCGAACGCGAATGAGCGTGTTCTGAAAGCAGCAACCGTCAACTTCGTTTCGCCAGAGCGCCGGCTTCCCGACCTCACTCGCGCTTCCGGACGCTTCCGGATAAGAGAATGTCGCCCCCTCAGCTCGTAAGACACGAACTCCCTTGGCGAGAAGTCCATCTCCTTCACGTCTTCGAGGCTAATCCCATTCCACGTTACGTTCGCGGCTCGCATGTAAGGCCGCATGTGTTCGCCCTTCGCCCTGTCTGGCGATCGCTGGCGCCCTAGTCGCACCTCTGCCACTTCGTCGAGGCGTACCCGAAGCCACCCGTTCGGAAGAGGGTCGCTCACGCCCCCAGCTCCTCTTGCAGCGCCGCCATCTCCTCCAGCGCCACCGAGAGCTGCGCGACAATCTCCGCCGCGATCTCCTCCGGCTCCGGCAAGTCCGCGTGGTCGGTCACGCTCTCATCCCGCAGCCACGAGATATCCAGGTTCTCCCCCCGCTTCGCGATCTCCTCCCGCGTGAACTTCCGGAACCTCCCGTCTCGCCCTGGTCCTTCCGCTTGCTCTTCCCTAGCGGATCCGCCCCGTAGGCCTTCTCGAACTCCGCGAAGTGCGCGCGCGTGAACGGCGTGCGCTTGCCGAAGCTCGGCATGTTGGTGCGCAGGTCGTAGAACCACACGGCCTTCGTGTTGCCCTTGTCCTGCTTCTTCTCCCCCCGCGTGAAGAAGAGCACGTTGGTCTTCACGCCCTGCGCGTAGAAGATGCCCGTGGGCAGCCGCAGGATGGTGTGCAGATCGCACTTGTCCATCAAGTCGGCGCGCACCTGCTTTCCCACGCCCTCCTCGAAGAGCACGTTGTCCGGGAGCACCACCGCCGCGCGCCCGCCGGGCACGAGGCCTCGGTAGATGTGCTGGAGGAACACGAGCTGCTTGTTGCTCGTGGGGTACGTGAGGTCGTCGCGCGTGGGGGCGCCGCCGCCCTTCTTGGTGCCGAAGGGGGGATTCGTGAGGATCACGTTCGCCTTCGGCAGGTTGGCGCCCGAGGGGCCGAGCGTGTCGCCGAGCACGAGGTCGCCCTCGATGTCGTGGAGCATGGCGTTCATGAGCGCCAGGCGCTGCACGTCGGCCACGAGCTCCATCCCCTGGAAGGCCTCGCGTCGCTGGAAGTTCTGCTTGGCCACGGGCAAGTCGTGGAGATCGTCGGTGTTCGCCTTCACGTACCTGTCGGCGTTGATGAGGAATCCCCCGGTGCCGATCGCGGGATCTTGGATGATTTCGCCCGGCTGGGGCTTCACGAGGGCGACCATGCTCTCGATGAGCGCGCGCGGCGTGAAGTATTGCCCCGCGCCGCTCTTGGTCTCCTCCGCGTTCTTCTCGAGCAGGCCCTCGTAGAGGTCCCCGAGCCCCTCGGACTTGGCGCTGTACCAGTCGAGCGCGTCGATCGCCTCGACCACCGTGCGCAGGTTCCGCGGCTGCCGGAACGAGGTGCCCGCGTTGGCGAAGATCGCCTGCACGCGCCCCGAGCCTTTGCCGCCGAGATCGATGAGGAGCTTCTTGTAGAAGTCGAGCAGCTCCACGCCCTCTTTGTTGACGAGATCGCCCCAGCGATAGCCCTTGGGGAGCTGGTCCTCGGTGCCTGTCTCCTTGGTCATCTTGAGGAAGAGGAGATAGGTGAGCTCGGTCACGTACTGGAGATACGTGATGCCGTCGTCACGGAGGACGTGGCAGAGGTTCCAGAGCTTCTGGACGATGTCGTTCGTGGTCGGCGCGGCGGGTGGCATGTCGGGGGCGAAGGTAGCATGGGCGCGCGCCTCGCCGGCCTGTGCCCTGCCCGGCCCGCCTACTCCTGCGTCGAGCGAGGGATCCGGACCACCCACAGGCGCGTGGCCCAGCGGAGCGAGAGCTTCAGCGCTCGCGAGCGCGATGCACGTCCTCGGGGGCGATCCCGAGGTCACGACCGGACAGGATGTCCTCGATCCTCCGATCGACCTCAGGCGGCACCGTCTCACCCGAGGTGTCCTCCGGCGCGCGCACCATCACCAGGACGGCGGGGTGGCTGCGCATGTCCTCGGGCCACTGCTCGAGCGCCACGCGCTCCGCCTCGGTGGTCTCGGCGGTGTCGAGCTTGCGCGCGGTGTTCGGCGACATGGTCGAGGTCTAGCACGCGTCGGCGAGGGCGCGCGCGGTGAGCGCCCGCGACGCTCGCGGCCCTCACCCCCTCGCGCAGCGGCACGAGACCCACGTGCCCCTCTCCCACAAGGGGAGATGGGCCCCTTCCGGAGCAGCTCGTGTGGCCCCTCTCCCCTTGTGGGAGAGGGGCACAAGTCGCCCGCGCCGCTCACGGGCGGGGTGAGGGCTCACGGGCGTGGTGGGTGGGTCGCCCTTGTCTTCCGGGCTCGACGCTGAGCTGACGGCCCTTGGCGGCGGCGAACACCGGGCGCCCCGCGCGCCCAGATCGCTCGAGCGCACGGCAGGTCGGAGCAGGACGTGCTATTTTTCGAGAATGGACAACGGGCCCGCGGCCCGCGCCGCGCGGCGCCGGGCGACCTGGAACTGGGAATGCCGAGTCGCGAAGACCTTCGCGGAGCACGAGCAGGACGGCCTCGATTTTTGGGCGGATGCGCCGAGCTCGGCGAAGCTCGACGCCATGTGGGACCTCATCGTCGAGGCTTGGTTGCTCGGAGGAAAGCGTGGACCTGCCCCCTGATTTCAGGCATCTGTTCTCGAAATTCGCCGCTTCGAGCGTTGACTACTTGATGATCGGCGGCTGGGCGGTGAGCTTCCACAGCGAGCCGCGCTATACTAAAGATCTCGATCTGCTCTTGGTCGGGAGTGACGACAATCTCGCGAGAGCGGCGGAGGCCCTCGGCGCCTTCGGGGCGCCACGTTCGGTCATCGACCTGCTGCTCGCGCTCGGGCCGGAGGAGTTCAGCTCACTCGTCGCCGTCGCAGGCCAGACGCTCGAACGCGTCCCCGCGGCTCACGCGAGTCCATCGAGGATCCCTCGCGACCTCCGCAAGCGCCGCGCGGTCCTCGTCGCCAAGCGCGGGCCCCTCCTCCGCGGACGCGAACGCGAGGGAGACGGCCTTCTTTGCGGTGGGAGCCATGACTGAGGAGTAGCGCGTCAGGGCGCGCCCGTCACCCACGCCCCGCGACACGTCCGAGAGGCAGCTCTGACGCCGTCGGTGAGCTGCGTGCCGCGGAGGCGCGCCCGTCACGGACCGCTCGGGTTGCTCGGTCACGGCGCCGGAGGTATCGTGCTCCGCATGAGCGCGGGGTCTCCGTTGGGGTGTGCGCTACGCGAGCAGCGTGACGCCCTCGGCTGTTCAGCCGAGCGACTCGCCGCGCTCTCCGAGCTGCCCGTCGACAGAGTGCTCGCCCTCGAGCAAGGCGCGCAGGCGACGACCCGTGAAATCGCGAAGCTGGCGTCAGCCCTCGCCGTGGATCCCGCCGCGCTGTGGCGAGGCGAGGTCAGCCTGCCTCGAACGACCGCGCGATTCCGTGCGCCGAGCGGCGTCGCGTCCTCGCGGAGGGCGACGCGCGGCTGCTCGCGCGGGCCGCAGAGGCGGGGCGCGTCCTCGCGCATCTGCGCTCGCTGCGCGGCGAGGAGGCGGCGTCCGTCGTGGCCCGGAGGAGGGTGTCCGGCGTCGCCGGGTGGCCCGAGCCCTGGGACCAGGGCTACCGGCTTGGCGCGAGGCTGCGAGCCGACCTCGGGCCCGGCAAGGCGCCAATTCCTTCGGTGCAGCGCCGTCTCGGGGAGCACGGCGTGCACGTCGCCTGGAGCGCGTTCGAGAGCAGCGCCGTGATCGCGGCCAGTCTCTACGAGCACGGCGCGGCGCCCGTCATCCTGCTCAATACGAGGTCGCCGAGGGCGAGGGCGAGGCTCCACGCCGAGCTGTCCTGGCTCAGCGAGCTCTGCCATCCGTGGTCGACGGCGGCGAGACGGACCTGCTCACGCTCGTCTCCCGCGGCGTCGACGCGACCGAGGTCGAGCAACGGGCGAACGGCTTTGCCCCTAGCTTCATCGTGCCCGGAGGGTGGATATCGCCCCACACCACCGACGTCCGACAGCTCGCTCTCGACGTCGCCACGGAGTGGGGGCTGAGCTTCGAGGGCGCTCTCTGGCACTTGAAGAATGCGCAGCACATCGGGGCGAGGGATGTCGAAGAGGAGCTGCGGCGGGAGGCCGTCGTCATTCCAGAGGGTGCGTTCGAGGGCGACATCGAGCGCCGAGAGCCGGCGCATCTCCGTCTGGACGTGACGATCGGTCCCCTCGCATACGGGGCGCTCTCCGACGTGACACTCGGCGCCTTCGAGGCCGACATGATCTCCCGAGGTCGCGCCGTCGAGATCCTCGCGCTCGCATGACGTGGCTCGTCGACGACGGGCCCCTCGGCCTCCTCGCGCGCACGTGGGGACCGTCCTGGTCGTGGCCTCCCCGGGGAGAGGGGCGATCACCGTCGTGCGGGAGGGGGGTGGGGCCGACGGCGCAGCGAGTGACAAGTCGGGAGGCGGGACCAAGCTCCTCGCCATGTGCGCGCCGTCCAGTCTCCCGAGCGTCGCGGTGCACGACTCCCTGGTGGGACGAGGCCGCGGCAGTCCGCTACGGACACCTCCGGCCCAGGTAGGGCCTCGCAGGCGACGCGCGACCTCGGGCGAGGAGACGCCTCGATCGCGGGCCGCGCTCACGGAGTGCCCCAGGGAGGGCGACGCGGTGCTCGCCACGATGGACAAGCGCGCGGCCTACACGCCTGCGGCGAAGGCTCGCTGGGGCGAGTGGGGACCCCGTTCGACTTATGGGATCACCTGAGAGGGCCGGCGCTCGTGTCGCGCGCAGCCATCGAGCGCTCGCCGACCTCACCACGAAGCAGGATCACGGGCTCGCGGATGTGCCACTTACACAAGCGGTAGAGCGTCCGACCCACGCGAGGGGAATGGGCACCGCCGCGCCGCCGAGAGGCGGGCGCATGGCCCCGCGACGGGCGGGGTGAGGGGCTCGCGGGCGCGACTCTCGCGGGCGGGGTGAGGGCTCGCGGCCCCCCACCGGACGGGAGCAGGGCCCACCAGGGCGCAGGCGAGAGAGCCCCCCCCCCGCACGGCTCGCGCGCAGCGCCTCCCAGAGGACCGTCTCCGATCGCGTCTGAGTCCTCCGCAGCTCCCGGGCTCGCTCCGTCATTCTCCGCGCCATCGACCTCTCCCGTCACGCGCCCGTCAGCTATCCCACGTCCCGCCAAACCTCTTCCGCCAGCTCCCCCAGCAACATCTCGAGCTTCCCGTCGAACACCTTGTTCAGCCGCGCGAAGCCGCCGTCGGTCTTGAACTGTCCCGCATCCAGCGAGGCCTTGTCCACCACGGTCTCGAGCTTCACCTGCTTGGCGATGCGGTCGAGCCACTTGGCCTGGGGCTCGGTGAGCTTGTGGGCCTTCCGGAGCCGCGCCACCGCGCGATCCACACGCTCGCCGTAGGGCACGAGCGGTGAGCCGAGCGCGGCCTGGCGGATGTAGCCGACGATGGTCGCGGCGACGTCCTCGTTCTTCTGCTCTTTCCATGCGGTCTGCACCGACTTTTCGCCGTAGCCCTCCTCGTCGAGCGCGAGCTTGAGCGCCTTCAGGTCCGCGCGCGTGAGATCGCGCGGGCGCTGCACCACGACCAGCAGCGCGGGGAGCTGGTTCATGTGGCGCGTGACGAAGTCGCGGAAGGACTCCAAGTAGTCGGCCGGCGGGCGACTCCCGTGTTTGCCGTAGCCGCGCGTCACCTCGCGGAGGCCGTCGGCGTGCTCGGACACGAGCACCTTGTACTCGCCGCCGCCCACCGTGCGGTCGAGGAACGGCGCGAGGGAGGGGTGGGCCCGCAGGTAGGCGGCCGCGTCGAGCAACGTGCCGTGCTTCAGGAGCTGCGTGAGCTCGCGGAGGTCCATGCCCGCCGCGCCCTGGAAGGGCTCCTGCGCGTCTCCTTGGAGCGCCCGCTTCTTGCGCTGGAGCTTGGCGAGGAGCTCCTCGAGCGACAGGCGCCGGTGCTCGTCGTTCTTCCCCTCAGGATCTCCTTCGTGAGCTGCTCGAAGGTCACCTTCGGATTGACCACGACCGGCTTCATGTCGGTCACGCTCTCGAGCGCGGCGTAGAGATCCACCGCGTCGAAGACGCGAAAGCGCTCCTTGCCTATCTCGGGGCACAGGCGCGTCGCGCGCCCCAGCATCTGCTCGTAGAGGATGCGGCTCCGCACGCGGCGCAGAAAGACCAGGTTGGCGATCTTCGGCCGTCGATCCCCGTCGTGAGGAGATCGACCGTGACGGCGATGTTCGGGTGGCGCTCGTTCCGGCAGCGGCGAATGGCCTCGAGCGGCCGGTCGGTGGTCCCCGTGATCTTGAGCACCGCGTCGTCGTCGACCTCGCCGAACTTCTTCGTGAGCTCCCCCTTCAGCAGCGTGACGACCATGTCGGCGTGCTCGTCGGTGGCGCAGAAGACGAGGGTCTTCTCGTCCTCGCTCGGATCGATGTGGTTCTGGACGAGCTTCGGCGAGCACGACGCGGTTCCAGCCCCTCGGTGATGACGCGGCGGTTGAAGGCGTCGATCTCGAAGTCGACGTTCTCGGCGAGCTTCTCCTTGTGGAGCGTCTGCGCCTTGCGATCGAGGACGAGCACCTCCTCGTGGGCCTCGTAGTGAATGCCGTCGTGCGCCTGGTGCGTGACGATGCGAATGGGCGGCTCGTGGTCCACCAGGAAGCCGTCCACGACGGCCTCGCGGTAGCCGTAGGAGTACACCGGGGCGCCGAAGATTTCGCTCGTGTGGAGCGCGGGTGTGGCGGTGAGGCCGATCTTGGTGGCGTCGAAGTGGTCGAGCACGCGCCGGTACTTCGAGATGTAGTCGTCCTCGTCGCGAAACTCGAGATCACGCTCGGAGAGCTCGCGGTCGAGCAAATACCCTCGATGGCACTCGTCCACCACGACGCAGTCGTACTGGTCGACGGGCGGGATGTTGGCCTCGCTCGCGTCGTCGTGAGGGCCGAGCACGCGCTTCACCATGGCCTGGATCGTGGCCAGCTGGAGCTTGGTCTCGCGGTCCGGCTTGAGATCGCCGAGCTCCTTCACGTCGAAGATGTCGGTGAAGGTCTGCAGGTTCTCGAGGCGGAGATCCTTGAGCGCGTCCCCGGTCTGGCGGCCGAGCGCGCTCCGGTCGACGAGGAAGAGCACGCGCCGGAAGCGCTTCGTCTTGAGCAGGCGATACACGAGGCCGATGCACGTGCGCGTCTTGCCGGTGCCGGTCGCCATGGCGAGGAGGAGCCTCACGCTGCCCCTCCTCGAGGCCCGCCTCGACGGCGAGGATGGCCTTCCGCTGGTACGCGCGGTCGATGTACGGCATCGGCTCGACCTGGAGCTTCGCGTGCGCTTCGTCGACGTCCTGGCGCAGGAGGTCGACGAGCCCGTCGGGCGTATACCAGCCCTCCAGGGCGGTCGGATGATTCTGGGGCCGGCGCGCGTCGAGAAACCAGATACCGCTCTTCGCGTGGAACTGCCGGAGGTACGCGCGGCCGTTCGTGGCGAAGAGGAACGGCACTTTGTGCGCTCCCCACGGTGCCTCGGGGAGAGACTCGCCGCCCTTCACGAGGTATCCCGCGGAGTACCGCTTGGCCTGGGGAATGACCCCCGACACGTCCTTGTGCTTGCGCTTCGCCTCCACCACGCCGACCACCTGGAGGCCGGCGAAGAGCACGTAGTCGGCCCAGCCTTCCCGGCCGTCCACGCGCGTGGGCCACTCGGCGATCGCGAGGTTCTTGCCCTTCGTGGGGCGCGCCCCTCGCTCGAACGTGAGCCGTTGGGAGTCGGCCTCCCAGCCCGCCGCGCGGAGCTGATGGTCAATCAGCCGCCGCGTGGCGGCCTCGTCGAGCTGAATGTCCTCGCTCGCCTTGTGGGCGACGCCGATGGTCTGCGCGAGCGCGGCCGGAGGCATCGCGACCGCCGCGGCCTGGAGGGCCTCGAGCTCCTCCGCGAGCTTCTTGTTCTGGGCGAGGAGCGCGGCGCTCTTCTTCGCCTCGGCCTCGAGCTGCTCCTTCGCGAGCTCCTCCCAGATCGCCGCGTCGTCACGCGCCTTCTGCGCGCGCTGCTCGGCCGTCGTGCGCCCCGCGAGCTCGGCCTCGGCGGCCTCGCGCGCCTCCTCGATCGCCCGCTGGGCGGCCTCGAGATCCTTCGTGCGCGCGCGGACGTCGTCGCGCAGGCGCTGGATCTCGTCCTCGAGGGCGGCCTCGGGGGCGCTGCGGGGAGAGGGCGGCACGAACGGGCCCGGATCGAACTTGCGGTTGTTGCCGAAGCTCCGCTGAAACCAGACCCCAGCTCGCGCGCCATGCGGAGCTGGTGGAGCGCCTCGCCGTGGTCTCCCCGGCCCTCGTGCACCGCGGCGTTGCCGACCCGCCGGAGATCGTGAAAGAGCGAGCGCTGCGTGGCGCCGATGACGTTCCGCTCCCAGAGCCGATCGATGAGCTGCTGCTGCCCGTCCTGAGGCCCCACGAAGAGCCCGACCTTGGCCGCCGCGCGCTGCGCGAGCTGCTCACCGAACGCGCGGAGCTTGAAGAGCGTGACCGAGGATCCCCGCGAAGTGCTCCTCGGCCTGCGTCGCGAGCGCCACGAGCCGCGCGTCGTGGTGCGCGAGATAGGCGAAGTTGGGGTGCGGGCGGGCGGCGGGGAGGCATGGGCGGAACGTGGAGGATACACGGATCGAGGGTAGGTTCCCAGGTGATCGGGCCAGTGTCCGACTCCCTCCACGGAGCGAGCGTCATTGACGAGTCGAGCGCGCGGATGCTTCGCGGGGCTCGAGGGGCGCCGGCACGCGGGGGCGCGGGTCGACGTGCGCACCGGCGTTGCCAAGCCAGCGCCAACCGGCGACGCTCGGCGTCGCGCTGCCCGACTGGGATCACCTCTACGAGGCGGCATCCGTTGAGCTCGTCGTCTCTGCGGACGCGAGGAACGTGACGCGGACATCTTTACCCCGACAGGACATCCTCCAGCGTCGCGGCGGTGAGCACCCGCTCCGCCCAGGTGTCGAGCGTGGCAGCGTCCGCGGCGTCGAGTCGCGCGTTCGCACCCTCGGGGAGCGCACCGAACCGGAGAGCGAGCTGCTTGCGCAACATGACACGTCGACCTTGGACCTCTCCGACGATGATTCCTCGTGCCTCTCCCTTTTGCATCAACTCTTCGCCTGCGGTCATGAGCGTCTCCTTCAAGCGTTCGTCCGGGAGCGCCCCACGAAGCTGTTCCAGTACGATCCGCGACTCCGCGGGGTGGACCATCATCACATAGCGCAGGACGGTGTCCAGCGCCGCCCTCCCGTGTGGCGCCATCATGACCTCGAGCGCCACGTCCGCCCACGCGCCCAGATGGCGCACGAGCTCCTCAGGGTCGCGCGCGCGGCGGAAGCAATAGAGCACCAACCGGCCGAGCGCGGACATCGCGCGCGCGCGAAGCGTTTCGTCGGTCTCGGTGACGAGCTCGTCGAGCACGAAGCGATGGCGCAGCACGTGGGCGCCCGCGGCGAGGAGGGTCGCTTCGTCGAGATCGTACAGCTCCTCGAGCGAACGCGCCGCCGTCCAGCCAGCGTCGCCGTGGTGAAGGACGACAGGGACGAGCGCGGGGAGCACCGTCGCGCCGGGGTTCTCCTTCAGCCACGACTCCCAGATGCGAACGGCATAGACCACCAGCCGAAAGGGCATGAGCGGGTGCGGGGTGCTCTGATGCTCGTAAAGGAGATAGAGACGGGCCTCGCGACCCGAGAGCGACACGCGGAACAGAAGATCGGTGTGGCGGCTCTTGAGCTCGGCGTCCACGAACGAGCCAGGGACGGCCTCGAGCGTGTCCCAGGAGAACCGCGCCGCGAGCCCCTTCGGGAGCGCCGTGCGGAGCGCTCCCTCGGCGTGCCGCGGGTCCGCGAACGTGGACTTGAAGAGAGCGTCGTGGGGGTCGGGGGCACGTGCCCCGTATGGCAAGTTCGATGCCAGCGCGAGCAGGCAGGAATCCTCGTGCGGCGTGGGGGCGCCGACTGTCCGGGACGGCTCATGGGGTGTCCTGGACGGCGCCCCATGCGCGGCCTCCCGGTCGAGGGAGGCGAGGTGATATCGTCAGCGCGTCAGAAGGGTCACGGACGACACGCCAGCGTCGATCCCAAGCTCGCGCGCCAGAGCGACCAGGCACGCGACGACTCGCCCACGGTTGACGCGCACATAGCGTGTGCCGTTGGACCTGGAGCGCGGAGCAGGGCGCCGTCCATTCGCTTGCCCACGAATGCCGCGCGACGGCGCCGGATAAGAGTTGGGGGGGTTCCACCCGGACGGTTTCCTACGTCACGGTCTCTTGCAGGCGCTGACGCCGTGCAGCGCCGTGCAGGCCACCTGGCACGGCGGCGGGGGAGTGGCGCCCGGCGTCGCAATTCTGCCGTGGAGCACGACGTGAGCCCGCGTTGCCCCCCGCTCCGCTTGCTGGGCGCCCAGGAGACCCCGGCGCCCCGACACCCACAACCCACCGCCGCCCTGAACGCCCGCCCCTCCCCACCGCCCACCACCACCCCCTTTTCTTCCCCCCGTCCCTTGCTCGCCGGCCCCCTTGAAGTAGGGTGACGTGGGCGAAATCGCTCGAAAGGCACCCCATGAAGTCATCGTCTGGATCCTCGCGCGCGGGCTCTCGCTCTTTGCGTTCCCCGCGCTCCTCTCGCTCGGCGCTTGGCTCCCCGGCTGCTCGGCCACGATCGACGAGGGCACGCCCACCGCGACCGACGAGGACGACCTCACGAGCCTCACGGCGCGCTCCCGCGAGCTGCGGTTCGAGGGGCTCGTCTACGTCGAGGTGGGCGCGAGCGACGCGACCATCCTGAAGGCGGCGCGCGCGCAGAGCCAGTCGGCGTTCGGCGCGCTCCTCGCCCTCGAGATCTCGGTCGAGAGCCGCGAGCTGAAGGACATCAGCCCGACCACCTTCAAGAAGCGCGAGGTCACGGTCTTCGACACCAACAACCCGGGCGACCGCGGCAAGGCCCAGCTCGAGGTGAAGTACCAGTACCGCGACAACGCGGTCGTCCCCACGGCGCTCTCGCGGCGCACGTCGCTGCCGCTCGCCGTCCTCGGCGGCGCGTTCGACACCGAGGCGAACCGCGCCACCATCGTGGCCGCGTGCACCAAGAACGACAAGGAGGCGCGCGACGACGCCGCCTCGGGCCTGCTCTGGTACGACTTCAACCCGAGCAAGGCCTCGTGCAAGGCCGCGATCACCGACGAGCAAGAGAAGGTCGACGCCGACCGCGCGAAGCTCGCCGACGCGCGCACGCAGGTGCCGCGATCGCAGCTCGACAGGCTCTATGTGCCGGCCACCATGAGCCTCGGCGCCGCGAAGACGACACGCGGCTCCACCTACCCCGAGTACGACAAGCTCTTCTCCCAGGGCGTCACGCCGGGCAAGCTCACGATCGGCGCGCTCACCGGTCGCCTCGCCCACGACCACGTCGAGGCCACCAAAGACGACGGCTACTATGAGTGGATGGACATGCTCGGCGTGGTGTTCGAGGCCCACCCGGGCTTCACCCTCACCAAGATCGATCCCCCGGAGGACATCACCACGGTGACCGTGGGCAACAAGCGCCTCGAGGGGCTCAAGTTCGCCGACGTCATCCAGTGGACGGTCTACGACATTGGCTACCCGAGCGGCCTCACCGCGGCCGAGAAGACCGAGCTGCGCGTCAAGATGGCCCAGAAGCTCGACAACCACTGGCTCACCTTCGACATGCCCACGAAGGTGTCGATCAACGGCGGCGCCGCGAAGGAATTCGGCATCGTCCTGAACACGAGCTTCGGCGCCGAGGAGGGGGCGACTCCCTACAAGCGCGCCATCAAGACCAGCGACGTGTTCGTGTTCAACGGCCACTCGTACATTGGCCGCGGCCCGCTCGACCCCGCGAACTTCCGCGCCAGCGACTTCCCCTCCACCTACCAGCTGCTCTTCATCGACAGCTGTGTATCCTACAACTATTACAACGAGGGGTATTTTCTCGTGAAGCCCGGCGGCACGAAGGTGCTCGACACGATCACGAACGGCATCGAGGCCCCCGAATACCAGAGCGGCATGGCCGAGGGGCAGCTCATCGCGAAGCTCATCGACGGCTCGATGCCGAGCTACCAGACCCTGCTGCGCGAGGCGAAGGCGACCGACCCCATGCGCGTCGTCGACGGCGAGGTCGACAACACGTACAGCCCCACCCGCACCCCGATCAAGCTGGTGCGCCCGTGAGCGGCGATGAGAAGGAGACCCCGGCGATCGCGCCGGCGCAGGCCGAGGCCGACGAGGACCGCGCGGCCATCTTGGCGCGCAGGAGCCGCTTCGTGACCGCGGCGCTCGCGGGCCTGGCGGGCGCGTCGCTCGTGGCGGCGTGCAGCACCGACTCGATGACCGGCGACGCCGGCTCGCCGGGGGACGCGTCGTCGGAGACGTCGCCTCAGCCGTGCCTCAGCGTCGCCATCGACGCGACCCCGCAGCCGTGCCTCACCCCGCTGCCCCCGGACGCCTCGCCCGACGCGAGACCGGACGCGAGGCCCGACGCGAGCCCCGACGCGACCCCGCAGCCGTGCCTCGCCCCGCTCCCGCCCGACGCGGGCGACGCGAGCGACCAGTAGCGACGCGCGCCGTCCGTCGAGCGGCGCGGGCTTCGGCGCTCCCGCGGTGGTCGGGCTCGGGCGGCAGGCGCACGAACAGCCTCTCAGCACCGCGTCGACACACGGGCCTGCGTGTAGAACGGATCGATCTCCCCGACCCACTCGGGAGGAGGCAAGGGACCACCGCCCGAGGCCGTCGAGCGAGGTCGCCCCCCCCGCTCGATCAGGCAGAGTTGCAGCTCCTCTTCGAGCCCTCAGGACGGCGAGCCCGCGCGCTCACGCTCCTGCAAGGTAAAACGCGTAGAGCAGGCCCTTCGCGAGCTCGCGCGCCTTGCGCTCGCAGAGGTGCCCGGCGCCGTCGCCGTCGATCCCCTGCCCCTTGCTCGCGCACCCCGGGGTCGATCGGTTCGCCTGGCAGATGCGCCACACGCCGCCCTGTTCGCAGCGCTTGCCGGCGTCGAGGCTCTCGACGTCTTGGAGATCGAAGATCACGTCGTCTTTGAAGGTGGCGAGCATGTAGGCGCGGAGCCGCTGCTTGGGCGGGTTCTCGGCGACGCTGTAGACGAGCGGCGGGGTGATGTGGACGAAGCGCGCCCCCTGCGCCTTCACGTCGCGGACGAGGCGCGCGTATTCGGTCTGCACCTTGGGGAGGTCCTCGTCGCGCACGTCGGCGTAGCCAAAGCTGAACGCGACGATCTTCGCGGCGCCGCCGGTGACCTTCAGCGAGCGCCGCACGACGTCGAATTTCTTGAAGGGCTCGCCGTTCGGCACGTTGCCGACGTCGGTGAAGATGCCGCCGTTCGGGCCATTCACCAGCGAGCGACTCTCGGGCCCGAAGTACTCGAACTTGAAGCCGTTGGCCTCGCACCCGTCCTCGAGGTCCTGACCGACCGATTGGTGCAAATAGAGAATGGGCGCGCGCTTCACGCGGTCGCGCTCGGCGGCGGAGAGCGCCCCCCACGACGCGAGACCCGGGAGCCCCACGACCGCGCCGCCCGTCGCGCTCGCGTTCGCGCGGGCTGCGGGCGCGGGCGCAGTCGGGGTCGCGGCGAGCGGCGTTCCCGGAGCGATGGGGGACGCGGGTGGCGGCGACGCAGGCGCGGGCGGCTCGACCTGAGAGGCGGTGGACGTGCGGCCGCACGCGCCGAGGGAGAGCGGGAGCGCGAGCGCCGCGAGCGCGGCGCAGCGGGACAGGGTCGACCTCATTCACCCCACACTAGCAGTGGACCGGCGATCGCGGGGTACCCGGCCCTCCCGGCGCACCTCCGGCACACCTCCGCCTCAGAACCACGCGGTGAGCCCGAGCGTCACGGTGTCTTGCGAGCGCGCGTTGGCCTCGAACGGGGTCCCGTCGCCGTCGCCGGTGACCGCGCCCCGGTAGAAGATGTCCCCCGCCGCGGCGTCGTGCCGGTACTCGAGCTTCGCGGAGACATGCGGCACCGGACGGACGTCGACGGTCGCGGTGCTGGAGCTCATCCACGACGCGGGGATGGCGATGGGGTCGGCGACGTCGAGCCCTTGCTTTGCGCGCTTCTCTCCGAACATGGCCTGCCGCCCGGCGAGGTAGAGCCAGCTCGTCGCCTTCACGCGGGCCGCGAGGATGCCCGCGAGCCACGCGGAGGTGCCGAATCGATTGGGCTCTACGCCCCCGTCGACGTCGGCGAGGAGCTCGAGGAACGGCGTGGCCTTCACCTTCAGCGAGGCGTCGAGGAGGTGCCGCCACGCGCGCCCCTCGAGCGCGCCCGTGGGGCGCTCGACGCCGGTAAAATACTGCGTGGCGAACGCCACGGTTTCGGAGGGTGTGTAGTTGTACTCGAGCGCGATCGACTTCTCGGCGTTGTTGTCGAGCGCGTTGTTCCAGCCGTTGTACACGCCGGCCCGCACGGTGTGCTGCTTCGAGCTCGTATCCCGCGCGAACCCCGGAGTGATAAAAAGGGAGCGCGTAGAAAAGGTGCGAGTGCGACCAGGTCCAGTTCTCGTGAGTGGGCATCGACTCGGGCCCGATGGGCGAGGTAAAGAGCCCCGCCTCGAGCCGCAGGGCCTTGGTGGGGCCCCAGCCGAGATAGGCCTTCTGAATGTGCTTGAAGACCTCCACTCCACCCGGGCTGGTGCCCGAGGAGCCACGCAGAGCGGGCTCGCTGGCTCCGTAGTAGGTCTCGCCCACCTGGCCAAACTGGATGGCCCCAGAGGCGTACACGGCGTCGTACTCCCACCCGAGGTCGGCGACGAGGTTCTGGAGCGTGATGGCGTTGTGGCGGTTGTCGAACGCGCGGAAGTTCGTGAGGCCGTTCGAGGGGTCGTTGAAGTTGTAGGAGTAATACGCCTCGACGTACCCGCCGAGGGTGAACTTGGACTCGGGCGCGGAGGCGGCGGGCGGCGCGGGGCGGCTCGTCGGCGCGGGCGAGGCCGTGGGAGGCGCGACAGGCGGCGCGCTCGTCGGAGGCGGCGCGCTCGTCGGAGGCGGCGTGCTCGTCGGAGGCGGCGTGCCGGGCGACGGGTTGGCCGCGGACGCCGCGGCGTCGGCAGCGGCCCCAGGATCGAGCGGTGGCTGGGCAGCGGCGGGGCGAGCCTGAGCCAGGGCGGCAAGGCACCCAAGGAAGGCGATCGGGGCGGCGCGCTTGCGGTAGCTCACGCGACCACCGTAGCTCGGCCGAGGGTCTCCTCGCCTGCCCTTCGGCGAGTCCACCTGCGAGACCGACGCGCCGCCACATCCCGCTGCCTCGGAGCGCTTGACAAGGCCCCGAGAATCGACCAATTTCGCCGGCGGAGAGCTGACCGAGTGGCCGAAGGTGCCTGATTCGAAATCAGGTGTAGGGAAACCTACCAAGGGTTCGAATCCCTTGCTCTCCGCAAGTTGCCACGACCCGAGGGGGGTTGGTCGAGCTCGTTGAGGCTCGACCGCCGTGCCAGTTCCATGACGATTCGCCTGATCGACACGGCGCTCCTCGACGAGCTGACGGAAGAGGCGAAGGCCTCCCCGCGCGGGCGCAAGAACCGCAACTTCCACCCCGCCGATCCCTTCCCGGCGCACCGCCTGCTGAACGCGATCGAGCCCTCGAGCTACGTCGCGCCGCACCGGCACCTGTCACCCATGAAGGGCGAGACGCTCGTCGTCGTGCGCGGCGCGCTCGGCTTCGTCGCGCTCGACGACGAGGGCGCCGTGGTGAGCGCGGTGCGCCTCTCGGCGGCCGGCGAGGCCGTGGGCTGCGACGTGCCGCACGGCCTGTTCCACACGGTCGTGGCGCTCGAGCCCGGCACGGTGTTCTTCGAGGCGAAGGCCGGCCCCTACACCCCGCTCGGGGACGCAGAGCGCGCCGTGGGCGCCCGCCGAGGGTGAGCCGGGCGTGCCGGCCTACCTCGCCAGGCTCCGCGCTGTTCCCGTAGCCGCGGGGGCTCCCGCGCAGGCCGCGGCGGGCCGCGCCTCGCGAAGAGCTTGCGGCGCAGGGCAGAGGTCGCGTAGCACGCTCGCGATGCCCCGCTCCACCCGCTCCACCCGCTCCACCCGCTCGCCTCGCTCCGCGTCACTGGTCCTCGCGCTGACGCTCGCTGCGTCGACGCTCACGGCGTGTGGGGCGCCGCCCACCCCGGGCTCCGCCGTGATCTCGCCTACCGCCCCGCCGCCCGCCGAGCCGCCGCCTCCGCCTCCGCTCCCGCCCGCGGAGGCCGCAAAGTGCCCGAACGTGGAGCTCGGCGCGCTCCCCGGCGAGCCGGTCGTGGGCGAGTGGGTCACCACGCCGAGCTGCCTGCGGTACACCGTGCTGCGGCCCGGCGCCGGCGCGCAGCCGCGGACGCGGCTCTCGACGGTGCGTGCACACTACACAGGATGGCTGACCGACGGCACGCAGTTCGACAGCTCGCGCTCGCGCGGCAAGCCGTTCGATTTCCGCCTGAGCCAGGTCATCCCCGGGTGGACCGAGGCGATGCTCGGGATGCGCGCGGGCGAGAAGCGGAAGCTCGTCATCCCCTACAAGCTCGCGTACGGGCGAGAGGGCAACGGCAACATCCCGCCCAAGGCGACCCTCGTGTTCGACGTCGAGCTCATCGACGTGCTCGTGGAGTAAGCAAGGAGCCGGGGACTGTGAGCGAAACGAAGTTCCGGATGGGCCGGCTCGATCACGTGCACGTTCGCGTGCCCAACCGAGCCGAGGCGGCGCGGTGGTACGCCGAGCACCTTGGGTTCGAGCCCGTGGAGAGGTTCGACTTCTGGGCAAAGGCCTTCGAGGGCGGTCCCCTGCAGCTCTCGGCCGACGGCGGGCACACGATGCTCGCGCTGTTCGAGGCGAGCGAGGGACACCCGATGATCCCGCAGAAGACCGGCGTCGCGTTCAGCCTGGACGCGGCCGCGTTCATCGCCTTCGCGCGCTCGCTCCCGGGCGCCATCCAGAGCCCCTCGGGCGAGCCGCTCCGCGTGGGCGACATCGTCGACTTCGACCTGTGCTGGGCCTACAACCTCGCCGATCCCTGGGGCAATCAGTACGAGCTCAACTGCTACGACTACGCGCGCGTCCAGGCCGAGCTCATCGAGGCGGACGGCGTCGAGCCGGTGCGCTACTGGCCGCGTGCGCTGTTCACGAACGCCCGCGCGTCCTGTGATCGGCGAGGGCTGGCCGGAGCGGCGACGTCGGCTACGATGACGCAGGTGACGGACCCCGCGAGCCAGAACCCGATGCCCCCTGCGAGCCAGAACAGGGCGAACGAACGCCGCGATCCGTACCGTGCGGGCGCCCTGCCGACGATCCGCATCGCGCCCGATCGCAGGCCCCTCTTCTACTCGCTGACGCTCGCGCTCGGTGTCGCCCTCGGGGTCGCCGGCCTCCGCGTCGTCGAACACCTGCGCACGCCGGCGAAGGGGGTCTCGGTGACACCCGCCGGGGTCGGGCTCGAGGGGCGCCGCGTGGTGCTGCCCGAGGTCTCCGCCACACAAGGCGGGCGCGCCCCCGCGCCCCCGGGCGGGCCGCTCGTGGTGCACGGGTGGCGCCAGGGGTGCGCCGACTGCATGCCCGCGTTCGAGGGCGATGCGCGCGATCGACCAGCAGGGCGGGCTCGGCGTGCCGCAGGTGAACGTCGCGTATGGCTCGGCCGATCCGGCTGGCTGCGCGGTACGGTGTGCACGAGCGCCTCGTGCTCGACTCCGGGCACGCGCTCGTGAGCCCGCTCGGCATCAGCAGCTTCGACCCTCGTCCTCGACGAGCACCACGTCGTGCGCTTCGTCGATCGACCCACCGCCCTGGCTACCTCCACCACGTGCAGGGCGCCTTCCGCGCGCTCACCAGCGCTCCGCCGTCGAAGGACTCGCCGGTGGAGCTCGAGGACCAGGGCCCGGCTGGGGCCGAAGGTGGGCCAGGTCGCCCGTGGTGCCCTAGCAGCAGCTCTGAGCGAAGCGTGGGCGCTGCGGCGACGGCGACGGCGAGCATCAAGACAGAAACGTCTTATCTATCAAGGTCGCGAGGTCTCGCCGTGGTGCTCCGGCTCACTTCTTCGCCTTGACCGACAGCTTCACCACGACGTCGTCGCGGATGAGGTCGTCCTTCTTCCCGGGATAGGTGAGCTCGAAGTCTCTTCGATTGAGGAGAACTCGGCCTCCACCGGGCGCCCTCTCCCTCGATCTTGATGGTCGCGGGGAACGTCACGGCCTTGGTCGCCGTGGAGCGCGAGGTTGCCAGTCACCGTGTGCGTAGCCCCCTTGTCGCCGCCCGCCTTCACCGCGGTCGAGTCGAAGGTGATGTTGGCGAACTTGCCGACGTCGAAGAACTCGGGCGACTTCAGGTGACCGGTCAGCTTCTCGGCGTCGCTCGTGATCGAGGCGGCGTCGATGTCGACGTGAACGGAGCTCTTCTCCGGCGCGCCATCGACGAGCCGTACCGTGCCCTTGAGGTCGCTGAACCCGCCCTCGTGCTTGCCAGTCACCTTCGAGCCGACCCACGCGATCTTCGAGCCCGTCGCCGAGGAGAACTTGAGCTCGGTGGCACCCGACGAAGGCGCGGCGACCGTCCACCGCGGTCAGCGTCGCCAGCACCGCCAGCGAGGGCTGCGCAGCGCGACCGCGCTCATTTCTGCCTCACGAGGGAGACGTCCAGGCGAGCGTGACCTCGTCGCCGACGAGCACGCCGCCGGCCTCGAGGGCCGAGTTCCACGTCATGCCGAACTCCGGACGCGATCTTGGTCTTCGCCTCCGCGCCGATTCGGGTGTTGCCCCACGGGTCGACGTGCTCGGGTGTGGGTCGTCCACCCTCCAGGACGACCTCGCGCGTGGTCCCGCGGAGGGGTGGATCGCCCACGAGCTCGAGCTTCGCGCCGGCCCGGCGCACGGCCTTCGACGTGAAGGTGATCGCGGGGTGGCGGTCCACGTCGAAGAAGTCGGCGCTGCGCAGGTGCGCGTCGCGCTTCTCGTCCCGCGTGTCGATCGACGCGACGTCGATCGACGCCTCCACCGAGGCCCCCTCGAGGTTCGCCGGATCGAACGTGGCGCGGCCGGAGAGCTTCTGAAAGCCCCCCGAACGTTCGTGATCATCATGTCGCACGGAGAAGGTGGCGCTCGAGTGGGAGGGGTCGAGCGTCCAGGTGGGCGTGTTCGTCGTCATTGCGTGGTTCCTTCCGGTGTTTCGGACCACGCCACTATGGGCCTCTCGGTGCCTCGCGTTTAGACAGCGCCAGCTGAACGAATCGTTCCGTTTCTACGCACAATGCGAGAGCACTTGTGCGATGCTGAGCACAACTCCGGACTGCGCAAATCCGCCCTTCCGGGGGTTCGCCCGAGCGCGGCGGCACTCGGGATGAAGACCGCGTTGGAGCTTCGGACGACGTTGGCCGCGGGAGCGGACAAGCCGGAGGGGTGAATCGGCCAGCTTTGTGGCCGAGAGGCACCGGGCTTGATCGAAGATCATACTCGGTGATTTAGCTCGCCTCGCGGGCGGGCTCGCCGAGGCGACGCGCGGACGCCTTGGGCGGCGGCCACGCGGGACGCGCCTCGCCGCTCGCGAGCGCATTGCCCCGAGCGGCGGGGTGCGCAGCGACACCACGCCGTCGGGGAAGAAGTCGTCGAAGCGGAGCGTGCGCGCGCGCTCGAGCCGTTCGGCCACTGCCGCCGCGCGATCGAACGCGAGCCCCACGCCATGCACGCGCAGATCGCCCTCGAGCCTGTGGCGCAGGTGCGTGAGGCGCTTCAGCGTGGAGAGGTACGCGCCGCGCCAGATCTCCAGGTAGGGCCGGTGGTCCATCGGGTTCTGCGAGATGAGGCGCCGCAGCCGGTTGGCGGGCACGAACGTGTACGTGCTCACGTCGGGGTGCTTGCGCAGCACCGAGTTTCGCGTGGCCTCGTAGCGCGTATAGGAGATGGTGCGCACGTCCTGGTCGATGTTGTAGAGGAGGCCGCGGCGATCGTTGTAGCCGGGCGTCCGCGCGACGTACGGGAGGAACGGGTCGAGCACGAAGATGAGCGTCGCGCCCCGGCGCATGGCCTCGACGAAGTTCGACGTGCGGGTGATCGCGCCGTCTTCGTAGTAGCGGCCGCCGATGGGGGTCGCCGAGAACGCGGGGTTGATGCTCAGCGAGGCCTGGATCGCTCGGCTGATCGGCACGTCGCTGTGCGTCTCGTCGCCGAACAGCACGTGCGTGCGGGCGTCTTGGTCGGTCGCGCCCACGAAGAGCCGGCCGCCGAGGCGCGCGAAGTCGTTGGTGGCGCCGGGCGCGGTGAGGATGGCGCGGAGCGTGGTCTCGAAGCGGTCGGCCCGGAACGGCGGCGCGACGAGGTCCACGTAGTCGAACAACAGCTGCTCGCGCGAGAGCCCGCGCGCGCGGCGCAGGGGTCGCGTGAGGCCTGTCCACGCGGTCTTGGCGGCGAAGCCGAGGCGCCGCGCGAAGCCGGAGACGTCGAGGTGCCCGAGCCGAAAGATGCGCAGATCGAGGGGCGCGATGCGGCCGCCGGGGTGGCCGGCGATGGCGGCCATGAACTCGTCGACCGAGGGTAGCCCATCGCGATGGGGCCGTTCACGACGGCGCCCGCGCTGATGCCGAAGTACATGTCGAAGCCGTTGGCGCCGCCGGCGTCGAGGCAGTCGTCTAGGCACTTCATGACGCCGAGCTCGAAGAAGATCCCGGTGATACCGCCACCCGCCGCGCAGAGCGCCCGCTTGCCGGTCTTGCGCTCGGTGAGGGCGCGGCGCGCCTCGGCGAGGAACACGGCGCCCCACACGCCGTCGGCGCCCGCCTCGCGCTCCGCAGAGGGACTCGTGCCACACCACGCGCCCGACGCCGCGCGCGCCGAGCTCGAGGACGAGGCGGTCGGTGGCGGCGCAGGCGGCCCCGGAGAGCAGCACCACGATGCGGTGGAACGCGTAGCGGTCTTCCACGTCCTCGGTGGCGTCGAGGCGGTCGAGCACGTCGAACACGCCCGCGGCTCGCGCGGCGCGGTCGGCGCCGTCGGCCCCCGCGGAGGCCGAGCACGAGGAGGTTCCCGTACGACCGGTGCAGCTCCGCGACGAGCTCGCCTACCTCGGGCCGGCTCACGAGGTCGCAGGCGAGCCCTTCCCACACGACCGTGCCCGCAGCGACCGACGCGTGCTCCGCCGGAGAGAGCGACCGGACGAAGCCCTCGAACTGCGCCTCGGAGGGCCGTGGAGCAGAGAATTCGCTTGGGTTTTTCAGCGGTTGGCACCAGGGAAGCCACCTCAGGCGGTGGTCCGCGTGAACCTGAAGGTGAGCCCGAAGGCGCGAACGGAGGGTCGATGGCGACCCCGAGCCGGAGGCGAGGTGGCGACCTGACCGACATTCCCACGGAAGGCGCGCCTACTCGGTGACGAGGCCCGCCTCGCGCGCCTGCCTCGCGCGCCGCCGGTCGAGCAGCGTGCGCAGCGCGGGTGGGAGGCCCTGAGACACCTGGTCCTCGGACACGTCGCCGCACTGCCGGCCGACCTCTCTCGCCGCGACCGCGAGGAGGATGGCCTGCCCGATCGACAGCAGGGCGTACGCGCGCCGACGAACAGCGCGAGCGGGCCGAGCTCGCGCGAGTCGAGGGCGAGCGCCGTCGCCGAGGCGAGCACGAGCAGCACGTTGAAGTAGAACGACACGGCCGCCGCGCGCGCGGCCGACACCGCCCCGACGGGATCGCAGCGGAGCAGCTTGGACCCCGACAGCCAGAGCCACGCCGCGAGGACGAGCCCCGGGATGCTGAGGAGCCCCGCCCATCGCGACCAAGCCGAGGGAGCGCCCACGCGAGCCCGGCAGGAACATGGAGCCCATCACGAAGCGGCTCAGCGCGGCGAGCCGCACCACCCCGGCGCGCGCTCTGAGATGACCCGTGAAGACCGGGCCGCCCGAGCGGTAGGCGCTGCGGTCGAGCACCTCGGGCGCCTTCCGGAAGGTCTGCCACGTAGGGCGGGTCTTCGCCTCCTCGCGGAGGTACACGGCGCCCGCCAAAGGCGCGGCGTGGGTGATCGCGAACGCGCTGACGAGCCCGAAAAATATGCCGTCCGACATGGTTCCCGTCCAATCGTGAGCGACGCGGAGAGCTCCCTGGGCCGGCGCTCCGCCCGTTCCCCCACCAGAGACGCTAGGGGTCGACCGCGCGCAGAGCAAGGCGGCGGGCGCGCGCGCCTGCCCCTCCCGGAACGCCCCCCGGGTGCGACGGCATTCCGCCGCGCTCGCCGCAGAAATCGTCGAGACCGTGACGGGGCGCGGGTATGCTGCGATCCCCCATGATCGACAGTGCCTCCTCCGTCCGCGCCCGGCTCGAAGAGACCGTCAGCGCCGTGCGCGCCAAGTCCTCCACCAACCTCGCGTCGGCCTCGTCCTCGGGAGCGGCCTCGGCGCCTTCGGTGACACGCTCGACGACTTGGTAAAGATTCCTTACCATGAGCTGCCCCACCTCCCGCAGTCGAAGGTGGTCGGCCACTCGGGGAACCTCTGCTTCGGCAAGGTGAACGGCGTGCCGGTCGTGTGCGTGCAGGCGCATTCACCTCTACGAGGGGCACTCGGTGGAGGCCGTGGTGCACGGCGCGCACGCTCGCGAGGCTCGGGGTCGAGTCGGTGCTCACTCACGAACGCCGCCGGCGGCATCGAGCCGGAGTGGGCGCCGGGCGATCTCATGGTGCTCACCGACCACCTGGACCTCACGGGGCACAACCCGCTCGTGGGCCCCAACGACGACGCGCTCGGCCCGCGCTTCCCGGACATGTCGGCCGCGTACGACCCGAAGCTCCGCGGCGCCGCGCACCACGCCGCCCGCGAGGCGGGGTTCTCCTTGCGCGAGGGCGTGTACGCCGGCCTGCTCGGGCCGACGCAGAGACCCCCGCCGAGGTGCGCATGCTCCGCGCCCGGCGCGCAAGCGGTGGGCATGAGCACCGTGCTCGACACCATCGCCCTCCGGCACATGAAGGTGCGGGTGGGCGCGCTGTCCTGCATCACCAACCTGGCCGCCGGCCTCTCGAAGACCGAGCTCGATCACTCCGAGGTCGAGCAGACCGCGCGCGGCGCGCGCGAGCGGCTCACGGCGCTGCTGCGCGGCTGGATCCAAGGGGCCGCGGCGTGAGCGGGCGAGCCCACCCGGCCCCAGGTCGATCTCCTCGCCGCGCTCGTCGCCGAGGCCCGCGGCCGCCAGGCGCGCGCGTACGCCGTACTCGGGCTTCCACGTGGGCGCCGCGCTGCTCACGAAGAGCGGCCGGGTGTTCGTGGGTGCAACGTGGAGAACGCGTCTACCCGCGGGCATCTGCGCCGAGCGCACCGCCATCGTCTCCGCTGATCGCCGCCGGCGAGCGCGACCCCGTGGCGATGGCGATCGTCACGCCGGGCAAGCGCGGCGGCTCGCCGTGCGGCATCTGCCGGCAGACCCTGAGCGAGTTCGCGCGCGACATGCCAATCGCGCTCGTGGGCGTGGACGGCGACAAGGAGGCGCGGCGTGACACGCGGCTCGCGGCGCTCCTGCCGGACGCGTTCGACTTCGAGCCCGAGCACGACCCGCGCTCGCGCAAGAGCCCTGACCCCGGGCGAGCCCAGGGCCGGCGCAAACGTGCAGGTTGCACACACGTCGTCGCTCAGAAGAAGCGCAGGCCAAACCCGATGGGCGCGTAGAGCACGCGGTTGTCGTTGGCGGGTTCGCGAAAATAGTAGCCAATGCTCGCTGTGATGAGCCACTGGCCATAGGGCTTCGTGGCCACCGAGAAGGCGAGGTCGAAGGTGGGCGAGAACACGATGTTCGTCGCCAGCTTGGTCGTCCCGGTGCAGCTCTGCGCCTGCCCGCCGAGCAGGCCAACCCCGAGCCACGCCCAGTCGCGCGCGCACGGGAGATCGCCGGGCCCATGGAGAGAAGTTCGAGCCCGCCACGCTGCCACACTCCGACCCGATGGCGGTGAGCGCGCGGACGAGGATCTCGGCGCGGCGCGTGAACGCGTAGCCGCCCTCGACCGCGAGCGATGGAGGCGCCGGTCGCGCTCGCCTCCTGCGGGCCTTGTCGGCCTTGAAGAAGGCGTAGGGGACCGCGACGAAGTGGGCGCCGAACACGAAGCCGTCGGGCGCCGGAGCCGGCGGAGTCTTCGGAGGCACGGGCGGCGTAGGCGCGGGCACCTCGGCCGGCGGGGGCGTGACGCCGGGCGCGCGGCGCAGGCATCGCAAGACTGGGCCGCTTGAACCTGAGCGTCTCCGACGCGCGGGGCCCAGTGTGAGATCGCGCTCTTCGCGGTACTCATCGGCCTCCACGACGACGTGGTGGGCGCCCGCGCCGAGGAGCACGGCGGTGGGGGTGCGCTCCTGCAGCTGCGCACCGTCGATGAAGACGCGCATGCCGGGCGGCTCGCTCTCGACGCGGAGGCGCGCCGCGCGCGCCTTCAGCTGTGCGGCGGCGACCGCGGCGGCGGTGGCGAACTCGCCCCGCTCGCCCTCGTCGGCGATGTACCGCTCATAGCCGTCGACGGCGGCCTGGACGCGCCCGAGCCGCTCGTCGCAGGCGCGAGGTTGTAGACGATGACCGGAGCGTGGTGGAGCTGCTCCGCCTCGGCGAAGCGCTGTCGTGCGCCGAGGACGTCGCCACCCTGGTAGAGCTTCCTCCTCCTGGAAGAGAGAGCGCCCGCTCCACCGCCGGTGCTTCCGGCGCGGCCCGCGACTCCTCGGCGCGGGCTGCGCGGGGGCGCGGCGGCGCCCCAGGTGAAGGTGGAGGCGCACGCGCACGCCACGCCAGCGCGCCGAGGCGGGCGGTGCGCGCCGACCACGGCCCCTCCCGCCCTCGCACGCACCGCATTCACGCGAGCGACCACGCCTGGAAGCTAGCAGGCGCGACGCGGCGCGGGCCGAAAAACGCGCCCTCGCGCGACTCTACTTCTCCACCTTGCAGTCGAGATCCTCGCTCACGAGCTCTCCGCCCGCGGCGCCGCCGTCACGCACGTAGACGACGGTGAACCCGCCACGCGGCTTCGCGAACAGGCGCGCCTCGGACGCCTTCTCGTCGTCCTTCGACACGGCGTACGCGCGCCCCTGCGAGCGGAAATCAGCGCCGATCGGCATGATCCGAGGTGCCCTTCCCTTCTCGACGTCGTCGAGGTAAGATCCAGCGCTGGCCCTTGTCGTCGCGGAGGGACTCGGGCGCGGGCCGTGTGCGCCGTGAGTCTTCGTCGGTCACGTTCGTGGGCCCTGCGGGCAGCGTACCGCCCGCGACGCGCGCGCCGCGAGGGTCCTGCACGCCCCTTGCCGGTCGCCTGGGCCGCCATGAGCACGGTGTCGCGCCGTCGCGGGCGATGTCGGGCATCTGGAGTAGCCGGGGTAGCTCTTCGGCGCCCATCGGCTTCTTGTCGTGCGACACGAACGACGCGACGAGCCGCCCGCGTGCCACGAAGAACGAGCCATCCCGAAGCCGTCGGAGATGGGTGTCGTAGTCGATTCCTGGAACGGGCTCGCGCTCATCGGCGTGGCGTACGAGGGCCCTCGCTGTTCCGGCCTGGCGATGGTGAGCCTCGCCTGGGACTTGGCGTCCGCCTCCGTCCACCACCGGACCTTGAAGCTCGACACGACGACCTCCTCGTTGCGCTTGTGGGGTCGAAGAACGGACGGCAGTCGCGCTCGCGGTAGGGCCAGGCCGCCGTGATGTGGTGGGCGGCGACGAACGCCGGCACCGGGTCTTTCGAGGTCTTTGGATCATCGAGCACCGCCGGGCGCTTCCAGTCGACCCCAGCGCTCCGTGACGTTCGGTGGGGCCGCACACGATGGCGCTGCTTTCCGGGCCCGCCGGGTCGGGCGCCCTGGAACCTCGCGAAAGTCGACGAACGCCCCACGTTCGCGCCCTCGATCTTCGCGGGCGTCACGCGCCAGATGATGCGCGTCCCTCGCCGGCCTTCGGGGCGCTTGGCGAACTCGAGCCGGGTTCAGGTGACCTTCTTTAGGCCGCCCGCCGCCCTCTCCTTTGACGTTGAAGAGCACGCACGGCGTGTTACCGAGCGCGAGCCCGACGACGTCGGTGCCGTCAGGGGTCCCTCCGCCGTGAGCCCCGTGAGTGTTGACCCTTGGTCCACACCTTCTGGTTCACCGTGCAGGTGGGCTTCAGCTCCGGCGCGCTCGGCGCGCTGGACGCTCGCCGTCGCGACGGGCTGCCCGACCGCCGCGCTCGCCGTGGCCGACGAAGCATTGGCGGCGCCGCCGGTGTCGTCGCTTCTTCTTGGGCAGCCCAGGAGGGCCGTCGCGGAGAGCGGTGACGACGAGAGGCAACAGCGGAGCGGCCCTTGCTCACGGGCGATGCTACCAAGGTGCCGCTCGCGCGTCAACCCCAACACACCTCAGTCGGACGGTTCTTGCGGCGTCGCGTCGTCTTCGGCACCTTGCCCTCGGCGGAGAACGCTGCGCAGTGGGCATCTGCCGGAAGCGGCTCTGGCCGGGCCGCGACCTCCGCGACGCGGACCACCTCTCCGGTGCTCTTGGAAGCGGTACTGCGAGCGGAACGCCGGCGCGCCCGCCTTTGGCCGACCCCTGGCCAGCGCCCGTCGCTCTGGAGGGCCCACGACCCGGCCGTGTCCTGGCTCGAGATCGAGCATGTCCGCGCGGAGCTTCGCGCGCAGGGTGGCCCTCGATGGGGATCATCACCTCGACCCGCCGGTGAGGTTTCGCGGCATCCAGTCGGCGCTCGAGAGATAGGACCTCCTCTTTTCCGCCGTTGAAGCGGAAACACGCGACCGTGCTCAGGTACCGATCGACGATGGCGCGCCACCTCTGATGTTTTCGCTCACGTTCGGGACACCGGGTCGCAGGCAGCAGATACCGCGAATGAGCAAGGTGATCTGCGCCTGCCTGGGAGGCGCAGTAGAGGGGCCTCGATCACGTCTTCGTCGACGAGCGAGTTCATCTTGGCCACGATGCGCGCCGGCTTCCCGTGGCGAGCCTGCTCGGCCTCCCGCGCGATGAGGCCCAGCACCCCCTCGTGGAGGCCGAGGGCGCGACGATGAGCGGGTTCCACGCGCCGGGCGCTGTAGCCGGTGAGCAGGTTGAAGAGCGACGACGCGTCTTCCCCGATGCTGGTGCGGCACGTGAGGAGCAGAAACGTCGGTGTAGTGCCTCGCGGTCCCCGGGTTGTAGGTGCCAGTCGACAGGTGCACGTACCGCCGCAGTCCGGCGCGCGCCGGACGATGAGCAGGCACTTCGCGTGGGTCTTGAGGCCCATGAGGCCATGACCACGTACACGCCCGCTCTGCTCGAGGGTGCGGGCCCACTGGATGTTGGACTCTTCGTCGAAGCGGGCCTTCGAGCTCGACGATGGCGGTGACCTGCTTGCCCGACTCCGCGGCCCGCGCGAGCGCCTTGACGATGGAGAGTCGCCGCCGGCGCAGTAGAGGTCTGCTTGATGCCAACACGTCAGGGTCTTCGGCCGCGCGGCTGACGAGTTCGACGATCGGATCGAACGACTCGTAGGGGTGGTGAAGCAGGATGTCGCCGTCACGGATGGCAGCGAAGATGTCCTCCGCGTCGCGCAGCCAGGGCACGGCAAGCGGCACGTCCGGCTCATCCCGCAGGTTGCGCCGCTCCTCGCGCGCGAACAGCGCGAGGGGATCGCTCACGTTCAGGACCGCCGTCGTGCGGTAGACGTCGCGCACGGGTCGAGCTTCAGGGCCTTCACCAGCTTGGAGAGCGACGCCTCGGTGTACTCTCGGACACCTCCAGCCTGACGGCGTTGCCGCGCTCGCGGCGGCGGGGCTCTCCTGCTGAATCGTCTGGAGGAGATCTTCCGCCTCCTCCTCGTCGATCTCGATGTCGAAGTTGCGTGTCACGCGGAACGCGTAGACCCCCTTCAGCCGCACCCCTGGGAAGATCATGTCGACGTGCCGCGCGACGATGTCCTCGAGCAGCACGAACGCGTGCGGCGCGACGACGCCGCGGCGCTCGGGACCAGGCCCACCATCATGAGGCGAGCAACATCGTGGGCACTTGCACGACGCCGAAGTTCACGTCGCCCGAGCCGTCGCGCGAGAACATGACGCCGAGGTTCAGGCTCTTGTTGCGCACGTGAGGAACGGGTGCCCCGGGTCGATCGCGATGGGCGTGAGGACCGGGAAGATCTCGCTGTGGAACCGCTCGTCGAGGCGGGCGAGCGCGTCCTCGGGGAGCTCCGCGGGCTTCAGCCACGCGTAGCCTTGCTCGGCCAGGGCGGGCAGGAGGTGGTGCTTCAGCACCTCGTCCTGGTGGAGCATCATCTCGTGCACTCGCTCGGAGATGCGGGTGATCTGTCGGCCGCACGCTCATGCCGTCGGGGCGATCTCGCCGACCACGCCGGTGAGCTGCTGCTTAGGCCGGCCACCCGGACCATGAAAGAACTCGTCGAGGTTCGGGTGACGATCGCGTGGATTTCAGGCGCTCGAGGAGCGGCACGGTCTCAGTCTCGGCCTCGGCCAGCACGCGCGCGTTGAACTCGAGCCAGGACGCTCGCGGTTCCAGATAGAGGTGCGGGGCGCGCAGGTCGTCGGCCTCGCGGCTCGCCGGTGGCATCGACGCGGAGGTCGGTGCGGTCCGGCGGGCGACGTGGTGGAGAGCGGCGCCGGCTCGATGGGATCCATGCGTGGTCCGTTCTGCAAGAACGCTTTCGGAACACCAACTTGCGCGCAACCTAGCCCGACCTGCGTCAGGGTCACGGGAGGCGACGACCCGGGGGCCGACGGCTGGTCGAAGCGCGGCGCGCTCCGACAGCGCGGTCGTTCCGCAAGAAGACCGCGTGCCCTGAGTTCGCCGTCTCCGTGTAGCTCGCGAGACCCACGCCGCGCTCTCGGGGCGGTGCTCCCCCCGAAATCGCGGACCGACTCCTGCCAGGTGATGAGCGGCGCTTTGTCGTGAAACGAACGCGGCCGGCGGCTTCGCGCGGAGCGCGCGAGGGAAGTCGCGCTCGTGCTCGTCGCGGAGGGCCACGATCTGGCGGGCCTGCACGGGGTTGGGGTGGAGGCCGACGGGATCCGGCAGGTTGCCGCCCGCGAGCGCGGCGTCCGGGTTAGGTCGTAGGCGTAAATTTAGGGCGTCGCGCTGAGTCGCTGGGCGAGGAAGAGGACGTAGGGGGGTCCATGCCGTAGGTCTGGACGCGCTCGTCCGGTTGGGTCGTGAGGCGCAGGTACAGAGGCGGCCTGACGGAGCTCCCACGGGAAGAAGTCGCTCGTCTGGAAGTACACGAGGTAGTCGTGCGACGTGCGCTCGATGGGGTCCCGGGCCTTCGTGAGGAGCCAGAGGCCCTGCACGTACGGCGAAATCGGCATCAACGTGGCGACCCGCAGCAGAGCGCGGCGCGCCGCAACGATGGGCAGGAGGCGATCGGGACGCCGCCGGGGCGCGGAAGGTGCGCTCGGCGTACCAGCAGACGAGCAGCACCCACTGGAGGCTCACCCCGCGCTCACCGGGTGGAAGTGGTAGGGAACCCTTTGCGCTGCGCGAGCATTTGCTCGCGAGGCCACTAGCGGGGGGCGAGCGCGATGGCGAGCGCGGCGCGGCAGCGTGCCCGTCGCGATGAGGCTCACGCCATCACCGCGCTCGTGGCGACCGCCGCCGCGGCGGGTGGAGAAGCCATCGAGGCCGAGGATCTCGTAGGGGGTGCGCGGCCAGATGAACCGGTACATGAGCGGCACGTCGACGAGGTAGGTGCGGAAGAACACCACCAGGTCCCCGAGGACCGCGAGGTAGAGCAACTGCGTGGCCGCGCCGAGCGCCGCGCCGACCGCGAAGGCGAAGAGCCGTCGCTTGCGGGGAGTGGGCACGTCGTCCACGAGGAGGGTCGCGATCTGAACGACCGTGAACAGGGCGTACGTGGGACGCCGAACCACAAGATGAGCGAGCGCGCCCGCCCACACGAGCGCAGCGCGCCCAGGGAACCAGGCCCCCTCCCCCGCGCGGCTGATGGCGGCGTCGGACTCGCCGTTCCGCATGCGGTCTTGGGCGGCGAGCGGGAGGCCGAGGAGGTCAGCGGGAACCAGTCGCGAAGCTCTCTCGCTGGGCCGTCCCAAAAATGTAGAGGAGATACTGCCCGCACTCAGCACCACCCAGGCGGCCAGCGCCCAGCCGGACCGGGAGGCGATCTCGCGGACCCACCGGGCGGCAGGCCCTGCCCGGAAGGTTCGGCCTCGCCCGCCGCCCGATCCAGGGATGCACGCGCCCACGAACGCGAAGGCGACGCCGCTCTCGAGATCGAGGACATGGAAGACGTGCTCGTCGGCGCCTCCCAACGAGAAACGCGATGTGGACCCGGTGGGTCAGCGGGCCGTTGACGTCGCGCACGTCGCGGTAGTCCACGTCGCCCTTCAGCACGGCCCAGGCGATGTACTGGAAGATCCCCTGGTCGCGCCCGAGCAGCCGAGGTCGCCCGGCAGGTGGCGTCGACCCACCAGTAGAGCGGGGGAGCGCCACGACCAGCGCGGGAGCAGCACCCGGAGGGCTCGCTGCCCCGAGGACGAGGCTCTTCTTGCGGGGCTCGCGGGCATGTCGGCGCCCGGCGTGCTTCCCATCATTGGCCCGGAGAAGCAAGCGCGGGCCGCCCCACCCCGTGGGGCTGGACACCTGCGACGTGCCTGCAAAAGGGCTCACGTCCCGACCCCAGAGGGGAGCACAATTCCGCTCCACTCCCAGGCGAAGCTGTTCGGCGCCTCAACGTCCCTCAAGCCGGTCCTGGAGCGCGCCCGCGCCCTGGCCGAGACCCTCGAGCTGGCTCAGGGCAAGCATCTGCTGGTCTCGCTGCGCGGCACCCCGATCCCGACGGGATCGCCTCCGCGCTCGCGCTGTCGCACATCGCGCTCCGGCTCGGTGTGGGACGTGACGTGGTGGTTACCGCGATCTGTCGCACCGCGAGAACCGCGCGCTGGTGAAGCTGCTCAACATCGAGCTCAGAAGATGCGTAGTGTCGCGGAGATAGGTCAGGTCGACTACCTCGCGTTCGTCGACTCCCGACATCGATCCCGACCTCGGGGCGCCGGGGCATCGAGGTGCTCGCGATCGTAGACCACCACCGCGCGCAGACCCCCCAAGGCCCGCTTCGTGGACATGCGCCTCGACGTAGGGGCCACGGCGACGATGCTCGGGTACCTCCAGGAGCTGGCGCCGCTCGACAACTCGAGCGAGGAAGACCGCCGCGTGGCGACCGCGCTCATGCACGGTCTCGCGACCGACACCGACGACTTCCAGCTCGCCAAGGGCATCGACTTCCGGGCCGCGGCCTACCTCACCGAAATGTGCGACAAAGACCTACTCACCGACCTCAGCCGGCGCCTCATCGCGCCCGAGGCGATGGACGTCATCGCCCGCGCGCTCGCGTCGCTCACGGTCCGGAGAAACTTCGCCATGGCCGGGGTCGGGTTCGTCTCCGACGGCGATCGCGACACGGTCGCGCAGGCCTCGACTCCTCGTACGCCGCGAGGACATCGACACCGTGGTGGTGTACGGCGTCGTCGGCGAGCGGTTCATCGAAGGATCGCTGCGCACGCATTCGGCGAGCGTCGACCCCGCCGCCTGGCTCGAGAAGGCGTTCGGGCACGACGACCGCGGGCGCGCGTACGGCGGCGGCCGCCGCGACAAGGGCGGCTTCCGCATCCCGATCGGGTTCCTTGGCCGCTCGACCGACCGCGCGCAGCTCTGGCAGCTCGTGGAGCACGCGATGCGGCAGGCGCTCGTGCGCCAGCTCGGCGACGAGGCCATCCCTCAGCTCCCGCCCTCTGTCCAGACTCCGGGCTGAAGGGTCGGTGGCCCGCCTCCGCGTCGCCTTCGTCGGGCTGCCGCTCGCGGCGCTCCTGCTCGCCGCGGACGGCCACGACGTGGTGTACGCGGGCATTTGCCGGGATCGCGCGCCGGGCACCCGCCGGCTTCGGGCGCGACTCGGCCGGGGCCGCGTGTTCGTGAAGCCAAGCCTCACCGCCCACGCCGACCGCGTGCGGGCCCTCGCGCCCGACGTCGTGGTGAGCTGGTTCTGGACTCGCAAGGTGCCGGCCTCGTTCCGGGAGGCCGCCCGCCTCGCGGCGTTCGGCGTGCACCCGTCGCTCCTGCCTCGCCATCGCGGCGGAGACCCGTATTTCGCAGCCATCGATGCCGGGGACACGGTGACCGCCGTCACCGCCCTGCTCCTCGTAGACGCCGACGACACGGGGCACGTTCTCGGGCGGCGCGCGCTCACGTTCGACCCGTCGTGGAGCGCGTGGCGGCTGGCGAAGCGCCTCGATCGCCCCTCGCTCTCGCTGCTCCGGGAGGTGACCCGCGCCTACGCGGAGGGCCGGCCGCCCACGCCCGAGCCTCAAGACGAGGCGCTCGCGACCGAGGCAGGGCTGCTCTCGGAGGAAGACCTCGAGCTCGATCTGTCCATGACGGCGGAGCAGCTGGCCCGGCGCGTGCGGGCGGCGAGCCCGTACCCGGGCGCGTACCTGTTCGTGGGCGAGGCGCTCCTCACCATCGTCCGCGCCGAGGCGACGCCGGCCGCGCCGCACGGTCTTCAGCCCGGCGAGATCGCCGTGGATCCGGGGGGCGCGGCGATCGTCAAGACCCGCGATGGCGGCCTCCGTCTGCTCGCGGCGCGCCTCGCTGACGACGACGACGACGCGCCGGACGAAGCGGGCGAGCGCGAGCCGGGGCCGGAGCGGAGCTGGATCGTGGCGAGATCGCCGATCTCGTGCGCGCGCTCGCGCGGGGAGGCGAGGAAAGACGGTTCCCTTGAACCGAAGGCTTACGTAGACTGAGGCGCTCGACCATTCGCGCCCCCTCGGCCCCGCAAGAGAGCCATCGGGTATTGACTGCCCACGCTGGGATCAGAGCCTCAGGAGAGTGCCCCGTGTCCGACCCCGTGACCACTTCGCGTTCTGCCCGTGAATCCTTGGCTCGTGGCCTCGCCGCGCTCCAGGTCGACCCAAGCACTCCGCCCGCCATCCTCGAGATAGCAGAGCCCATCGCGCTCGCCATGGGCTCGCTCCACAAAATCGAGAGCTCGCAAGGGGCAGCGCTCGTGCCCAACGCGGAGACCGCGCTCGGTCACGTGCGGGCCGCGCTGTCGCAGCTCCAGGCGCAGACCTCCGGCCACCCCTCGGTGCCCAACGCCATGGAGGCGGTCGCGGCGTCGCTCGGCCTCGTGCACCAGCTCTCGAAGATGGTGACCGGGCCGTCGGTCGCGCCGGCCGCGCCGGCCGCGCCGGCCGCGCCCGTGCAAGTCGCCCCCGTCGCCCCCGCCGCCCCCACCGCCCCCGCCGCCCCCGCCGCCCCCGCCGCGGCAGCGGTCCCACGCCTCGGCACCCAGCCGCTCGCTCCGGCGATGGCCCCGCGGCCCGTGGCGGCCCCGCAAGCCCCGATGGCCCCGATGGCGCAAGCCCCGATGGCCCCGCAAGCCCCGATGGCCCCGCAAGCCCCGATGGCCCCGCAAGCCCCGATGGCCCCGCAAGCCCCGATGGCCCCGCAAGCCCCGACGGCCCCGCAAGCCCCGGCGTTCGCTCACCAGCCGGTGGCTCACCAGCCCGCTCCCCAGCAGGCCCCGCAGTTCGCCCCCCCGCCCGTGGCTCACCAGCCCGCTCCCCAGCAGGCCCCGCTGCAGGCGCCGCCGCAAGCGTTCGCGCCCCAGCCCATGGCCCAGCAGCCCGCGCCTCCGCAGGCGTTCGCGCCCCAGCCCGTCGCGGCCCCCCAGTTCGCTCCCGCGCAGCAGCCCGCTCCGCAGTTTGCCGCGCCTCCGCAGCAGCAGCCCACGCTGGCGCAGACCGTGGCGCTCGGCCAGCCCCAGCCCCAGGGTATGCAGCACACGCTCCCGGTAGCCCCCCAGGCCGCGCCGGACCCGTTCGCGGCGCCCCGCGGCTCCGCTCCCGCGCCTGCGCCCGCCGCCGCCGGAGGCCCAGGCCGGCCGGTGCCGGTGCTGAACGCCGACCTCGGCGCCCACAGCCCCACGAACTTCTACAAGGGGCTCTCGGGCAACGACGTCGTCGATCACGGCGGCCTGTTCGTTGCAACCTACATGATCCCGAAGATCGGCAGCCCAGTGCGGCTGCACGTCTCGCTGCCCGGCGGGTATGAGTTCGACGCGGAGGCGATCGTGCGCTGGGCGCGGGACCAGGCCGGCAGCTCGGAGAGCGCGCTCCCCGGCTTCGGCGCGCAGTTCACGAACATCTCGCCGGAAGCGCGCCAGCTCATTTACCGCTACGTGCGCAACCGCGAGCCGCTCTTCCACGACGACCTGTAGAGCACCCGTAGTTGCGTAGCAGGCGGCTCGAGTGAGCGTCCCGCGCCTCTCCCCGGCGGAGGCTCTGGCCCTATTGCATGAGGGTTACACGTACCTGGACGTGCGCTCCGAGAGCGAGTTCGCCGAGGGCCACCCCGAGGGCGCGGTCAACGTGCCCTGGCGCGTGGACGGCCCGATCGGCACCCTGCCGAACGAGGCCTTCCTCGACGTGGTCGCCCGCGCCTTCGGCGAGGAGGCGCGGCTCGTCGTGGGCTGCCACTCCGGCGGCCGCTCCCGGCAGGCCGCTGCGGCCCTCGCCGCCCAAGGGTTCCGCGCGATCGTCGAGCAACGCGCGGGCTGGGACGGCGCGCGCGGCGCGTTCGGCGAGATCGTCGAGCCCGGGTGGCGGCGCCAGGGTCTCACGCGCTCCACCGCGGGCACCTCGTACGCGGCGCTGCTCGCGTCCTTGGAGCGCGCGCTCCCCGTGGCGCCAGCCCCCTGACGCGGCCTCAGCTCCGTGACGCCGTGCGCTCGCGGAGCCTCAGCGGCGGGCGCGCTCGTAGTCGGCTGCCGCGCGCTCGACCACCGCGAGGTCGCGCGCGCTGCGTTCGGCCTCCGCCACGAGGTCGGCCGTGAACATGGTGAGCCCCCAAATGCCGTTGTCGCGCCTACGAAACGCGTACCGCGTGCCGCGCGCCGTGACGACGCTCGCGCGCTCGCCCTGCTCCTCGACCGAGACCGCGCCCGACAGATCACGCCGGAGGCGGCGGTCCCAACCGCGCTCCTTCGCGTACAGGGTGAAGACGTCCGCGCCGTCGGCCGCGGCCGCATAGCGCGCGTAGTCGCGCTCGAGGGCGCCACGCTCCCCGTCCGGATACCAGCGCCGCGCGAGGGCGAGCGCCTTCCTCCGGTTCTCTCCCACCGTGAAGCAGGCCCACTGAGCCTCGGTCTCGAGGTAGGGAAACGCCACCTGGATCTGCCCGTCGGTCAGGCCGTGGGCGATGCGTACGTACGCCCCCTCGGGGGTGCGATCCGAGGGGAAGGGCCGGTGCACTTTGGCGACGACGCCCGCCGCCACGACCGCGACGAGCACCGCGACGAGCGCGACGCGCCGCGCGCCCGACGCACCTCGCGGTCTCGCCTCCTCGCTCGGGCCCATGCGCGCCCGACGCTAGCACCTTCGCGGGCGGGTCGTCCCCTGGAGGCCGCAGAGCGGTCGCGGCGCGCGGCCGGCTTCGAGTACCCTGCGACCTTGCCGCTCGCTCCACTGCGCACGCGTTTTGCGCCCTCGCCCACGGGGGATCTGCACCTCGGCGGGCTCCTCTGCGCGCTCGTGTCGTTCGCGCTCGCCCGCGCCTCGGGCGGCGCCTTCGTGCTGCGGATGGAGGACCTCGACGCTCCCCGAACGGTGAAGGGCAGCGCCGCCCGCATCGAGGCCGATCTCGCGCGGCTGGGTCTGGCCTGGGACGAGCCCGCGGCGGACGGCGCCGGGCTCCATGCGCCCTACACGCAATCGGCCCGAGGCCCGCTGTACGAGGCGGCGCTGACCACGCTGGGCGAGGTCACGTACCCGTGCGACTGCTCCCGCTCCGAGCTGCTCGCGGCGAGCGCTCCACACGCGGGCGAGGACCGCGTCTACCCCGGCACCTGTCGGGAAAAAGATCCCGCGCGCGTGATGCGACGGCCACCCGCGCAGCGGCTCCGCGTCCCGGAGGGCGCGGTCGTCGAGCTCGTCGACCTCGCCGCGGGAACGCTCACGCAAGACGTCGGGCGCGAGGTGGGCGATTTCGTGCTGCGGCGTGGAGACGGCGTCTTCTCCTACCAGCTCGCCTGTGCGCTCGACGACCACGCGATGGCGATCGATCTCGTCGTCCGCGGGCGCGATCTCCTGACCTCCACGCCCCGGCAGCTCCTGCTCGGGCGGCTCCTCGGCGCGCGCGCGGCGCCGCGCACGCTCCACGTGCCGCTGCTGGTGAACGGCTCCGGCGAGCGGCTGGCGAAGCGCACCGGCGGCATCGCGGTCCGCGAGCTGCTCGCGCGCGGCGTGCCGATGGAGGCGCTGTTCGGCGTGCTCGCCCACGCGGCGCGCCTCGCGACGACGCCCGGCCCGCTCACGCTCGACGAGGTCGTCTCCCGCGCGGCCGCTCGCCTGCCCGCGCTGCTCCGCGGGGAGGTGCCCCTACCGGAGCGCGCGACAGTGCCCGACGCGCTCCAGGGGTGCTGAGCGGGCCGGCCTAGAGCGCCGAACCGCTTGATGACCGAGGATTTTCGCCGAGTTGCGAGCCGTGCGAGGCGCGACGACGAGTCCTACTGCTGCTAGGCGAGGAGGAGCAACGAAAGTACGGCGACGTAAATCGGCGAAAAGCCGACCGAATCAAGCGGTTCGGCGCTCTAGGTCAGCGGAGCCCGAGCGCTACGCCGACGACCACGCTCCCGCCGACCACGATGATCCACGCGAGCGTCCAGCCGAGCGCCCGACGCGGCGGAGTGACGGGCCGCTTCGACACGGTCTGCGACACCCGCGACCGGCTCGGGCGCTCGCGATCGGCGTCGCCCGTGCGGCGGCTATTCGGGGGGCGCGGCGAGAGCGAGGGCTCGGTGGTGCTCGCTTCGGCGGCGAACGGACCGGCGCTCGACGGCGTCGGCCCCGTGCGCTTGGTCTCGGGCACCGGCTCCTCGGGCGCCGGAGCCGGCGGGGTCTCCGGCGGGAGCGCGGCGCGCTCGGGCACGTCGTCGGGCTCGTCGGGGAAGATCTCGGCGCGCTCGAGCGAGGCCCGCATGGCGCCGGCCGACGAGTAGCGGTTGTTCGGGTCCTTCGACAGCGCGCGGAGCACGATCGCGGTCACGGCGGGCGAGAGGCCAGGCACCTTCGCCGCGGGCGAGGGCGGCGGCTCGGTGAGGTGGGCCGTGAGCACGGCGAGCGGCGTCTCCCCGCCGAAGGGAAGGGCGCCGGTGAGCATTTCGTAGAGCATCACCCCGCACGCGTAGAGATCGCACCGGCCGTCGAGCTCGTCGCCTTGGGCTTGCTCCGGAGACATGTACTCCGGCGTGCCAAACACCATGTTGAGGGTGGTGAGGTTGGTCGTCCCGGTGCCGCTGCCGCCGTTGACGATCTTCGAGAGGCCGAAGTCGACGACGGTGGCCCGCTCGGCGGCGTCGACGAGCACGTTGTGCGGCTTCAGGTCGCGGTGGATCACCCCCTGTCCGTGAGCGCACTCGAGCGCCTCGAGCACCTGCTTGGCGATGGCCACTGCGCGCGCCTCCGGGAGCTTGCCGTCTGCGATGAGTCGGTCGAGCGGCCGGCCATCGATGCGGGGCAGCGCGAGGCAGAGGAGGGGCACGCCGCCGGCCGGGTTCTCGACCTCGCCGACCTCGAGGATGCGGCACACGTGCGGCCCTTCGAGGCGGCGCAGGATGGCGCCCTCGCGCATGAAACGCCCGCGGATCTGCACCTCGCTCGCGAGGTGAGGGTGCATGACCTTGAGCGCGACGGACTCGCCGCTCGCGGTATCGCGTGCAGAATACACGACGCCCGTGCCGCCTTCGCCAAGTACGCCTTCGACCTCGTACTTGCCGAGCACGACCGCGCCCCGCCGGAGGCGCTCTTCGCTGGTGGTGCTCGCCGGGCCGTCCATCGCCGCGGCAGGATACCCGACACGCGAGCGGGCGCGAGCCTGGCGCTCCGTGCGCCAACGGTGCGTTACCCCGCACTTCCTGCGCCGCCCTCGGAGGAGCCCCGGGGCGCCCTCTCAGGTATCCGCGGGCCGCCGCTTGTCACGCGCCTTGCTTGGGTTGGTTCATGGGCGACCGCTCGGCTCGCGTGCTCCATCTCGCCGTCTTGGCCGTGGTCCTCGCGACTTCGCAGGCGGGGCGCGGAGCTCCCCCCACCGACGCGTGCTCGCTGCGCGGCGCCGCGGGCGCCCGGGAGAGCGCCTCGCCGCTCGCCTGGCCGCTCGCGGTGACCCCCGCCTTCGCCGAGCCGAGAGGCGGCGCCCCGACGCCCGACGAGCTCGCCGGCGGGTGGACGGGCACGGCCTCAATCACCGCGGCGCGGAGCCCGATGAAGCCCGTGGAGAGCGCGATGGCGCCCCACCTCGGGGTCGCGAGGGACATCGAAGCGGAGGCGAGCGCGTCGAGCGCCGGGGCGACCTTTGCGTTCGGAGGAAAAGGAAGCGCGTGGAGCTGCCCCTTCACGCTGGCCCGCGGGACGCTCAGCTGCACGACGCAGGTCTACGGCTACCGCATGACGATGACCGGCGCGCTCACGCGGTCGGGCGGCACGCTCCGGGTGAGCGGCGCCTGGAGCGCCTCGCAGCCCATGCTCACGCTGCGCGGCTCGTGGAGCCTGGAGAAGCCCTCGAGCGACGTGGAGATCGAGCTGCTCCACCCCGCCGGCCGGAGCCCGAGGGTCTTCACGTCGGGCTGGCTCTTTGGCGCGCGCTGCGTTCGCGGGAAGGGCACGCCCCGCGAGGTCGACCTCACGGCGGAGGTCGAGTGGGGTGGCACCGCCACGTTCACGCCGCCGCGCGGGACGCCCGTCCGCCCGCGCTTCGCGACCACGGGCAAGAACAAGCTCACCCTCACCTGCGACGGCGCCAAGAAGACCTTCGTGATCGAGACGGTCGGCACCGCCCGCTTCGCGCGGATGGGTCACTTGGCCTCCGCCCCTGCTGACGCGCACGGCTGCGGGGCCTGCCCACACCCCGCGGTGACGGGGCCGATCGTCCAGGGGAGCCCATCCGTGCTCATCGACGGCTTCCCTGCCGCGCGCGTCGGCGACTACGGAGTGCACGCCGCGTGCTGCGGCGCCAACACGTTCCGTGTCGCCGCCGGCAACGACCACGGCGTGCTGATCGACGGTCGCCCCGCGACGACGATGGGCGCGCGTACGGTGCACTGCGGCGGGACCGGGAAGATCATCGAGGGCGCTGCGGGCAACTACGAGCCGCCATCGTTCGCCGAGGAGGCCAGCGGCGGCTTCTTTGGGGTCCCGAGCCCCGCGCCAGCGCGCGCGCCGGCGACGAGGCCACGCGCCACGGCGTCGTCCACGACGTCGACCGCAGTCGAGCCGCCGGTGGCGGCCGACGTGAAGCTCGACGCGCCGGCCCCCGAGGACCTCGCGGCGCAGCGAGCGTGACGCTGCGCACCGAGCCTGGTGCGACGCGGGTCGTCCGCAACACGCCCGACGGCGCGGCGAGCCCCGCCTCCGCCATCGCCGTCCTGCCATCGTCGGGAGTCACGAGACGCCCGGAGGGGACGATCCACCTGACGCGGGGCGCGATCGTGGTCACCACGTTGCCCCCGGCCAAGCAGCTCATCGAGACCGACGCGGGCACGGTGGAGCTCGGCTCGCAGGCGCGCGTCGCGCTAGTCGACGGCGCCGTGGACGTGGCGCTGCTGGCAGGGAACGCCACACTCCGACCGCGAAGTGGGCCCGAGCTCCGGCTCTCCGCGGGGCAGTCGGTCCGCTTCACAGCGAAGGGGGCGATGGCCCCGCCGGCGGCGATGTCGCCCACGGAGGTCGGCGACGCCGTGCGCGCCCTGGTCGACCCCAAGGCGGCCGCGGCGACGGCCGGCTCCGAGGAGGAGCTCCACCCGCTCCTGCGCGACCGGCGGCTGTGGATGGCCCTCGGCGCCGGGGTGGCGATCGCCGCAGCCGTCATGGCGGCGGTGGTGCTCGCCCTCGCGAGCAGGCGCAAGGGCGGACCCGCGGCCCGGTGAGACCCGTGGTGATCGAGCGATGCAGGTTGACACCCGCGCTCAGACTGCAACCTTCTGCGGATGCGCCTCCGCACGCCCGCTCTTCCGCCTCGCTTGCCACGCTTGCCACGCTTGCCACGCTTGCCACGCTTGCCACGCGCCCTCGGCGCGCTCGGCTTCGCGGCGGCCGTCACCTCCTCCGCGACCCTCGCCCGCGCCGCCACGCTGGAGGTAGGGCCGGGCAAGCAGTACGCGGAGCTGTCGGCCATCGCCCGCATCGTGAAGCCGGGCGACGTCGTGGAGGTGCAGGGCGACCACACCTACGCGCCCGTCGAGTTCAACGTGAACGCCACGCAGGCGGCGCCGATCACCATCCGCGGGGTCCGCGTGAACGGCAAGCGCCCGATCGTGAAGGGCGGCGAGAACACGGTGCTCTTGCACGGAAACTTCTACACTTTCGAGGGCTTCGAGGTCACGGGCGGCACCGGAATCTGCGTGGTCCACAGCGCCAACGGGGTAACCCTCCGCGACGACGTGATCCACGACTGCCCGCGCCACGGCATCCTCGGGACCGACAGCGAGGCCGGCTCGCTCCTGATGGAGTACGTGGAGGTGTACGCGGCCGGCAGCGAGCGCGCCGGCGAGGCGCTGAAGCACCCGGTGTACATCGCGACCAACGAGAGGATGTACCCGAAGTCGGTCTTCCGCATGCAGCACTGCTACGTGCATGACGCGAACGGCGGCAACTCGGTCAAGTCGCGCGCCGAGCGCAACGAGATCTACGGCAACTGGCTCGAGGGCGCGCAGTACTACGAGCTCGAGCTGATCGGCCCCGACGACGACAGCGGCGACACGGTCACCGCCCCGCGCGAAGACGGGGACGTCGTGGGCAACGTGCTCCTCCAGACCAAGTCGACCTCGTACGTCGTGCGCGTCGGCGGCGACGGCACGGGCCGCACTGGCGGGCGCTACCGCTTCGTGAACAACACGTTCATCGTCGGCAGTCACGCGAACAACGCGGGCGCGATGCGGGCCTCGTACGCGCTCGACTCGCTCGAGCTCTACAACAACGTCTTCTCCAGGGCCTCCGGCCGGATGGACTACCTCGTCCGCGAGACCGATCTCACCTGGATCGCGGGCCGCCAAATCGCCGGCGCGAACAACTACATCACCCAGGGCTCGGGCAACATCCCCGCTACCCTCACCGGGAACATCTTGGGCACCAACCCGGATTCGTGGACCTCGCGAAGAAGGACCTGCGCCTCGCCGCCCCCCCGCGCCGGGTACGCCCGAGCCGCCGCCCGGGGTGGTGCCCGGATTGCCGGGGCTGCCGGGGGCGAGCGACGACGGGGGACCCGGCAGCACGGCCACCACGAGCTCGGGATGCGGCTGCGGCGCGGTGGGCACTCCAACCCACTCGCTGCTCGCCGGGGCAAGCCTCGTCGCAGCGCTTGGACTGCTCAGCCGCGCGCGCGCGCGGCGACGCGGTCGCTGACAGACTCCGAGCCCTGCCCGGTGCCGCGGCTCGTGCCACGTGGGCCGCTCGGGTCTTGCGCACTCGGGCGCATCGGCCATACTCCGCCGAATGCGCGCCCTCTTCCTTGCACTGCCGCTGATTCTCGCACCATTCGCCACCTTCGCGTGCTCCAGCGACGATCCGGGCGATTCGGGCACCTCGCCGACGTCCACGTCCACCACCACGACGCCCGTGCCCTCCGTGCTCCCCGACGGCGCCCCCAACCCGACGCCACGGCGACGACCGACGGCGGGGCCCCGGTCCCGACGGCACGGTGCCCCTGACCGACAGCGGCAACCGTCCACGCCCGGCGTCGTCGGAGCGAACGGCATCGCCGACTGGGACGCTCGGCGACAAGGCCCAGGTCAAGGTATTCCGCAGCTTCTTCTTGCACCAGTCGGTGGGCGGCGACCTGGAGGACGTCGCGCAGTTCAACGGCTACAAGTTCGAGTACGCGACGAGCGGCTCCACGAACCTCAGGCCGGGGCTCAACGGCGGGCTGTTCTCCACCAGCAACGGCAACCCGGCGGGCAAAATCGCCGAGTTTCGCTCGATGGCGCTGGCCAACAAGTCGAACCTCCGCGTGGCGATCATGAAGTTCGGCTACGCCGACATCGTCGCCGGCAAGGTCGCGGGCGCGCAGACCGCCTACGAGGCGGCCGTCGCCGCCGTGAAGGCCGAGGGCGTGCGCGTGCTCCACGTCACGCCGCCGTTCGTCTACAACGTGCCCGCAGAGAACGCGCCCAAGCAGGCGATGCGCACGTGGATGATGACCACGTTCCCGAACGACATCATCTTCGACCTGCAAGACATCGAGAGCACCGAGCCCGGGAGCGGCACGCGCTGCGAGCGCGGCGGCTCGTGGGAGATCTGCAACTCGATCCGCTCGACGAGCGGCTGTGCGAGCCTCAATCAGGGCGTCGACTCGGCCTCGGGTCAGGGCCACCTCTGCTACACGCACGCCAAGCGCATCTCGAAGGCGTTCCTTTACGCGATCTACCTCGCGGGCAAGTGAGGGCACCCACGCGGGCTGTGGCTCGGCGCGGGAGAGCGCCCGCCACGCATCGCCTTTAGCGCGCACGCGGGAGGGGCACGCGCACCTCGCGACGGGCCGCGCCCGCGTCGGCGACGTCGCTCACGAGGAACGGCATCTCGAGGCGGCGCTTTACCGGCACGCACACCGCGTGGGTCGCCTCGTCGCACACCACGAGGTCCACGGTGCCAGCCAGGCCGGCCTCGGGGGCGCCGCGTGCGGCGACCACCCGCACGTCGAACCCACGGGAGACCTCCCGCCCCTTCCCACGCAGCTCGGGCGGCACCTCGGCGAGGCCTTCGCTCGTCGTCCACCTCACGTGAAAAGGGGCGTCGTCGTTCACCGCCGTTCCCAGCGGCGCCTCCCACGCGACGTGGATGGTCGTCGCGGCGCGCGACGAGATCGTGACGGCCGGCACGACCACGCTCACGGCGGCCGCAGGCGGCGGCGGGGATGGGGATGGGGCGCCCGCGTCGGGAGGATGGACGTCGGGCTTGGGGCCCCCGGCGCGCGAGCACCCGACGACGAGCGCGAGCACCGCCGCCAGGCCCCGACGCGCCCGCACGCGCGAGGCGCGCGAACCGCAGAGTGCCGAGCGCGCGATCACGTGCCTAGGGGAATGCCGAGCGATTTTCCGATCCCACAGGCCGCTGTCGCCCCCACCGCCGTCGGGCGCGTGCGTACCGCCGCCGTCGTCCGAGGCGCGCCCGAAGAACCGAGCAGCTCGTCACGGCGCGCCTGGGCGTCCGCGCGCCCCATCTCGATGAGCTGCCGGCAGAACGGCCCGTCGAACAGCAGGTAGCTCGCGAGGTCGGCCTCGTCGCCGCCTCCGATGTCCAGGAGCGAGAAAAGACGCTTCGTAAGTAATGGATTTCCCTGAAACTTTCCCTTCCGCACGTGGACGGCGGCGAGCTTCCCGATGTCCTCGCTCGGCCTCACCGTGAGCGCCGTCACGTGGCGGTAGGGGCGCGCGCCGCGGCGCTCGGCCTCGACGCTCATCGCTCGCGTGAAGTCGGGCCCGTAGACCTTCGTGCCGTCGGCGACGACGTGGTTCACGCGGTTCAGCATCTCGATGTCGACGTCGACGTGGTCGAGCAGGAACGCGTTCAGGGCTTCCCGAGCAGGAACGCGGCACCGGGCGAGCGCGCGCTCTCCTTGGCCGGCTCGACGACGCCGCGGACCTCACGCGAGCCTCGCGATGGCAAAGATGTGGGTCGCGCCGAGGGCGAGGGCGGGCGCGATGGGCGTGTTCTGGCGGAGCCCTCCGTCGAGGTAGAGGTCGTGATCGATGCGCACCGGCGGGAACAGCAGCGGGATCGCCGCGCTCGCGAGCGCGTGCACCGGCCCGATGTGCGCCTGGCGGAAGAGGGTCCGCGGGGGCACGACGTCGGGCATCGCGACGTTCGGTGCAGTCTGCACAAAAATCACCGTGCGGCCCGTCGCGACCTCGGTCGTCGACACGGTCAGCGCGCGGAGCTTGTTCTTGCGGAGCGAGCGGGCGACGGCGCGCCAGGAGATCTCTCGCCCGACGAGATCGGCCATCGGGCTCACGTCGAAGAGGCCCGTCCCCGCGCCCCCGCCCATCACCACGCTGGGGAGCCCGGCGAACTGGCGGAGCCCGAAGCCCAGCACGCGGGTGATCTCGAGCTCGGACCACAGGTGCACGAGCCGGCGCAGGCCTAGCACGGGATCGGCGAGGTGCGCGGCGAGGTAGCACGCGTTGATCGCGCCCACGCTGGTGCCAGAGAGCACGTCGACGCGAGGCGGCCCGCCGCGCATCCGCGTGAGCTCCTCGAACACGTAGGAGAGGACGCCCACCTCGTACGCGCCGCGGGCGCCGCCGCCCGAGAAGATCATGCCGACGCGCTTCGGCGTGGGCTCGCCCCCGCTGGTGATGCTGGTCATTTCTTCTCCGACGGCGGCAACGAGCGGGCGCCAAGCATGGCGGTGAGCTCGCTCGGTCGATCCGCGCGACGACCAGCGGCGAGGGCGTGGTGTCGAAGAGCGCGGCCACCATCGCGCGCTGCGAGTAGAGCTTCCGCAGGCGCATGTTCCGGATGGTCTCCATCACGCCGGTCGCGTAGTCGACGGCGCGCTGTCACGTGGCGGCCGCCTGGGGACCCGCGCGCTTCAGCGCGTCGGCGCACAAGGTGCGCACGTCGAGCCCGTACTCGCTGCCTTGGAGCGCCTCGACCGCGCCGAGGGCGGTGGTCGCGAGCAGGGTGGCCGAGTGCACCTCGCCCGCGTCGACGCGGGCCGAGGCCTCGATCGCGAACGCGTAGAAATGATAGGCCACGAGCGCCTGCTTCTCGGCCATCCGCCGGGCCTCGATCGCGAGCTCGATGGCCTTCTGAGGCTCGCGGCGCGCCTGCGCGATCGCCGCGCCCACGACCAGCCCGTGCGCCCGCCACCCGCCTCTTCGAGAGCGCCGTTGTCGAGAGCGACCTCCGGCGCTCACGAGCAGCGTGTCGGTGCGACCGTCTTTGTCGGCGTAGCGCTCTGGGCATCGCGCGCGCTGGAGGTAGGCCGCCGCGCGTGGCACGTCGCCGAGGCGCGAGTAGGCGTGCCCGATGTTGGCGAGCGTCTTGGCGGCTGGAACCGGCCGCCCACGGAGAGGTCGATTTGGATCGACTCGAACGCGAGCGCGATGGCGTCTTCGTAGCGACCTTGCACGGAACATGGCGTAGGCGAGCGCGTTTTTGGCCCGCGCCTCTTGGCGATGCGCGCCGCTCTTGCGGTAGATCGCGATCGCCTGCACGTAGTCGTCCACGGCCTCGCGCACTCGCCCCACACGACGGAGCAGCACCCGCGAGAGCGCAGCGCGTCGGCGCGCAGCCGCGGCGGCACGTTGGCGTTCACGTCGGGGTTCGCGGCGGCGAGCGCGCGGTCGGCCGCCGCGAGCGCCGCCTGCGTCGCCGAGCTCGCGACAGCTCGCTCGTGAGCGACTCGGCCTCGATCTCCAGCTGAAGGAAGCCGGAGCCGCGGGCGATTTGGGCGGCCTTCCGGGCGATCGGCAGGCCGTGGGGCAGCCGCCCTTCGTCGAGATCGAAGCGGGCCGTACGGAGGAACGCGAGGCACACGCTTCGAGGCGTACCGACGTGGCGCGCGCACGCGCGCATGCCCTCGAGCTGCGCGACGCGATCGCGCTTGCGGCCGAGCATCCGGTAGATGCCCTCGAGCGCCTCGTGCGCGACGAGCCTTCGCGGGTCGTCGATGGTGAGCTGGAGGAGGGCGCGCTTGTAATAACGGACGGCGAGCGGCGTCTGGTAGGTCGTGCGCGCCGCGGTGGCCGCCTCGATGTAGTAGTGCGCCGCGCGCTCGCCGTCGTCGCCGCGGGCAAAATGGCTGGCCACGATCGCCGCGGAGACACCCCTCGCGAGCGGGGTGCCGGTGAGGTGCTCGCCGAGCGCCTTGTGCATTCGGGCTCGCGCGGTGGCAGAGAGCGCTCCGTAGGCGACGTCGCGCGTGAGCGGGTGGCGGAAGTCGAGGTCGCTCCCGCGCCGATCGCGAACCCCCGCTCGCAGAGGCGGGCGGCGGGCTCGGTGGCCACGCTCGGGACGGAGCTCCCCTCAGCGAGCAACCGCTCCAGGTCGGGGACGGCGAGCGGACCGCCCGCGATCGCGAGCCAGTCCACGATGCGCCGCTCACGAGGCGGGAGCTCCTCGATGCGGTCGGCGAGGAGCTGCTCGAGCGTCTGGGGGAGGAAGAACTCGCGCTCGCCCTCCTCGGCGCGGACCAGGGCATCCTCCCGGATCTCGAGGACGCCCCGCTCGAGGAGCGCGTCGACGAGCTCGAGCAAGAAGAACGGATTGCCCCCCACGCGCGGGAGCAGCTCGGCGCACACCTCGCGGACCCCCTCCTTCACGCCGATGCGTGTCTCGACGAGCCGCACCTGCTGGTCGCCCGAGAGGCCGTGCAGCTCGATGCGCACCTTGCCCTCGAGGAGGGGGGCGAGACGCTCGTCGGGTCGGGTCACGAGGACCACCAAAATAGGCAGTGGATCCGTGGATTTCAGCAGATCCGCGAGGACGTCGAGGCTCGGCTTGTCGGCCCACTGCAGGCCCTCGGCGACGAGCACGACGGGGCCATCGGCGGCGAACGCGCCGAGGAGGTTGCGCACGCTCGTGACGAGCAGGCGCTTCTGGTAAGCCGCGTCGTCGTTGTCGCCCTGTCCAGACGGGCGGTTCGTCACGAGCTCGGCGAGCCGCGCGACCATGGGGTTGTCCCCCTTCGCGCCGGGTCCGCCCGCGGGCCCGAGCACCTCGACGACCTCCGCGTAGCTCTCCTCGCCCGTGAGCGCGGCGGCCGATCGGACGAGCTCGGCGATCGTCGCGAACGGCACCTCCATCCGCACCGGCGAGCACTCGGCGCGCACGATCCGCGCGTTCGGCGGCAGCTCGGCGAGGAAGCTGTGGACGAGCGCGGTCTTGCCGATACCGAGCTCACCGACGACGGCGCGCGCGCTCATCTTGTCGTGGCTCGTGGCGTTCATCGCCGCGTGGTACGCCGCGACCAGCTCGGCCTTCTCCGCGTCCCGCCCGACCAAATCGTGCGGCGACGCCCCGAGCCGATCGCGCTCCTCCCGCGAGGCTGCGCTCGAGCGTGTAGATGCGCATCGTCGGCGGAGGTTTGGGACGTCGGTGTCGCTCGGGAAGTCGAGGCTCGGCGCGTCGCCCCAGCGAAACTCCCGGCGCACGAGGCGGTAGAGCCCGCCCGCGACCCACGTGGTGTTCGGCGGGGTCTTCCGGCTGAGCGTGTCGGCCAGGTAGGTGACCGGATCGTGCAACGTGTACCGGACGAGGTTCCCGCTCGCGTCGCGGATGCCCGAGGCGATCCCGCGGACCAGCGTCATCGTGGCCGACACGGGCGCGGGGAGATCGTCCGCCAGCGCGGCGAGGGCCTCGTGGGTCTCCAAGGCCAGCCACGCGGAGTCGGAGGGGGCGCGCGCGTGCCGCGCGGTGAGGCCTACGACGGCGCGGGCCTGGAAGTCGGAGGTCCACTGCCACCGCGCACCGCGCTTGTAGGCCATATCGTCGAGCATCGGGCGGAGCCGCAGGATCGCCCGCGCGAGGCGCGCGCGTTCGCCTTCGGTGAGCACCTGCTGCGGGGCGAGCTCGAGCGTCACGAGCGCGATGTGCCGCACCTCGCGGTGCTCGCCGCCGCGCTTGTTGGGCCTCGACGACGCGGGCGCGCGATCGCTCGCGATCGCCACCGGCGCCGCGGGGTTCGTGAGCTCGGGCCCAGGCGCGGGGGACCCGCCGCGATCGCCGCGACGATCGCTCGGCCGCGGGAGGAACGCGTGGATCGTCGCCTCCAGGGGCCGCGCCGTCCACCAGCTCTTGGCGCGACAGGAGCGCTCGACCGATGGCCGCCACGAGCTCCCTCCCCGTCGCGTAGCGGCCCTCGGGCCGCGGCGCGAGGAGCTTCATCACGATCTGCTCGAGCTCGGCGGGCAGATCCATCGCGAACGTGCTCGGCGGCTCGACGCGGCCCGTGCGGACCACCTCGAGGAGCGCCGTCCCGGTGGCGCTGCCGGCGGGACCGGCCGGAGAGGCACTCCCAGAGGATGACGCCGAGCGAGTAGAGATCGCTGCGGCGGTCGACCCGCTCCCCGCGGGCCTGCTCGGGCGACATGTACCCGTACTTGCCCTTGATGACCCCCTGCTCGTCCTGCAGGAAGCGCGCGCTCGCGATGCCAAAATCCGCAATTTTTACGCTGCCGTCGTAGGAGAGCAGCACGTTCTGGGGCGACACGTCGCGGTGAACGATCTCGAGCGACGCGCCGCCGTCGTCTTTCTTCTCGTGCGCGTAGTGGAGGCCCTTGGCCACCTCGGCGATGACGTAGGCGCTCACCCAGGGCGGCAGGCGCACGCCGGCCGCGCGGGCGGCCGCGACGATCATGCCGAAGTCCGGGCCCTCGACGTACTCCATCGCGAGGATGTGCCCCTCGGCCCCCTCGTTCGAGAAGTCGTAGACCTGCACCACGTTCGGGTGGTTCAGGCGGGTGGCGAGCTGCGCCTCGTCGATGAACATCGTGCGAAAGCGCCGCGACGCCCCGAACGAGGGCAGGATGCGCTTGACGACGACGATCTTCGAGGTGCCCTCGGCGCCGCTCTTGCGCGCCAGGAACACCTCGGCCATGCCGCCCGCGCCGAGGCGCCGAAGCACGTCGTACTGCGCCAACTTTTCGGGGAAAGATTCAGTCACGGCGTGCGCGGTGTCGATGGACGGGCTTGGCCCCGTAGCCCCCACCCCGGGAAAGTGCTGTCACCAGCGCCGCCCAGTGTACCCGCGTTCACGAGGGCGGCGCTCAGGAAAACCACGCGCGGAGGGGCGACGCGAGGGCGACGCAGGGGCGAGCCACGCGGCGATCGCCGCCCGCGACGGTTTCACGCTCGCCTCGGCTGGTGATGCAGGATATTTTTGAGCCTGATGGAAGCCTTGCCCCCGCCGACGGCTGCCGGTCTGCTCGCAAAGACGCCGCTGGCGCACCTTTTCACCTACGTGATGGAGCGACGCCTCTCGGGCTCGCTCGTCCTCCGCCGCCCCGACGGCTGGGGCGGGGCCATCGTCTTCTTCGAGGGCCTGCCCCGAAAGGCCGACGCGCCGCCAGAGATCGCCCCGTCCGATCCCGGGGCGCTGGCAGCGCTCGAGGCGCAGGTGCAGTGCCTCTTCACCTTCCCGCCGGCCACGCAGTTCGCGTTCTACGAGGGGCGCGACACGCTGCAAGAGCGCGGGCCTGGCTTCGTCGAGGCCGATCCCCTGCGGCTCTTGTGGGCCGGGGTCCGCATGAACCCCTCGTGGGATCACGCGAACGCGGCGCTCGCGCGCCTGCAGACCGTGGCGATCCGCCTGAAGGCGTCCGCGGCCCCCGAGCGGTGCGGTTTCGACGCGAGCGAGCTGCAGATCGTGGAGCTGCTGCGGCATCGCCCGCTGTTCCTCGGCGACCTCACGGCGGCGCGCCTGGTCCCGCCGGCCCTGGCTCACTTGTTCGTCTATTTCATGCTGATCACGAAGCAGCTCGACCTGCTCGAGGCGCCGCCGGGGATGAAAGCACCTCCGATCGTGCCGCTGGGGCCGCAGGCGCACCCGCAGCAGCCGCAGCCCTCGTTTCACCCGCACGCCGCGCATGCCCCACACGCGCATGCCCACCACGCCGCCCCGGCTCCCGGCATGAGCCCGATGCCCCAGGCCTACGCGGTCCCCGGCGCGCCGCCCGCGACGCGTCAGCACCCGCCTTCGGACGCGCCGTTCAACCCGTTCTCCGACCTCTCGCTTGGCCCGCCCCCGCCCGTCCCGGCGACCCGTTCGCGCCCACCTCGAGCCCAAGCTCCCGCCGAACGGGGCGGCCGGCGTGGCGGCGCCCCCGACGCGCCACAAGCCGACGCTGAGCGACGCTGACAGCGCCCCTGTGGGCCCGGGTCGTCGCCAAGGCGGCCTCGATCGACGAAGAGGACCACTACCAGGCGCTCGGGATCGCGCCGGCGACCCCGAAGGAAGACATCCAGAAGGCCTTCTTCGCCCTCGCCAAGACGTGGCACCCGGACAAGCTGCCGTCGACGCTCGGCGAGCTCCGCGACGCGTGCAGCAAGGTGTTCGCGCGCATCACCGAGGCGCACGCGGTCCTGACCGACGTGGCCCGGCGCGAGGAGTACGACAAGAACCTGCGCGACGGCACGGGCGGCGCGGCCGAGCAGGCGGAGGTCCAGCGCGCCCTCGAGGCGGCCAACAATTTCCAGAAGGCCCTCGTCTACTTGAAGCGCAACGACACCGCGACGTGCGAAGAGCTCGCGCGGAAGGCGCTCGAGGCCGACTCGACGCAGGCCGACTACCTCGCGCTCGTCACCTGGCTCGACGCCCAGAAGCCCCACAACCTGAACTTCGATCGCACCCGCGAGCTCATTCTCAAGCTCGACAACGCGATCGCCATGAACGGCAGCTGCGAGCGCGCCCACTTCTATCGAGGCATGCTCCACAAGCGCACGGAGAACCCGAAGCAGGCCCTGAAGGACTTCAAGCGCGCGGTGGAGCTGAACCCCCACAACCTCGACGCCGCCCGCGAAATTCGCCTCCACGGCATGAGGCAGCCGTCCAAGGGAGAAGAGGGCGTCGGGGGGCTCCTGGGCCGCTTCTTCAAGAAGTAGCCCGCGCCCCGCCCCATGTCCTCCACCACTCCGACCCCGGCGCCCACGCACTCGTCCGCGAGCGCCGCGGGGCGCGCGGGCGTCGTCCTCGGCACCATGAATTTCGGGGCGCGGACGCCCGCCCGCGACGCTGAGCGCCTCGTCGCGCTCGCGCTCGAGCGGGGCGTCACGCGCGTCGACACCGCGAACCTGTACGCGGGCGGCGAGGCCGAGCGAATCCTAGGGCGCACGCTCGCGAGCGTCGCCGGGGCTCGCGACCGCGTGCACCTCGCGAGCAAGGTCGGCGCGCAGCCCACCGGCGGCGCGGGCCGCGGGGCCGAGGGCCTCTCCCACGCGCGGGTGCTCGCGGCGGTCGACGAGAGCCTCACGAGGCTCCGCACCGAACGAATAGACCTGCTCTATCTCCACGTACCCGACCCCGCGGTGCCCATCGCCGAGACGCTCTCGGCCATCGCGCACCTGCTCGAGCGCGGGAAGATCCTCGCGTGGGGCGCCTCGAACTACGCGGCGTGGCAGCTCGTGGAGCTCTTCGCAGCAGCGGAGGCCGCCGGGATCCCGCCGCCCGCGCGCGCGCAGCAGCTCTACAACGCGCTCGTGCGGCAGCTCGACGTCGAGTACCTCCCGTTCGCCGCCCGGTACGGGCTCGCCACCGAGGTCTACAACCCGCTGGCGGGCGGGCTCCTCACCGATCGGCACGCCGACGTCACCGCCGATCGGCGCGGATCGCGCTTCTGGAAGAACAGCCGCTACGAGCGCCGCTACTGGAGCGCGCCTCTGTTCGCGCGGCGCGCCGAGCTCGCCGCGCTGGCCGAGTCGCTCGGGGTCTCGCTGGTCACGCTCGCGTACCGCTTCCTGCTCGCGCGGGGCGTGGCCGGGGTCGTGGTGGGCCCGGCCACGGCCGCTCACCTCGACGCGGCGCTCGACGCGCTCACCGCGCCGCTCGACCCCCCGGCGATGGCGGCCATCGACAAGCTGCATACCGCATGGATCGGGACCGATGCCTGCTACGCCCGGTGATCCGTCGACCCTCCCGTACGACCTCGACGGCGCGCTCGCGCACTACCGGGCCCACGGCTACGCGCGGCTCGGGCGCCTGCTGGAGGAGCCCACGCTCGCGGCGCTCCGCGCGCGCATCGACGCGCTGATGCTCGGCGAGATCACCTACCCGGGCGTCTTCTTCCAGCGCGACACCGAGACCGGCGAGTACGACGACCTCGCCTACGGGCGCGGGTACGAGGGGCCGTCGCTCAACTACCGCAAGGTCGAGAAGCTCGAGAAAGATCCGCTCTTTCTTGCGTGGATCGCGCACCCGTGGCTCGAGCCGCTCGCGCGCGCGGTGTACGGCGGCGACGTCACGCTCTACCGCGCGCTCGTGTTCAACAAGGCGGCGGCGACCGGGGGCTCGCGCCTGCCTTGGCACCAAGACGGCGGCGCGTTCTGGGGCCTCGACCGCGAGCCGGGGCTCCAGGTGTGGACGGCCCTGGACGACGCGCCGGAAGACGGCGGCTGCCTCGAGGTCGTGCCGGGGAGCCACGCCGCGGGCCTCGTGACGCCTCTCGGAGGCGTGGTGCCGGCGGAGGCCATCGCACGCGAGCGCCCCGAGGCGCGTTCGCTCCTCTTGCCCGCGGCGGCGGGCGAGGTGCTGCTCGTGCACAACCACCTCTGGCACCGCTCGGCGCGGAGCACCACGGGCAAGCCGCGCCGCGCCCTCACGGTCTGCTACCTCGACGCCCGCACCACGTGCCGCCGCAAGAAGCGCGCGCCGCGCGAGTTCTTCAAGGTGTTCCCGCGCGACCCGCGCGAGTAGTTTCGCGTCCCGCACGATTCCCCCTTTACGTCCGGGCGGCGCGGCGCGATACCCGCGGCATGAGCGAGCGCCTCGTCCCGATGATCACCGCCGATGAAATCCGAGCCCGCACCGCGGAGCTCGGCAAGCAGCTCACCGAAGACTACAAGGACAAGGCTCTCGTGCTCGTGTCGGTGCTGAAGGGGAGCTTCATCTTCGCGGCCGACCTGATGCGCGCCATCGACCTGCCGTGCCGCATCGACTTCCTGGGCGTGCGCTCCTACGGCGCGGGCACCGAGACCAGCGGCGTCGTGCAGATCACGAGCGACCTCACGCGCCCCATCGACGGCCAGGACGTGCTCATCGTCGAGGACATCGTCGACACCGGGCTCACCATCGCGCACCTCATGGATCTCTTCCGAACGCGCAACCCGCGCAGCGTGAAGGTGTGCGCCCTCCTCCATAAGCCAGCGCGCGCGCGGGTCTCGGTGCCCGTCGACTACCTGGGCTTCACGATCGAAGACAAGTTCGTGGTCGGCTACGGCCTCGATTTCGACGAGAAATACCGCAACTTGCCCTACGTCGGCGTGATCGAGCGCGACTGAGACGGCGAGGGTCCACGCCCTCGCGCTCCGCTACTGCGCGGCCCAGCCGCCGTCCATGTTCCAGGCCACGCCGCGCACCTGGCTCGCGGCGTCGCTGCACAAAAACCCGACCAGCTGCGCCAGCTGCGACGTAGTCACGAAGTCGCCCGACGGCTGCTTCTCGCAGAGCAGGGCGCGCTTCGCGGTCTCCTTGTCGGTGTCGTCCTTCGCCGCGCGCGCGTCGACCTGCGCCTCGACGAGCGGCGTGAGCACCCAGCCGGGGCACACCGCGTTGCACGTCACGCCGGTGCGCGCGGTCTCGAGCGCCGTCACCTTCGTGAGCCCCACGAGGCCGTGCTTGGCGGCCACGTACGCGGCCTTCTGCGGCGAGGCCACGAGGCCGTGCACCGACGCGACGTTGACGATTCGCCCCCAGTCGTTCCGCTTCATGTGGGGCAGCGCGAGCCGCGTCGTGTGGAACGCGGAGGTGAGGTTCACCGCGAGGACCGAGTCCCAGCAGTCGACCGGGAAGTCCTCCACGCTCGCCACGTGCTGGATGCCGGCGTTGTTCACGAGCACGTCGATGCCGCCGAACTCGACCTCGGCGTACCGCGCGAGGTCCTCGATGTCGGACGCGCGGCTCATGTCGGCGCCGTGATACCCCACGCGCGCGCCGGGCCGCGCCGCGGCCTCCACCTCGCGCCGCGGCCGGCTCTCTTCGCCGAAGCCGTTCAGCACCACGTGCGCGCCGTGCGCCGCCAGCACCCTCGCGATGCCAAGGCCAATGCCGCTGGTCGAGCCCGTGACGACCGCTGTCTTCCCGGATAGCATGCAGCTTACACCCTTTCCTGAGCGTGGTCCCTACCGCTGCGCGCACCGACGAAATCGCGCACGATGGGGTAGATCGACTCGCGCCATCGCCGCCCGGAGAACACTCCGTAGTGGCCACACCCGGCCGCCACGTGGTGGCGCCGGTGCTCGTCGGGCACGCCCGCGCACAGCGCGTGGGCGGCCTGGGTCTGCCCGAGGCCGGCGATGTCGTCGTCGGCGCCTTCGATGGTGAGCAGCGCCGTATCGCGGATGGCGGCGGGCCTGACGCGCTCGCCGGCCACGTCCCACGTGCCCCGCGCGAGCGCGAACTCCTGGAACACGAGCCGCACGGTCTCCAGGTAATAGGGCGCGTCCATGTCGAGCACGGCGTTGTAGTCGTCGTAGAAGCGCTCGTGCGACGCGCGCTTCGCGTCGCCGTCGCTCCCCGTGAGGTGCCCGAGCCAGTACTCGACGTGGGCGTCGATGTGCCGCGACGGGTTCATCGCCACGAACGCGGAGAGCTGCAAAAACCCCGGGTAAACGCGGCGCCCGCGGCCCGGATAGCGCCCCGGGACGGTCTTGATGAGCGTGCGCTCGAACCACGCCAGCGATCGCTCGGTCGCGAGCCGGTTCACCTCGGTCGGGTTCCGGCGCGCGTCGACCGGGCCGCCCATGAGGGTGAGGGAGCGGGGCGTGGCCTCGCCGGCCTGCGCGAGCAGGGCGATCGCGGCGAGCACCGGCACGGTGGGCTGGCACACGGCGACGACGTGGAGTGTTGCCGCGCCGAGCAGACGCACGAGCCGCTGCACCGTGTGCACGTAGTCGTCGAGGCTGAACGACCCCTGCGCCACGGGCACCTCGCGGGCGCAGACCCAGTCGGTGACGTAGACGTCGTGGTCGGCGAGCAGCGAGCGCACCGTGTCGCGCAAGAGCGTCGCGTGGTGCCCCGAGAGCGGGGCGCAGAGCAGCACCTTCGGCTGGGCGCGGAGGCGCTGGGCCAGCGCGGGGTCGGCGGTCTCGCGGACGAACCGCACGAGCCGGCAGAACGGCTCGGCGTGCACGACCTCCTCGGTGACGCGCACCTCGCCGGCGGCGGCGCCGCCGACCGAGACGCGGTCGAGGCCGAACGCGGGCTTCTCGTAGCGCCTCGTCAGCCGGTGGAGCAGCGCGTGCCCGGCCCCGACCACGCGCGCGCCGGGCACATGAGAGAGCGGGCTCTTCTCGTGGGTGAGGAGGCGGGCGGTAGCGAAAGAGACGCGCGCCACCGGGTCGAGGCACGTGCGCTGGAGCTCATGAAGGCGGTAGAGCATGGTCTGGGTGGCGCGGGGTCTCGCGCAGAACCCAGTATGTGCACCTGCAACAATTTGTGCAACGCAATATTTTTGCGCGCCTTCACAGACAGGGTCCGTTCATCACGTGCGCACACACGTGTGCTGCGGCGCACAAGCACAGCGGCGGCCGCGCGTCGGCGCGGCCGACTCCGCGACCGGCCTCAGCTCGCTTGCAGCGCCCCCAGGTAGTCGCTGAGGTTCCCCAGGTGCTGACGCCCGCCCTCGATCGCGAAGCCCGAGACCTTCTCGTCGCGCAGCTCGCGCGAGGTGCACACGAGCCGCATCGAGACGCGCGTCTTGGCGTCACGCCCGTCACGCCCGTCACCTTCCGCGGTGAGCGTGATCTCGGCGCGGAACATCACGGTCTCCCAGTCGCCGTGGTCGTACACGATGCGCTCGGGCTCGGTGAGCTCGACGTACGTCGCCTTGTTCGGCCAGCGCTTGCCGTCGGGACCTACCATCTCGAACTTCCACACGCCGCCCACGCGCACGTCTTGCTCGACGCCCACGTTGGTGAACCCGTTGGGCCCCCACCACTTGTTCACGTGCTCCGGATCGGTGAACACCTTCCACACGAGGGCGCGCGGCGCGGCGACCACCCGCTCGAGGCGGATCTCGCGCTCGGTCTCGTCGAGGTAGCGATCGAGGCTCGCGAACATGCCGCCGAACCCCTGCGTCATGCCGCCTCGCGCGCCGTCGAACATGGCCAAGGCCTCGGCCTCGGCCTCGTAGGGCTGCCAGGTGACCGTGACCTTGGTCTCGCCGGGCCCCGCGTCTTCGAAGGTGGTGGTGGCCATCATTTGCAGTGGCCACGTCGCAGCCATCGGGTGACGGCAGAGGGCGCCGTGCTCGTCGGAGAAGCTCTGGAGGAAGACGAGCTTCTGGTCGGGGACGACCTCGCGGTAGAGCTGCTTGCCCCAGGTCTTCTCGCCCTTCTCGTCCGTGTACCCGTAGTGGCACTCGCCGCCCGGCCGGATGTCGAGGTCGAGCTTGATGACCTTCGCGCCCGCGGGCCCCATCCAGCGCGCGAGGTGCAGGGCGTCGGTGTGCATTTGGTAGACGAGCGGGCGGGGCGCGCGGAAGACGCGGGAGATGCTGAAGGGATTGGTCGGATCGCTCATGGGCTCTCTTTCGGATCGGGCGTGTCGAGTGGCGTGGGGGGCGTGGCCGCGGGGGCCGGTGATGTGCGCTGGAGCTCGTGCAGGTAGGCGTCGAGCCGATCGAAGCGAGCCTCGAGCTCGCGGCGGGTGTGCTCGATCCAGTCGACCGCCTCGTCGAGCGGGCGCGCGTCGAGCCGGCACGGGCGCCACTGGGCGTTTCGGCCGCGAGTGATGAGCCCGCTCTCCTCGAGCACCTTGAGGTGCCGCGAGATGGCGGGCGCGCTCAGGTCGAAGGGCCGCGCCAGCTCCTGCACCGACGCCTCGCCCTGGCCGAGGCGCGCCAGAATGGCCCGCCGCGTGGGGTGCGCGAGGGCGGCGAACGTGCGGCTGAGGGGGTCGGAGGACATAGTTAACCCATTTGTTAATTAACAAATAGGTTAAATACAGCACCGGGTCAAGCCCGCGCGGCCGGACCGCTCGCGTTCACGTGGTGGGCAGGGGCCCCGGGCTCCAAATGTGCACGTCCTGGGCGACGCCCTTCAGGCGCTGCGCGCCGAGGTCCTCGCACGCGACGCCGGTCGCGTCGACGAACGCCTGGCTCACCAGGAGCGGCCGGTCGAGCGCACGACACAACCCCTGGATACGGCTGGCCAGGTTCACCGCCGGCCCGATCACAGTGAAGTCGAGGCGGTCGGGGCCGCCGATGTTCCCGTACATCACCTCGCCGAGGTGGATCGACGTGCCGAACTCGAGGAGCGCGCTCCCGGCGCGCGCGGCGTTCTTCGCCTGCGCGCGCTCGAAGGCCTCTCGCGCCGCGGCGAGGGCGGCGAGGCACGCGCGGCGCTCGTCGCCCACCGAAGAGCGGAACACCGCGAGCACCGCGTCGCCGACGAACTTCAGCACCTCGCCACCGTGCGCCTGCACCGCGCCCACGACGCAGTCGAAGTAGTCGTTCAGCAGCGCCAGGAGCTCGGCGCTCGCGAGGCGGTCGGAGAGGACCGTGAAGTCGCGCAAATCGGTGAACGAGACCGCCGCGTGGATGGGCTCGCCGTCGCCGCGCTTCACCGCGCCTCGCAGCACCCGCGCGCCCGCGTCGGCGCCGAGGTAGGTCGTGAGGAGGGTGCGCGCGATGCGGGCCATCACGTGGGCGTCGAGGATGGGCTCGAGCCACCCGACGGTCGACAGCACGAGCGCGAGCGCCTCGTCGGTGAAGCCGCCCGGCGCGCGCGTGGCCACGCTCACCGCGCCGAACCCCGCGCTCACCGTGTGGCGCGTGCCCGCGATCAGGTAGTCGGTGAAGCCGTCCGCCCGGAGATCACCGACGATCGCGAAGTCGGCGGGGCACGCGGGGTCGGCGAGCGGCCGGCGGATCACGGCGTGGGTGCCGAGCTGGATGCTGCGGAGCGGGCTCGCGGCGAACTCGGCGCCAAGGACCGCAGCCCACGCGCGGGCGATCTCGCGGACGGGCCGGCCCTCGCCCTCCCACACGAAGTTCCACGCGGCGACCTGCGGGTGCAGCGTGGGGATGACATAGAACGCCCGGTCGACGGGGACACCGTCGGCGCGAAGCGCGCGCACGTACCCCTCGATCAGCGCCGCGGTCGCGGGGGTCGCGCGAGCCTCGCCGTGCAAGTAGTGGAGGGTCGCCCCAGGCTCGACGCTGCCGAGCGGCGGCAACGGGACGTCGTAGATGGCCATCGGGCCGATGCTACCTCACCGCCCCCGCGCCGTGCCGCCGCGCGGTCGCGTGAAGCCGCGAGGAGGGCCGGCGAGGCCTCGTGCAAGCCCCGACACAGCGTCCGCCGAGGCCGCCGGGCGAGTGTGGGCTTGCGCTCGCGGCGGGGAGTGACCATTCATCGCGAAGACCTGCCGCGTCCTCGAGGCGCGACGTACCCCAAGAGACGAAGGCGATGACCACCCGCGAAGACCACTGGAACACGATTTACCGCACCAAGCCGGCCGACAGGGTGTCGTGGTACCAGGCCGACGTCTCCACCTCGCTCGACCTCGTGCGCGCGTGCGGTCTCCCTCCCGGCGCGCCGCTCCTCGACGTGGGGGCCGGGGCCTCGCTGCTGGTCGATGGCCTCCTCGGCGCGGGCTTCACCGACGTCACCCTGCTCGACCTCGCGAGCGAGGCGCTGGCCGTCACCCGGGCCCGCCTCGGCGACGAGCCGCGCGTGCGGGAGGTCGTGGCCGACGTGGCGGCGTGGTCACCGACCCGCACCTACGCGCTCTGGCATGATCGCGCCGTGTTCCACTTCCTCGTCGAGCCCGAGGCGCGCGCGGGGTACTTGCGGGCGCTCGGCGCGGCCCTCGCGCCCGGTGCGCACGCCATCGTGGGCACCTTCGCCCTCGACGGCCCCGAGCGCTGCAGCGACCTGCCCGTGCGGCGGTACTCGGCCGAGGGGCTGGCGGAGGAGCTCGCCCCCGTGCTCGAGCACGTGGAGTCGCGCCACCTCCTGCACACGACCCCGTGGGGCTCGTCGCAGTCGTTCGTGTTCGGCCGCTTTCGCGCGCGTTGAAGGCGACCGATCACGCAGCGCGTGCGTGCCTCGCGCAGAGTCTGCGCCACACACACCGCCCGCGCGATGTCGCCTCACGGCCGGCGCGAGGCGCCCGCGGTCTGCGCGATGGCCTCCCAGTCGATCGGGACGCGGGGCACGTAGCCGAGCACGTCACGCGCCCGCCGCCCGTCCAGGACGCCGCTCAGGTGGAAGCGCAGCGCGTTCGAATCGTACCGAAACTCCGCGTGGATCGCCCGCTGGCGCAGGCCGTAGAGCGGCCGCAGGAGCGGCCCCGGGACCGGGATCGACACGCGGCGCGCGAGCTCCACGGCGCGGGAGAGCGGCAACACGTCCCGACCGACGATGTTGAAGATGCCGGTCGGGCGCGGCCCCTCGCCAAGCCCCCCGCGCGGCGCCGCGCCGTCGACCGCGCGAGGCGACCGCAACGCCGCGAGCGTCGCCGACACAGCGTCGTCGATCGAGAGCAGCGAGAGCATCGGGTCGAAGCCGATGGGACGAAAGCACACCTTGGACGACAGGTAGTCGAAGAGCTGGCTGCCCGAGGCGGGCGCGAGCAACTCGGCGAAGCGGAGCACCGCGATCGACAGCCGTGACATGCCCATGCGCATGCACACCGTCACGTCGGCCTCGAGGCGATCGCGCTCGATCTGCGGCATCCCGCCGACGAGGCGCAGCGGGTGCTCTTCGGCGATCAGCACCGGTTCGTCGGGGTCGATGCGGTAGACGTCGGCGTAGCTGCGAAAGACGAAGTGGTCGATCGTGGGGTGCTCTTCGGAGAGCCGCAGCAGCTCCCGCGTCGAGTCCACGTTGAGCTGCCTGATCTTCCGGCCCGCGTCGGCCGCGCGCCGGTGCCATGCGCCATGCACGACGGCGCGTAGCCCGAGCTCGCGGGCCGGTCCGCCGAGCAAGGTCTGGAGGTCCCGCGGCCGGGTGAGATCCGCACGCACGTAGGTGAGCCGCGGATCGGCCGGCAAGAGCCGCGCGGCCTCCTCATTCGACTCGGCCCCCACCGCGAGCACGGGGCAGAGCCCTGGCTCCGCCAGCAGTCCCCGCGCGAGGGCGCGCCCGTAGGGCGTGGTCGCCCCTGTCAGCAACACCCCGCTCACTGGAACACGCCCTTCCGTTCCCGCAGGCCCCGCGCGATGAGGGCCTCGACGGCCGCGCGCGTCCGGTCGGCGGCGCGCTGCACGATCTCGGGCCGGCGCGCGTCCTCCGGGGCGTAGCCGAAGTGGATCGGGGCTCCGTAGTGGATGTGGTAGCGGACCGGCAGCGGGAGCGGCGTCGCGGGCACGGGCAGGTAGGGCGCGCCGAGCACGCGTATCGGGAGGCGGGCGAGCTGCGGCCACTGCTCCTCCGCGCCGATCACCGCGACCGGGACGATGGGCACCCCGTGGGCGATCGCCGTCTCGGCGTGGCCCACCCGCCAGCCCTGCAAGCGGTAGCGCTCACGGAAGCGCTTGCCCACGCCCGGCGTGCCCTCGGGGAAGATGAGCACGAGCTCGCCCGCCTCGAGCAGGAAGCGCAGGTTTTCGCGGGTGCCAGGCGCCGCGCCCGCGCGCGCAAAGAAGAGGCCCGCGAAGGGCAGCAGCGGCACGAAGCGATCGACGATGGTCCGCGGCACGCGCGGCGGCTCGGTGTGGCGCTGCACGTCGAGGTAGATCATCGCGCCGTCGAGCGGGAGGGTGCCGCTGTGGTTGGAGACCAGGATCGCCGGGCCACGCGCCGGCAGGTGCTCGGTGCCGTGGGACTCGACTCGAAAATACGACTCGTAGAGGAACCGGAAGGCGCCGAGGCCCGCGGCGACCCAGTCGGGGTGGAGCCCGAGGGCGTCGTAGCCGTGACCCGCGTCGTCGTACTGAAGCCTCGCGACGCGCTCGCGCTGGGCCTCGGGCAGCAGCACGCGCGCGAGGGCGCGCGCGAACGGGCGCGGCGCGGGGCGCGGCGCACCCGACGCGGGGCGCGACGCAGGGCACGAAGATGGGGGCTTGGGGGTCATCGGGTGCGCTGTCAGGGAGCAAGAACCGAGCCCACTCGTTCGCGTGGGCTGGGGCGACGCGGAGACCGGCGCCCGCGCCTCGTCGCCGCGCTCCGTGGTACCGTGGACGCCGTGAGCGCTCCGCTTCTCGCCGCGACCGATCTGCGCCTCGACGAGGGCGCGAGCGTCGTCGTCGAGGGGCTCACGTTCGAGACCCAGGGCGACAAGGTGCTCGTCTTCGGTGGGTCCTGGCCGGTGCTGCGCGCGGCCCTCCGCGAGCTCGCGCCGCGCCGCGGGGCCCTTCTGCTGGGCGGCCACACGCCCGAGCACGCGGCCCGCGCGTCGACCGTCGCGATCGCGCCGCTCGATCCGCCGCTGCCCCCAGAGCTCACGCCCCGAGCCTACATCGCGTGGAGCGCGCGGCTCGCCACGACCAACGCCGGCCTCGCGCGGAAGCGGGCCGCGGAGGCGCTGGGCGCGCTCGGGCTCGAGCCCGTCGCCGGCTCGCCGCTCGGCCGGTGCGCCCTCACGGGCAGGCGCGCGACGGTCGTGGCAGCGGCCCTCGCGACCGGCGCCCCCGCGCTGCTCGTGGCCGATCCCACCGCGGGGCTCGCCGACGACGAGGCGCGGGGGTTCGCGCGCATACTGGTCAAGTCACTTGACAATATACGCTGGGCGCTGTTCGCCCCTCGCCTCGCCCTCGAGAGCCCGCTCGCCCTCGCCGCCGACGAGGCGCTCGTCCTCGGCGCGAGCGAGGTCCTCGCGCAGGGCGCGCCCGGCGATGTGGCCGCGCGCGAGCGGCGCTTCGCGATGCGTGTCCATGGCGAGGCCGAGGCGTTCGCGGCCGCGCTCGCAGCGCGCGGCTTCACGACGTCGGGCTCCCCGCCCCGCCTCTTCGTGGAGCTCACGGGCTCGCAGGGCACGCGCGACCTCTTTGCGCTCGCCCTCGAGCACCGCGCGATCATCGTGGAGCTCTCCCCGGTCGCGGGTGCGCTCGCGTAGACTCGCGCGACGGACCCACCCGACTGCTCCGACAGACCGACGAGACGACGAGACGAGGAGACGCGAAGGAATGGCGAACGACGACGAAGCGCTCGAGCCCCGTGAGGGCGCAGGCACGCTGGCCGCGCGGAGCCTCGGGCCGAGCCGTATGGGGGTATACACCGCGCTCGGCACGCTGAGCGGCGTCGTGCCCCTGCCCTGGGTGCCCGACGCTGTGGCCCGTCGCATTCGAGGGGCGCTCGCCCACGAGATCGTGAGCCGCCACGGGCTGTCGCTCACGCCCGAGGCGAGGCGCATCCTCGCGAGCACGGGCGGCGTCGAGGGCCCGCGCGGCGTCGTCGCCGAGGCCGTGGTGTTCGCCACGACCAAGGTGCTCGGGCGCTTCGGGCCGCTCGCGTTCCTCGCGCCGGTGCGCCTCGGCGTGACCACGTTCCTCCTCGGGCACCTGCTGCAGCGCTACCTCGAGACCGCCCGCAAGGGGCGCGCCGTGAGGGTCGACGCCGAGGAGGCGCGCCGCGTGCGCCGGGCCATCGACCAGGCCGTGCTCTACGTGTTCACGACCGAGGGCGAGGGCGAGAAGTTTCAGATCCCACGCGCGCCGGAAGACCTCCGCGACGGCACGACCCAGCTCATCGACAGCGTGCTCATCTCCGCCGCCAACGTGCCGGCGTGGCTCGTGCGCAGGGTCGAGACCGCCTTCGACGAGCTGCTCACGACGCTCGCCTGACCGGCGCCGCCGAGGCGACAAAAGAGGAATCGTGTCAGGCGCTTGCGCGTGGCCTGTCTCGCCCACGCGCGTGGCCGCGCGGCGCGACGCGTGGGCCGCCTTCGTCCGTCGCCGTGCTAACAAGCGGCCCATGAGGCAGCTCGTCCAGAAGGCCCGGCGCGTCGTGGTGAAGGTGGGCTCGCGCACGCTCGCGAGCGACCGCGAGGTGTTCGGGCGGCTCGCCGACGCCGTCGCCCGCGCCCAGGCCGGCGGGCGCTCGGTCGTGCTGGTGTCGAGCGGGGCCATCGCTCTCGGCGCGAAGAAGCTCGGCTACCCTACCCGCCCCAAGGAGATGGCCAAGCTGCAGGCGGCCGCCGCGGCGGGGCAGAGCCTGCTCATGCGCGCCTACGAGGAGGCCTTCGGCGCGCGCGGACTCGCGGTCGCCCAGGTGCTGCTCACCCACGCCGATCTCGCCGATCGCGCGCGGGTCAACAACGCACGCGCGGCGCTGTCCGCGCTGCTCGACGCGCGCGCGGTGCCCGTCCTGAACGAGAACGACTCGGTCTCGGTGGAGGAGATCAAGTTCGGCGACAACGACCAGCTCTCGGCGCTGGTCGCGCCCCTCGTCGACGCGGAGCTCCTCGTGCTCTTGTCCGACATCCCGGGGCTGCTCGACGCGGAGGGCGAGCGCGTGCCCGAGGTGCGCGACATCACGAACGAGGCGATGCGCCTCGTGCGGAGCGGGAAGAGCGCCGAGGGCACGGGCGGCATGGCGAGCAAGCTCGAGGCCGCGCGCCTCGCGACGCTCACGGGCGCGCAGGTGGTCATCGCCGACGCGCGCGCGCGCGACGTGCTCGATCGCGTGCTCGCGGGCGACGACGTGGGCACGTGGTTCGTGGCGCCCGAGAAGCGCATCTCCGCGAAGCGCGCGTGGATCGCGTTCACTCTTCGGCCGCGCGGCGCGCTCGTGCTCGACCCTGGCGCCGCCCGGGCTGTCACCGAGAAAGGCAAGAGCGTGCTCAGCGTGGGTGTGCTGGGCGTGCGCGGCGACTTCCGCGCGGGCGACGCCGTGCGCCTCTTGTCGCACGAGGGGGTGGAGCTCGGCCGCGGCCTGTCTCGGCTCGCGGTGGAGGCGGCCACCCGCGTCGCGGGCACCAAGGCGAGCGCGCCCGTCACGCCGAAGGCGGGCGGGGGCAAGGTCGCGTCGAAGCCCGACGATGACCGCGACGTGCTCGTGCACCGCGACGAGCTCGTGGTGTTCGCGAAGGCGAGCGCCGTCGGCTAGCTAGTCCCCTGGAGTCGTGGTTCGTATCAGAAGTCCGGTCTTCGGTGTCATGCCGAGGAGCGAGGGGGTGCCCCGTTTTCGGCGGCGGCGGGCCCGTCCTCAACTCGGACGTCGTTCCGCGCGGTGGAGGCGGCGCTTTGCGCTCAGGGGACAGTGGTTTCGGGTGTGACCGCGCGAGAACGCCGACCCTCGAACATGAGTATCCTCCCACCGCCGCCGAAAACGGGACACCCCCTCGCGCCCTTGTGGCGAAAGGCCGAGCCGCGCGACTTCTGGAAGGGATCACGCTTCCAGGGGACTAGGTCTGACCTCATTTTGGCGTCCTCTCGCCCCGCCGCGACTCGCGCGCGGCGCGCGAGCTGCTACATCCCTGAAGTGAGCCCGCTTCGCTCGCTTGGGCCTTCGACGGTCGCGAAGATCCTGACCGCGGGGAGCCTGCTCGCGCTCACCGGGTGCGCGTACCCATTCTCGGCGCTCTCGCCATTCTCGCGCACGAACGCGCGCGTCCTCGAGGAGACCTCGCTCGGCGGCGTGAGCGCGGGCAACGCGCGACCCGGCGACGCCGTGGTGCGCGTGTGGATAGGACGCGGCACCTGCTCTGGCGTGCTCGTCGCGCCGCGCGTCGTGCTGACGGCGCGGCACTGCATCACCGAGACCACCGCGAGCCGCGAGGCGACCTCGCGGCCGAAGGTGCCCGGCGCGCTCCACGTCGAGCTCGGCGGCGACTACCTCCCGTGGGGGCGCGTCGCGGTCACCGGCGTCCACGTGTGCGAAGCTTCACCGAACGAAGAGCGCGATCTCGCCGCGCTGCTCCTCGACCGGCCCGTGCCCCCCGACGTGCCGCTCTTGGCCCTCGGGAGCCCCCGCGACGACGGGCGCTACGCGGTGCTCGGGTTCGGGTCCGACGTGTGGCCCAAGACCGTGGGCGGGATCACGGCGGAGGCCAAGCGGCGGCACGTCACGCGCGGGTCCGTAAAATCCACCAGCCCCGACACGGTTACGGTGCACGCCGCGACGCTGCACGGCGACTCGGGCGGCGCGGTGGTCGACCTCGAGACGCGCGCGCTCGTCGCCGTGGTCTCGCGCGGCGACTACGCCGAGCGGGCGATGGACAACGTGCGCTACGGCGACATCACCGTGGGCGCGCGGGTCGACCGCTGCGAGCACGCGGTGCGCGCGGCGCTGGTCGCCGCGGAGCCCGCTGGGGCCGCCAGCCGCGCGCGGCGGGTGGCGACGGTCCGCGACTGAGCGCGGTCAGGCGCGGGCGAATTAGATGTAGTGCACCTTGATCGTCTCGACGATGGTCTTCAGGGCGCGCTTGACCACGTCGGTGCTCGGATCGCGGACGATGACGTACCCGTCGCCCTCGTAGCCGTCGCTCTTCGGGGCCCCCTCCTTCGGGAGGTCGGCCTCGACGACGAGGCGCCCCACGGCGGCGTGTGTCTCCCGCACGCCCGAGACCCCCACCACGCGCCCGCGGCCCATGCCCCGGAGGAAGGCGCAGCCGACCGCGTACTTGCGGTGCCACGGGGCGTCGAGCTCGCCGTCCACCACGGCGCGCGCCCAGCCGCGGTACGGGTCGATGTCGTGCGCGAGGCCGGTCATGCGCGAGATGTTCGCGCCCGGCGGACGCTGCGCGATCTCGCCGATCGCGAGGGTGCCGTCGCCGCGCTGGAACCACTCCATGTGCGTGAACCCGTCGTCGAGGCCGAGCGCCTCGACCGCGGCGAAACCGAGCGTGCGCGCGCCGTCGTACTCGGGCCCCTCGATGTCGCGCGGCAAGAGACACGACCACTGGATCCACGGATTCTCCAGGACCTCGAGGCAGCTCGGCAGGTAGTGCGAGAGCGAGTACACGCGTGGCTTGCCCCCGAGCGTGATGGTCTCGAAGCTGAACTCGCGGCCGCGCAGGAACTCCTCGGCGAGCACGGGCTGCTCGGCGGACACGCGCAGCCCCGCGAGCGCGGCGGACAGCTCCTCGTTCGAGCCCACGCGGAACGTGGCCTTGGCGCCCATACCCGCCGGCGGCTTCAGCACGATGGGGAAGCCCACGTCGGCCGCGAACGCGCGGGCGTCTGCCTCGTTCGTGGCGAGCTTGTGCCGCGCGACGGGCAGGCCGGCGGCGCGGAGCGCGTCCTTCATGCGCGCCTTGTCGCGGAAGAGGTCGGCCGTGCGAGGCGAGGTGCCGGGCACGTTGAACGCCGCGCGCGCCTCGGCGAGCTGCACCATCAGCGCCTCCAGAATGCCCACGATGCGCGCCGGCTGACCGTGGCGACGCCGCAGCACCTCGACGGCCTCGAGCAGCTCGCGGCCCGAGAGCGGATCGGAGACCCGCACGAGGTCGTGGTAGAGGCGCGCGTCCGCGCCCTGCGGCGGCGTGTGCACGACGCCGAGCACCCGCACGTCGTGCAGGCCGGCGACGGCGCGGAGGAAGCGCATGGTGGTCTCGGCCGGGAAGGGCGCGACGAAGACGATGTTGCGAGGCATGGCGCGCAGGGTGGTCCGCCGAGGGCCGCGGCGTCAACCGCCTCCGTGCGAGGCGGCCCCGCCGTCCGCCGCGCCGGCGCTCCGGGCGCAGAGCTCGCGCGAGTCGCGGTCTCGGACACGCAGAGGTTGCGTGGCGGTCTGCCTCATCGGCCGGCCCCGCGCGACCGCGGCCGTGGTACATCCTCCGGATGCGCGTCGTCTTCCTTGCGCCCCTCTATCCGCCGGAGATGCAGCAGTACACGCGCGGGCTCGCCGAGGTGGGCGCCGAGGTGTACGGCGTCGCCGACACCCCGCGCGAGGCCGTGCCGCCTTCGCTGCGTCCCTACCTGCGCGACTACCTCCAGGTGCCTCGCATCATGGACGAGGACGACGTCATCGCGCGCGTGTCGCGGTGGCTCCGCGGGAAATCGATCGATCGCGTCGTGACCAACTGGGAGCCCCTCGTCGTCACCGCGGCGCGGCTCCGCGAACGCTGGGGAATGCCCGGCATGAGCGTCGACACCGCGCGCGGGTTCCGCGACAAGCAGCTCATGAAGGACCGTGTCCGCGCGGCGGGCCTCCGCGTGCCGCGGTCGCGGCGCGTGCGTGGGGAGCGCGAGATCCGCGCCGCCGCGGAGGAGATAGGCTATCCGCTCATCGTCAAGCCGATCGACGGCGCCGGCAGCGCCAACACCTACAAAGCGACGACCGACAAGGAGCTAGACGACCTCATCCCGCGCATGCGCGGCGTGCCCGAGTGCATCTGCGAGGAGTTCATCGAAGGCGAGGAGTTCACCTTCGACACCGTCTGCATCGAGGGGCGCCCCGCGTTCGAGAACATCGCGGCCTATCTCCCCAAGCCGCTCGAGATGCGCACGGTCGAGTGGATAAGCCCGGTCATCATCACCGTGAAAGACATGTACCAGCCGCGCCTCCGCGGGGGCGTCACGCTCGGCCGCAAGGTGCTCGGCGCGCTCGGCATGGACGACGGCTTCACGCACATGGAGTGGTACCTCACCTCGAAGGGCGAGGCGGTGTTCGGCGAAATCGGGTGTCGCCCAGGCGGCGCGTGCCTCGTCGACCAGATGAACTACACGTGCGACATCGACCTGTTTCGCGAGTGGGCGCGCGTGGTCTGCTACGGGCGCTTCGAGGCGAGCACCAAGCGCAAGTACAACGCGGGCATCGTGTTCAAGCGCGCGCTCGGCGAGGGGCGTATCACGCGCATCGAGGGGCTCGACGCGTGGCTTCGCGCGTGCGGCGACTGGGTGACCGACGAGCAGCTGCTCCGGCCCGGCACCCCCCGTCGAAACTGGAAGAACACCTTGCTGTCGGACGGGTGGGTGCATGTGCGCCATCCCGACTGGGCCGAGGCGCACCGCATGGCCTTCGCGGCGGCCTCCGGCATTAAAATGTTCGCGGAGTAGCCGCGCTGCGCTCGGGGGGGAACGCGGGGCGGCCGGTACCGCGCTCCCCGCCGGGTCGCTCAGAAGTGCTCCATCCACTTCCACATGGGCACTCGGTACACGTCGCGCAGATCGTGCTTGTAGGGGCTCGTCGCCGTGTCTTCGCACCAGAGCACGGGCGCGGCGCCGGGGCAGCCGTCGTAGGCGACACAGCCCTTCGCGTCGAGCCCCCACTGCGTGACGGGCTTCGAGGCCTTGGAGCACCCGTTGATGGCGATCCATTTGTCGCGCGCCGCGACGCCGTTCGCCACCGGCTCGTCGTCGTCCTCGCGGCGGTGATAGACGAGGGCGGACGTCTTGCCGCACCCGCTCTCCTTGTCCGCGAAGCCGCCGTCGGCGGCGACGATCGCGCGCACCGCCGACGAACGCCTGCAGCCCAGGTGGTTCGTCATGTACGCGCCGTAGCTGAAGCCGAGCGCGAACACCCGCTGCGGGTTCACGCACAGCGTGGCGCCCAGGCTCTTCTGCATAGCGTCGAAGAAGAGCAGGTCTTGCTCGCCCTCGATGTCCCAACGCCCGCCCGCGCCGTCGGGGAACACGACGATGGCGTTGCCCGCGGAGTAGTCTTGCATCTTTACGAACTGGGACATCTGCGTGCCGTTGGCGCCGATCCCGTGGAACACGAAGACCACGGGGTAGGCGCGCGATGGGTCGTACCCGGCGGGCACGTAGAGCACGTACGAGCGCTTCGCCGCGCCCACGTCGACGGTCTTCTTGTCGCCGGCGGCTGGGCTCGGCTTCGCCGCCACACCACACCCGGGCGTCGTGGTGGGTAAGCCGCTCCCGCCGTCGTCGCCGGGCGCGGTGCCCGTGCCGGTCGCGGTGGCCGTGGCGGTGGCCGTGGCGGTGGGCGCGTCGGCCCCCTGCGCGCCGCCGTCGCCGGACGCGCCAGGGTCGTCACCGCCGCAGCGTATCAGGAAGGGTGCGAGCGCCCCCAAGAGCGCGAGCCGTGCGAACCTCATCCCTCGACTCTCCCAGGCTTCGGGCGGATCGTCGAGCAGAGAGAGCGCACGACCTCACGTGGAGGCGCATGACGCCATCCCCCCCGCAGCCCCCGCAGCCCGAACCCGGGGCGGCGCGCGAGCCGCGCGGGCAACATGTTAGTGCAACATACACACAACGCGGCCCCGAAGGCGCCGCGCGCTCGCGCACGGGAAGCGTCCGAGGTCACGCGGCTACGCCTCCAGGGTGTCCCTCGCCAGCCACGCGAGGGCGGCGGCGAGGCGCGCCGATCCGACGCCTACTTGACGAGGCGATCGACCAACGCGACGTACGCCGTCATGGCGCTGTCCTTCGAGGTGCCCTTCTTGGCCGCCCATGCGTCGAACTTCGCGCGCCCCTTGAAGTCCATCATGCCGGGGCGCGAGCCCGTCACGTCGCCCGCCGAGGCCTGCTTGTAGAGCGCATAGAGCTCAAGCAGTTGGTCGTTCGAGGGGGCCTGAGTGAGGGTCTTCACGCGGGCCTGGGCGTCTTGGAAGGAGGCAGCGAGATCCATTGCGCGGGAGCCTATCAGGATCCCGCGCGGCGCGGTGGGAGCGGTGCCCGGCGCCTAAATAGGTCGCCTTTCCGACGCTGGGCCTACTCGCTCGGCGGCTGGATGCTGCGGTAGATGCGCTCGTAGCTCGCGACGCGTTCGGCCCACCCGAAGCGGAGCCGCATGCCGTTCTGTTGGAGCCTCCGCCAGCGCGCGCGGTCCTCACCGCGGCCGGTGCCCCAGGTGCGGAGCGCCTGGTCGACGCCGTACGCGAAGCCGGGCTCATCGAAGTGATCGAACACGAAGCCGTTGCCCTCGCCGCTGCGTCGGTCGAAGGCCGTGACCGTGTCGGCGAGGCCGCCCGTGCGATGCACGACGGGCGGGGTGCCGTAGCGCAGGCTGTACATCTGGTTCAGACCGCAGGGCTCGTAGCGCGAGGGCATGAGGAAGCAGTCGGAGCCGGCCTCCACTTTGTGCGCGATAGGCTCGCTGAACGCCGCGCGATAGGCCACCTGGTTCGGGAACCGGCGGGAGAGACCGCGAAAAAACTCCTCGTATTTCGGCTCACCGGTGCCGAGCACCACGAGCTGCACGGGGCGACGCGCCAGCACGCGAGGCAGCACGCCGAAGCAGAGGTCGAAGCCCTTCTGCCAGGCGAGGCGCGACACGATGCCGAACACGAGGACGTGCGCGTGGTACCTGAGCCCCGCGGAGCGCACGAGGTCGCGCTTGCACACCTCCTTGCCCTCGAGCGAGTCGATCGCGTAGCGCTGGGCGAGGTGCGGATCGGTCTCGGGGCTCCAGTCGTTCTCGTCGACGCCGTTCAGGATGCCGAACAGCACGTTTTCGCGCTCACGCAGGAAGGCGTCGAGCCCGGCGCCGTGCTCCGGTCGCTGGATCTCCTTCGCGTACGTGGGGCTCACCGTGGTGAGCGCGTTCGCGTAGAGAATGCCCGTGAGCAGGAAGTTGATGCGCCCCTCGCGGAGCTGGTCTTGGTGGAAGTGGTGGGCGGCCGCGCCGAGGCCCGTCTCCCCCAAGATGCGCGCGTCGAAGGAGCCCTGGTGGCCGATGTTGTGAATCGTGAGCACGCAGCGGGTGCGCTCGAAGAGGCGATCCCACGCGAACGCGGTCTTCAGGAGCAACGGCAAGAGGGCCGTCTGCCAGTCGTTCGCGTGGACGATGTCGGGCGCGAACCCGAGGCGCTGGCAGAGCAGCAGCGACGCCCACGACAAGACGATGAAGCGAAGGTGCTCGTCGGCGTCTTGGGTGTAGATCGAGGGGCGGTCGTAGAGCCCCGGACAACGCACGAAGTAGACGGGCGCGCGGGTCCCCGGGAACACGCCCTCGAGGATCGACACGATCACCCGCGTGCCGCCGAGCTCGATCGAGAGCTCGCTCACGGCGGTCGTGAGGTCGGGCGCGTGCGCGTGCACTCGCGGGTAAAGCGGCATCACGACGCGTACGTCGTGACCACGCTCCGCGAGCCGCTGCGGCAGCGCGCCGGCCACGTCGCCGAGGCCCCCGGTCTTCGCGAAGGGGGCGACCTCCGAGGCGACGAAGAGCACCCTCACGAGCGAGGGTCCCAGGTGGGAGCGGGGGCGCCGCGCGAGGCGGCGGGACGCGGTACGGGAGACGAAGGCGAGACGGAGTGGGCACACGCGCGCGGGGCGCGGGCGAGAGAGGAGGCGTCGCTCATGGGCGGCCGGAGCATCGCACAGAGTCGCGCCCCCTCTCACCGAAACCCGCAGTAAGCGCGCCGATCAGGGCTTCCTTTTCGGCGCGGCGGCCTTCTTCTTCGGCGCGGCCTTCTTCGGCGCGGCGGCCTTCTTCGGCGCGGCGGCCTTCTTCGGCGCGGCGGCCTTCTTCGGCGCGGCCGCCGGCGCGGCTTGCTCCCATATGCCGAGCGCCGCGCCCGAGGGATCGAGGAAGACGCCGAGCGCCCCCATGTTGGGGATGGGCTGGTACTCGACCAGGATCGTGGCGCCGCGCTTCTTCGCCTTCGCGATGGTCTTCTTCACGCTGTCGACCTGCACGTATGGCAACCACTGCTTCGGCGCGCCGGGCGTCGGGTTCGGGCCCATACCGCCCCCAGCCCCGGGGCCGTTGCCGACGCCGAGCATGGTGTAGCCCGGCATAGGCGACGTGAACTCCCACGCGAAGAGGCCCTTGTAGAACTTCTTCGAGGCTGCGAGGTCGGAGGTGTTGAGCTCGATGTGAACGAATGCATTCGGCATGGTGTCTCCCCTTCCAAAAATGGACCCCGAAACGTACGCAAGACCCGACCGGCCGTCCATGGTGGCCTCGCGCGGCGCGGCGCGGGAGCGCCCGGCGTGCGATGGCGGCCACCGTTCATGGACGACACCTCGCCTTGGGCTCGGGGCGTGTCTCCACGGTCTCCACGAGGTCACCGCGCGAACGCCGATCGCCGAGCTCAGCAATCACGAGCACCTTCGTGAATGACTAGCGCTACTGCGAGACTTCGCACGAAGCGCGCCAAGTCGATCCACGCGCCGATCACGCTTGGCTTACGAGGGAGAACCATTCGAGTGTTCGAAGTCCGTACACGGGATGTTCGGAAGCGGTACGTACGCGCGCTCTCCGTTCAGGGGTGTGGCGTGGAAAGACCAGCTCGTCATGCAGCGGAGCTCGCCCCTCCGGCTTGCGAGCGCGAGTCGCGCCGGATCGCTCTTGCTCGCACGGCGCCGATGTCTGGGGTCCCCGAGCGACGAGGGGGCGGACGGAACGCGGCCATCGAGCGCGGCGCGGGAGCGCCCGGCGTGCGATGGCGGCCACCGGGCGTGTCTCCAGGAGGTCACCGCGCGCGCGAACCCCGGGCCCCAAGACTCGACAATACCCTGTCACATCAAACACTTGCGGAGCCTCACGCGCGCGCCGTTCGCCTGGCACTCGCCGTGCTCATGGAGGCGCATGCACAAACACGCCGCCCTCGCCCTCGTGCTCGTCTCCACCTTCGCGTGCTCGCTCGCGTCGCTGCCGGAAGGCGGGCCGTCCGTCGAGCCCGAGGCGACCGCGACCGAAGCGCGCGGAGAGGCCGAGGCCGACGCGGCGGCTCCAGACGTCGCGCCCGCGCCAGCGGCTGAGCTCACCGGAGCCGAGCCCGCGACGCTCCCGGTCGTGCACGCGGGCAAGCGCGCCTTCGTGGTGCTGAAGGCGAGTGGCGCGCGCGACGACGCCGGCGGGGCGCTCGCCGAGGGCCCGCCTCGGCTCGTCGAGACCGACACCGAGGGTGCGTTCGCGGCCCAGCGCGCGGTAGCGGTGGGGAGGCTCGCCCCCGCGTCGCGAGGGCTGGTCGGCCGGCGGGTGCGCCTCGTCGGTGAAGGCGGCGCCGTGTGCGAGGCTGTGCTCGGGGAGATCTCGCTGCTCGAGCGGGTCTACCCCGACGGCGAAGACTACGCGCGGTGGTCGGGCACGGCGCTGGACGACCGCGGTCGAGCGCGCCCTCGCCTCGCCTCGGAGACGATCGCCCTCGAGCTCTGGCGCAGCACGGACGCCGATCCGTCGGCCGAGCACCCGCTCGTGGCCGCGGTGCGGGCCGTGTCGGGCGACTGCGACGGCGCGGTCGCCGCCCGCGTCGACGATGCCGCCGCGCTCTCGGCGACGGAGCGCGCGAGCGACGCGCTCGAGTCCCGCGCGCTGCGCGCCTTCCGCGCGCTGCCCGAGCACACGCGCGTGGGCGTCGACTACGAGACGCGGTGGCTCGACGAGGTGCGCGCGCTCGAAGGGGCGACGGCGCGGCCTGGCGAGCTCGCGCTCGGTGGAGAGCGCGCCGACGCCCCCACGCGGAGCGCCACCTGGGACACCCACGCCGAGGCGAGCCCGTCGGTGCGCACGATCGTGGTCGGCGGCGAGACCCTGGTGTGGGTCTCCGCGAGCGTAGGCGAGGGGTGCGGGGACTTCTCCGCGCAGCTCTCCGCGCTGTTCCGGCGCTCCGAAGACGGGGAGCTCACGGTCGTGCGGGTGTTCGACGGCTTCGCCGCCGAGCTCGGCGCGGTCGGCGCGCGCGCGGCGGGCTCGCGAAGCGCGCGCGGCTACTCGCTGTACTTCCCCGAAGCGACCGCGGAGACCGTCGACGGCGAGGTGACCTCGCTCGCGCCCCGAACGTTCGGCTGCGGCTGCTGAGCGCGACAGACAAAAAAAAGAAGAGCCCGCGATCGCTCGCGGGCTCAACCTGCCGTACGGCGCAGCGGCTCAGTTGCCGTTGACGACCGTGCAGCCCTGCTGCCAGATGCCGAGGATGTTGGTGCCGTGGAACTCCACCGAGTGGACGTCCGTGACGCCAGCGGCCTTCTTGGCGGCGCCGAGCGAGCCGTCGCCCCAGGACGCGATCCCGAGGACGCCCGACACGCAGGCCTCGCCGTTCTTCGCGCCGGTCTTGGCCGCGCCCGCGGTCTCGTTGCGGGCCATGCCGTGCGGGATGGTGGAGCCGTTGTACGCGGAGCCGTTGGGGTAGCCGGCGCCACAGCCAACGACGACCGCGAGAATGCTGCCACACGCGAAAAGTCCGAGCTTGTTCATTCGATATCTCCCTAGGTTCTTCTTCACGAAAACTTGCCTGGCGTTTTAAGGACTCTCCGACCGCCCCGAGGTGTCTGCCGGTTTCGGCAGGGCCGGGACCAGGTCGAATCGAAATGAGATCGTCAGGCCCTGAGCGGTGTACCCCATCCCGAAGAGTCTCCACAAGTACTCGGTGTGCGCGCCCACAGCCAAACGAAATCTACCCGTGTGCACCGCGACAGCGAGCCCCGCGCGGGGTGCGAAAATGTCGACGCTCCATTCGCCACGCGCCGCGCTAACCCCGAGCAATCCCAGGCCTATTTGGGCCTCCATTTCCAGGGGGCCGGCCTTGATCCCGCTGGCGTATCCCAGCTGGACGAGCGTCCAAAGGTATGTCTTGGAGTCGAAGGCGCGAAATACGGTACGCAGCGAGCCGGCCAGGTAGAGGTGCTCTGTCGCGGCGGTGGTGGTCTGCCCCGCCCCGAGCTCGACCGTGCCTAGGCGCAGCGGCTCGCCGCGCGCGCGGTACCACACGGGGCCGCCGTCAGCCTCGAGCCCCACGGTCGTGTTGGAAGCGTCGAAGAGCCCCGCGCGCTTCGTGGTGCTCTTCTTCGGCAACGCGCGAGGATCTTCCTCCGCGGGCGGCACGCCGGGCACGCGCGTCCAGTCGACGCCCTGCGCGCGGGCGGGCCGCGGCGCGAGGCCGAGCGCCAGAAGGCACAGCCCCGCCAGCGCTCGCTTCACGGGCGGCCCGCGCCGCGGTCGAGGGCGTCGGGGAAGGGACCAAAGCGCTGGTCGGCGAGCGCGCGGACGGCCCGCGCGATGCGCGGATCGCCGGGCTGGGGCGGCGCCGGATCGCGGTCGAAGAGGCGCGTGGCTTCGGACGCGAACGCGAGGATCTCGGGCCGAACGCTGAGCTCGCCGTTGCCGCTGACGGCGAGGACCGCGCCGATGCGCTGGTCGGCGGTGAAGCGACGGTACACCTCGCGCTTGGCCTCGAAATACGCCCACGCCGCGCCGCGGTTCGGCAGCGGTCCGAGCGCCGCGACGTAGCGCGACGGCTCGGCGAAGAGCCCCACCGGGTAGGCCTCGCCGCGCGGCACGCCGAGGTAGGTCATGATGGTGCTGATCGAGGGCAGGTTGCTCGCGGGCCCCACGGGCGGCGGCTTGCCCCCGCCCGCCTCGACGGAGAGCGCCACGAGCTCGGAGCAATAGAGCGCCGAGTGGTCGTGCGTGTCGAAGTGCGTGTCGAACTTCACATCGCCGCGCGCGTAGAGAGAGCGCGCGTACGCCGCCATTTTCTCGCCGTCGGTGCCGGGTGGCGGATCGTAGATCTCGGTGTGGATGTTCGGGCTCGCGTACTCGAAGAGCGGCCGGCGGTACATCTTGCCCGAGATGTTGTCGAGCATGCGCGAGTGGAGCGGCACCGACGCCACCTCGCCGGTCACGTCGTACACGTACGGCTCGTCGTCCTCGATCGAGAGCACGGCCGCGTGCGTGAACGGGTAGAACTTGTCGGGCAGCATGAGGAACGCGTAGCTGGTCGCGTCCGGCGACTCGGTGAGCACGATCTGCCCCGAGCGGAGCGGCATCCCGAGGTAGTTGTTCTTGGGCGGCTTCACCCCCGCGGGCACGCCCCGGTCGATGATGTTCACACGACCCACCGGGCGCGCCATCGCGCAGCCGCTCGCGAGCGCGAGGACCGCTACGCCCAGCACCAGGGCCCCAAGACCTGGCCGACGGCTCATCGCCCCCCCCCGTCGGCGGGCTGGGAGACGGGCGCCGCGACGGACCCGACCGGCGCGACGGATGCAGCGGGCGGCGCAGAAGCCTCCGGGGCTGCGCTGTCGGGGCTGCCCTCTCCGGCGTCGCGAGTGAGCGACGGCATCGGCCCCACGAGATCGCGCCCCTTCGCCGTGCCGTGCGCCCCGGCTCGGAAGTTCGAGCGCTCGCCCGGCCCTACCTCGCGGAAGTCGGCCCGCAGCGAGTCAGGAATGTGAACGCACGCGAGCGCCCCACACGACACCACCCCTGCCAACGCCAGCCCTCGCACACCCATGCGCGCCACATACTCCAAAACCCCACCCGACGTCATGCGCCGCGCGCGCCGCGGCGACCGCTCGGGCACGGATCTGACCGCGGCGGTTTGCTGTACGCTTCTGCCACGTGACGCGAGCCTGCGCCTTCCCCGTGGCGGTCCTCGCCGCCGCCCTCGCGTGCGCCACTGTCGGCGCGGAGAAGCGGGCGTTCGCCGACGAGCCGAAGCCCCGTTCCACCGTCCTGCAGCGCGCCCGCGCGAGCTCAGACCTGCTCGACACGGCGCCCACCATCGCGGCGGTCGAGGGCACATGGTCGATCATGCTCCAGGCCGGCACCCTCATGAGCACGCGGGCGTGGCTCGGCCCGTACCCGCGCGGGCTCGCAGCCCACGTCGCCACGCGCGCCCTCTACGGCACCACGTGGTCGGTGATGCTCGCCTCGGAGACCCTCCTCGCCCTCACCGTCTCGGGCGGCAGCTTCGCGTGGCTCGGCGAGGCCCACTACCGGGCCGATCAGCTCTTCGGCGTCGGCGTGCCCGCGGGGTGCGGCTCGTTCGGCGCGAACGGCGGCTGCGGGGTGGGGCTGGGCGGCTTCGCGGGGCTCCACGCGCGCCTCTCGGGCTCGCCGGTTTGGGTCGAGGTGTCGGGCGGCTGGATCCAGCAGCGCGTGGGCACCGACGCCCAGCGCACGCTCGGCGAGTCGACCTGGGTGATGACCCCGATCGGGATCACCGCCGAGGGCGTGGTGAACCGGGGCGGCGCGGTCGAGCTCCGCGCGACCGGCGGACCCCACCTCCAGTTCGGCATGCACAACGGGCACGTGCACCCCACGGCGCTCGGCGACGAGACCCTCTCGGTCCCCTGGACCGAGCTCTTCCCCATGCACATGGGCCTCGGGCCGGGCGCGCGCGCCGAGGTGCGGCTCGTGCTTGGCCAGCGGGTCTCCCTCGACCTCGAGGGCGTCTTCACGCCGCTGCTGCTCTCCAGCACCGAGGAGCACCCGCGGGCCGTCCTCGCGCCGCTCGGCCCCACGGCCGGCCAGGGATTGCCCACGTGGCGCCGCCTCGCGATAGGTGCAAGCTACATCGATCGCGCCGTCCGCGTGGGCCTCTCGTTCTTCGGCGCGGAGCTGTCGGGGCGCCCGGTGACCACGCTCGGACACCAGGCGATCGCCCTGCGGCTCGACTTCCCGCTCGGGCTCGACTCCCGCGAATCCAGGCGCTAGCGCTCCGCGGCCACTGGCGCGAGCCTCGGGCAAGCCTCGCTCCGACGAGGCCGCCGAGCCTCTGGCTCGTCGAGCAACTCGGGTAGCTGCCGAGGAGGAGCGTCGAAGCGCGGCGACGCAAATCGGCGGAAAGCCGACCGAATCAAGCGGTTCGGTGCTCTAGGCAGCCAGGGGTGGGCTGGTGTAACCTCGGCCCGGCCACTCGGCCCTCCGAGCCACGCCCACGCCACCCAGAAAGAGCTCTGTGATCTCCTCGAAACTCCCCCGCACCAAAGAAGACCGCGCGATCTTCTTCGACGAAAAGGCCTGGCTGAACCGCTGGGACCGGCTGACCGAGGAGGGGAAGAAGCTCAAGCGCTGCAAGCGCTGCCTGTACGGCGAGGATCTCCCGTCCATTAAGTTCGACGAGCTCGGCGTCTGCAACTACTGCGCGATGCACGACAAGCTCGAGGCCGAGTACCAGACCGGCTCCGAGGCGGCTTCGCGCCGGTTCTCGGAGATCGTGCAGAGCATCAAGGACGAGGGCCGGGGAAAACCCTACGATCTGGTGGTCGGGGTGAGCGGCGGCGCCGATTCGTCGTACCTCATCCACCTCGCGAAGGAGCGCGGCCTCCGCCCGCTCGCTGTTCACTACGACAACACGTGGAACTCCACCATCGCGGTGGAGAACATCCATAGCGTGCTGAAGAAGCACGACGTGGAGCTCAACACCTACGTGGTCGACAACGAGGAGTACGACGAGATTTACCGCGCGTTCCTGCGCTCTGGCACGATCGACCTCGACTGCCCGACCGATCTCGCCCTCGCGACCGTGCTCAATCGCGTCGCTGAAGAGGTGGGGACGCGCTTCATCTTCGAGGGCCACTCCTTCCAGAGCGAGGGCCTGTTCCCCATCGGCTGGCTCTACATGGACGCTCGCTACGTCCAGAGCGTCGTCACGCGCCATGGAAACGTGAAGCTCGACACGTATCCGAGCCTCTGGTTGAAAGACCAACTCCGCTGGATGCTCGCGCGGCGAATCAGGAAGGTACGACCGCTCTGGTATCTCCGGTACGACAAGCCGGCCGTCAAGGAGATGCTCATCCGAGACTACGGCTGGAAGTGGTACGGCGGTCACCACCTCGAGAACCGGATCACCTCTTTCTGGCACACCTACTTCGCCCCCCGCAGGTGGAGCATCGACGCCCGCATCGTCGGGCACTCCGCGCACGTTCGCTCGGGCCTCCTGGGCCGCGACGAGGCGGCGGCCGATATCGAGGGACCTCCGCCTTGCTCCATGGACCAAGTGTTCATGATCATGAAGCGCTGGGGGTTCGACCAGGCCCAATTCGAAGACTTGATGACGCTTCCGTTCCACGGGTATCGTGAATACGACACGTACAAGACCGTCTTCGAGAGGGGGCGCCCGTTCTTCTACATGCTCGCCAAGCTCGAGCTCATTCCGATGAGCTTCTACGTAAAGTACACGTCGAAGGACAACATCTGAGGAACGAGATCTCGTGAAGTTGGGTTGGTCCTATTCCCACATGGAGTCGACGCAGATCGCCTGCGTCGAGCAGCTCGCGTCCACGGGGACCGTGCGCGACGGCGCTGCGCAGCGCGATTCGAGAGGTAGCAAGTGAGCGACGCAGGTCTTTCTGAACACTGGAGCGCGGACCGCCTCAAGCTTCCGTCGCAAATCGCCCCCGACGACTACGTGAAGGCCCTCCTCGCGTCCGTGCCCGAGGAACGATACGACCACTATCGGCTCTACCCTGCGACGGACAAGAAGGGCTGGCAGGAGTTCCGGCGAGAGCGCCTGAGAGACGCGCTCGCCGACGAGGAGACCGTCTTCTTCGGCGACATCGTAGATGGCTTGGCGCTGGCCGTTGGCTGCAAGCTGCCCAGCTGGGACCTGAACCACTTCGGCTTCCCCATCGCGAAGATCACCTGGATGGTCTCGTACAACTTGGCGGGCGCCTCGCGAGTCATGGCGCGCCTCATGGACGAGTGCATGGCGTTCCTCGCGAGCCGCGGCGTCAAGCTCATCGTCACGAGGGTGGACGGGGACGATCTCGCGAACCTCCACCTGCTCGAAGATCAGGGGTATCGGTACTACGAGAACTCGCTCTGGTCCGTCATGGACTACTCGAAGATGCCGGCGTCGTTCGAGCGTCCCAACGTTCGCTTCATCGAAGACGCGGACATCGAGCGGGTGCTCGATCTCGCGGGGCGCTACCAGTACTCGCGCAGCCACTACTACTGCGACGAGCGCATGGATCGCGCCCGGATCGACGACATGTACCGGGAGTGGTTCAAGACCAGCCTTCGGCGCAAAGAGCCCGTCATGGTCGTCCTCGACGAGGGCGAGGTCATCGGGGGCATCGTCTACCGGTTCCAGCCTTCGCTCTCGAAGCATCTGGGCCACAACTACGGCCAGCCCCACCTCATGATGATCGAGCCCCGCTCGCGCGGGAAGGGGCTCGGCATGGCGATGTTCCAGGGGAGCATGTACCTCATGTCGACCCTCGGCTCCACGTGGCTCGACACGGGCCTCGCGAGCAGGAATCACCCCTCCGCGCGCACCACGATCACCTCGGGCTTCCGCCCCGTCTACGAGGAGATCACCTTCCACCGTTGGCTCTGAGCGGCGGCAGCTCGCGAGGTGGCGCGGCTCCGCGCGGGCGTGGCGGCATCGGCCCGTGTATCAACGGGCTTAGCAGCCCGCGCCGGGCTCGTCAGCCCACCTGCCCCGCGCACTCGACGCGAAAATCCCCCGAGCCGTCGAACCACACGTCGAAGATGGGGAGGCCATTTCCAAGGACGAACAATGTACGTGCAAGTTGCACGGACGCGAGCTGACTGATCTCTTCGGTGAGCGCCGCCGCTAGCTTCGCCTCCACGAGGCCCAGGCGTATCAACAGCTTCACGGTGAAGCCGCGCGTCGCGACGGCGACCTCGGGGTGGGCCACGAACATCTGCGTCCCGTAGGCGAGGGGTGAGATCAGCGGCACTTGCGAGAAGGGTCCGAGCGCGTCGTCGAGCCTCACGCGAAGCACGGCCCCCTCCACGTGCCCCCCCGGGAGCGCCGCGTAGAGGGCCTCCGTCGACCCGCTCCAGCGTGCGCTGAAGAACGTCCGCAGGAAGGCGCGCACGAGATCTCGCCGGGTGCCGTAGTCGTCCGCGTGGAGCATCGACAACTTGAGATGGCCACAGCCAAGGAGCTCGGGGGTCGACAGCATGTCGAGCAGATGCGGCACCGCCTCGGGAGGGGGGGCCGTGAAGAACCTCCGCCACTCCCAGGTCTCGGAGATGCCCTCGACGTGCCGCGCGAGGTCTGGGTGGGCGCGTGCCGCCGCGATGGTCCTATTCCCTGCGGTCGTGTCCGTGTGCAGGCCACACGCCCCGAAGTCGTCGAGGCGTGCCTCCAGCACGGCGCCCACCTCGGCCTCGGTCATCGCGCGCTTGCGGAGGCTCTCGAGCGCCGAGAGCGCGAGGAGGATCTCGCCGCCGTCGCCGCCGGGCGTGCCCCAGAGGGCCCCGTGGTCACGCCCGTCGACACACGAGAGGTGCCCGCCCATGAGCAGGGCGCCGAGCTTCTGCCGGTGGATCGCCCGCGGATCGCCGAGGTGTTCGCGAATGTCTTCCAGGGAGAGCCGTCGACGCTCGGCCTCGAAGTGGGGAGCGATGCGGGCGATCTTGCCGAGGCGGAGGGGGAGCGCGCGGGTCGTCGCGTAGCCCCGAGAGCGCCACTCCGAGATGCCGCCCCACATGTAGGCGACGAAGCGCATTCCGCGCCCCTCGAGGGCCTTCGCGAGCGCGGGGGCGCGCTCGTTGGCGCGGTCGACCAGGAGCACCGGGTCGTCGCGATCGAGCGCCTCGACGACCTGTCCGAGGTCCTCGGGGCACACCGAGAAAGAGCCAGGGACCCGGCCCATCGGCCCCGAGAGCTCGGCCGCGTCGCGCACGTCGACGAAGTGAAGGAGGCGGGCGTGCTTCGCGGCGAACGCGGCCGTCAGCGCCGGCTCCTGGCTCGCGCTGCGCACGATGGACTCCGCCCAGGTGAGGCGGAAGCTCCGGAGAGACGGCGGGACCGAGCCTATCTCTGGCACGAGGGACGTATCCATCCGCAAAGAGTACGCCGCCCCGCGCGGGCCCCCGCGAGAATTGCGGGCTTCGCAGCCCGATCGCCGGGGCGCCGGGGCGCCGCCGCGGACACGACCGCCGGGGACCTGGGCACGTGCCCACCGTCCGCGCACGCCTGCCACCGGGGCCGCCTCGCGCGGGCGTTCCTCCTCACGCTCGGCCGGATTGTGGCCTATAGAGACGGCTCGATGGGTCTCTCGCCTGCCCTCCCGGGTTCGTCACGGTCACGCGCGGCGCGTCCGGCTACGCCGCGCGCGAGCGCCCACCTGCTCCTCGGCGCCATCGCGCCCATGCTGCTCACGGGCTGCATTCGCGGCTTCACGCGCGCGGAGACCGGCGCCGCGTACAACCTCGCCGCGCGCGACGGCCACTCGGGGCAGGTGTTCTCGGTCGACACCGCGATCGGGGTGGACGCCAAGACCGTCAAGTGGATCGACGGGGGGCCGCTGCCGTTCGCGGTGCACACGTCAGGCACGGCGATCCTCGCGCCGGATCGCAAGGTGTTCGGCTGGGGCACGGGGCTCGCGTACTACGGCTCGCCGCGGCCAATCTCCGGCTACCTGCTCGGCGGCACGTCGCTCCACTTCGACGAGATCAATGGCAAGTTCAGCTTCGGCAACGTGAGCCCGTACGGCGAGGTCGGTATCCTCACGTCGGTCCCGGCGCGCCACCGGCCCGAGGGCAACGGGCTCATCTTGAGCTTAGGCCTCCAGGGCGCGACGTACTTCAACTATCTCGTCAAGGGCAACGAGGTCGACGGCTTCCTCCTCGTGAAGCTGGGAGTCGGCTGGGAAGTGAACTGAGCGCGCGCCCGCGGTCGAGACCTTTCGCGTCTTCGCGTGAGGCGAGCGACCGCGACCCGGTCCGGGTAGCGCTCTAGCTAGCTAAGCTAGTCGCTGCGCTTTCGGCTCCGGGACCGCTTGCTCCGGGTCCGGCACCTCAGGCTTGGGGCCGGTCACTTTTTTCCCTTTCTCGGCCGCCTCTCGCTCCCGCTCCGCGCGCTTTGCGATGGCCTCCGCGGGCGGGCCTCACTTCCAGGTTCGCCATCGCCCGTGGTGAAGCGGTTGAAGCGGTCGCCGCGGTGGAGATCGCCGCCCACGCGGGGGACGCCACCCAAGAAGCGGCCGACCGATGCGTCGTCCTCGGGGATCGGTTGGTGGCGCTCCTCACGGGCCTCATCCGCCGCTGAGGGTTCGCGCTCGCCGCCCGCGGCTTCGGGTCGCGGTCGCGGTCGGGGGTCGGGGTCGCGGTCGGGGGTCGCGGGTCGGGGTCGCGGTCGGGTGGCGTTGGTCTTTTCCCGACACACTCCTAGCTAGAGCGACGTGTTCATCACCGCGCGCGTGACGGTGTCGGCCACGAGGGGGTACTTGTTCGCGCTCAAGGGCACCGGGAACGCCACCCCGGTGAGCTTGCAGCCGGCCTTCGCGCCGGCGAACTCTACCAGCCCGGTGCCGGGCGTGACATTGGAGATGAACACGTTGGCGCCGCGATCGCCGGCGCTGGCGGTGAGCGCGAGGTTCGGGTTGAAGGAGCCCGAGTCGGCGTACTGAACCACGGCCTCCGGGTGGCCCGGGATCGTCACGACGAAGCCGCTCGCGTCGCAGGTGGGCTCGGCCCTGTTGATCACCAGGTAGAAATGGGCCTTCGCGGCGTTGTAGGTGGCGTCGAAGGACCCCATGGTCGTCTTCGCGAACACGGAGACGTCGGTGTCGGTCCGCACGCCGGGGGGGAAGTTGTAGACGACGCTCGCGCTCTTGTAGAAATCCGCGGGGTTCGTGGACGTCACGAGCAGGTAGTGGTTCACGCCAGTGGTCGGAGTGAAGCGCACGCGCGAGCCGGCGTAGGGGAGGGGCGCGCTCGTCCCCTGGCACGCGTCCACGAGCTGGATCGAGGTCTTGCCGCTGGGGTCGGTCCCGCTGTTCGCGGGGTTGAGCTTCACATCGGTCGCGCCCTTGTCGGTGCACGCGCCGGCCTCCGTAGGAGCGTCGGGCGAGGCGTCGACTGGCGGGGGTGCATCGGGCGTGGCAGCGTCCGTCGCCGTCGCTGACGCGTCGGGGGTCGGCGTGGTGGTCGTCGTCGTCGCCGTCGTCGTGGTCGTCGTGGTCGGCGCGGGGCCCGCGTCGGTCGCGGCCGGATCGCTGCTGCAGGCGCCGAGGGGCGCGAGGGGCGCGATCGCGCCGACGGCGAGGAGGGCGAGCAGCGGACGCTTCAGGGTGAAGTTGTGCATGAGGCCTAGCTAGGGGGGGGCGAGTGAAGGTGGGTACAAGCATACGCGGCCGAGGCGGAGAGGCAACCGAACATCGAGCGCCCGCGAGGAGCGGCGAACGCAGCGATGCGAGGCGGGCCGGGCGCGGCGAGCTTGGAGATTGCGCCACGCCTCGCGCGGCGCTACGAGGTCCGGGGTTGCCCACGGCCATCGACATACGCGGGGTGCACCGGCGCTTCGTGACGGGCGGGGGCACTCTCGCCACGCGCGCGACGGTCACCGCTCTCGACGGCGTCGACCTCGCCATCGAGGAGGGCAGCTTCGTGGCGCTCATCGGCCCCTCCGGCTGCGGCAAGTCGACCTTGCTCCGCATCATCGCCGGGCTCGACGCGCCCGACGAAGGGACCGTACGGCTCGACCCGGACCACGCGCGCGCCATCGCCTACGTGTTCCAGGACGCGCACCTCATGCCGTGGCGCACGGTGGCCGAGAACGTGGGGCTGCCGCTCGAGCTGCGCGGTGTGCCGCGCTCCGAGCGCGAGGCGGCGGTGGCAGCCGCGCTGGAGCAGGTGGAGCTCGCGGACGCGGCGACGCGCTACCCGGCCGCGCTCTCGGGCGGCATGCGCATGCGCGCGTCGATCGCGCGGGCGCTCGTCACGCGGCCTCGCCTGTTGCTCATGGACGAGCCGTTCGCGGCGCTCGATGAGCTCACCCGCCAGCGCCTCGACGAGCGCCTCCTCGCGCTCTGGCGCGAGCACCGCTTCACGGCCCTGTTCGTGACGCACGCGATCTTCGAGGCGACGTTCCTCGCGGAGCGCGCCGTCGTGCTCTCCGGTCGACCCGCGCGGGTGCTCCACGACGCCGCGATCGACCTACCGCCAGAGCGTACGGCCGCCCTCCGCGGCGAGCCCGCCTTCGCGCGCGAGGCCGCGAGGCTCCTCGCCGCGCTCGACGAGGGCGCGTGACGCGAGCGACGCGCGTCGTGCTCCCACCGCTCCTCGCCGCGGCGGTGGGCCTCGCGCTGTGGGAGGGCGCGGCGCGCGGGCTCGCGATCCCCGCGTACCTCCTCCCGCCGCCGAGCGCCGTGGCGCGCGCGCTGGTCAGCGAGGCCTCGGTGCTCGCGGCGGCGACGGCCACCACAGCGGCGGCCGCGCTGGCCGGCTTCGTCGCGAGCGCCGTGCTCGGCGTCGCGTTCGGCTTCCTCCTCGCCTCCTCGCGCACGATCGAGCGCGGCCTCTACCCCTACGCCGTGATCCTCCAGACCGTCCCGATCGTCGCGATCGCCCCGCTGCTCGTGCTCTGGTGCGGCGTGGGCTCGCGCGCCGTCGCGGCCTCGGCGTTCATCGTCTCGGTCTTCCCCGTGATCACGAGCTCGCTCGCAGGCGTACGAGCTGTGGACCCCTCGCTCCGCGCGCTGTTCGCGCTCTATCGGGCCTCTCGCTTTCAAGTGCTCGTGAAGCTCGAGCTGCCCGGGGCAGCCCCACAGATCGCCACGGGTCTCCGCGTCGCGTGCGGCCTCGCGGTGATCGGCGCGATCGTCGGCGAGTTCGTCGCCGGCTTCTCCGAGGGGAGCCCAGGGCTCGGCATCCTCGTCATGACCTCGTACCGACAGCTCCGCACCGACCTCCTGTTCGCGGCGGTGGGCTGCTCCTCGCTGCTCGGCATGGCGATGCTCGGGGCGGTCTCGCTGGTGTCGCATGGCCTCCTGCGTCGCTGGTGCGCGCCCGCGCGCTGAGCGCGCTGATCGGGTATGTAGGTGGGTATGCGCCGCCGCCTCGCCCTCGGGCTCCTCGCCGCCATGCCGCTCGTCCTGCTCGGCTGCAAGGGCGGCTCGAAGCCGGACCCTCAGGGACACGCCGCGGGCTCCGACGCCGCGCGGGTGACGAGGGTAAAGGTCCAGCTGAACTGGGTCCCCGAGCCCGAATTCGGTGGGCTCTACGCCGCGAGAGAGAGCGGCGCCTACGCGCGTGCCGGACTCGACGTCGACATCCTCGGCGGCGGGCCTGGCTCGCCGGTCGTGCAGCTCGTCGCGAGCGGCCAGGCCGACTTCGCGGTGGCGGGCGCCGACGACGTGGTCCTCGCGCGCTCGCGAGGCGCGGACCTCGTCGCCGTCTTCGGCACGTTCCAGACCTCGCCGCAGGGCATCATGGTGCACGCGGGCAAGTACCTCGCGTCGCTGGCCGACCTCAAGTCCGGCACCCTCGTGCTCGAGCCGGGCTCCCCTTCGGGATGTACCTGAAGAAGAAGTTCGGGTTCGCCGGAGCGAAGCTCGTGCCGTACGACGGGGGCATCGCCAAGTTCCTGGCTGATCCGACCTATGCGCAGCAGTGCTACGTGACCTCGGAGCCGCTCGCGGTGAAGAAGAAGGGCGAGACCCCGCAGGTGTTCCTCGGAGCCGACGCCGGCTTCAACCCGTACACGAACATCCTCGTCACGCGGGGCGCGATGCTGAAGGAGAAGCTGCCGCTCGTCCGGGCCTTCGTCGCCGCCTCCGCCGAGGGCTGGCGCGCCTACTTGAAGGACCCGGCCCCGGCGAACGCGGTGATGCAGCGCCTGAACACCGCGATGGACGCCGAGACGTTCGCCGCGGCCGCGGCCGCGCAGCGCCCGCTCATCGAGACCGCGGAGACCGCGAAGGCCGGCCTCGGCGTCATGACCGAGGCCCGCTGGGCCACGCTCGCGTCTCAGCTCGCCGACCTCGGCGTCGTCCCGAAGGCGCTCCCGGCCGCCGAATACTTCGCGATCGTCGCCGCGCCGTAGCAGCCCGTCGAGAGGCACGCCGCTGCGCGTCGTGCGACCGCGCTGAGCGCGCAAACGTGGCGCCGGCGCGCGCGACGAATGTGAGCGAACGGACCCCGTGGAGGGCCTGCGCGGCACAACAAAGCCTGGGCGGTGCCGGCTCGCGCGTGCCATCCTTCCCCCCGTCATGCTTGCCGCGCTTTCGAAGCTGTCGATCAGCGACTTCATCGAGCCGGGGTCGACGTTCGCCGATCGGTACATCGTGGAGCGCGAGCTGGGGCGCGGAGGCATGGGCGCGGTCATCCTCGTGAAGCACCCGCAGCTGGGGAAGCAGTTCGCGCTGAAGGTGATGTTGCCCGAGCTCGCGGAGGACGAGCGGCTCGTGGAGCGCTTCCTGCGCGAAGGCAGGGCGACCGCCCGCCTCACGAGCGAGCACGTGGCGAGGGTCTTCGACGCGGGCCGCCACCCCGCGGGCTTCCCGTTCCTCGTCATGGAGTACCTGCAGGGGAAGAGCCTGCACGAGGTCCTCCATCGCGGCACCTCGCTCGACATCCCGACGGCGGTCGACCTGCTGCTCCAGGCCTGCGAGGGTGTCGCCCACGCGCACGCCGCGGGCATCGTTCATCGCGACCTGAAGCCCGCGAACCTGTTCCTCACCACGAAGGCCGACGGCGCGCCCTGCCTCAAGGTCCTCGATTTCGGGATCGCCAAGGAGATCGGCGGCGCGAGCCCGATGACGGCGACGGCCGAGAGCTTCGGCTCACCCGAGTACATGTCGCCGGAGCAGGTGCGCGCGGCGAAGAACGTCGATCCCCGCTCCGACGTGTGGTCGCTCGGCGTCGTGTTCTTCGAGCTCCTGACACGCCGCGTGCCCTTCGAGAGCGCGTCGGTCTTCGAGGTCGCGTCGCTCATTCTCTCGGGCGCTCCCCACGACCTTCAGGCGCTCCGCCCCGACGCCCCGCGCGGCCTCGCCGACGTCGTCGCGCGCTGCTTCGAGAAGGAGCCCGGCCGTCGATGGCCTGACGTGAGCGCCCTCGCGGCTGCGCTCGCCCCTTACGGGCCCCCGGGCTCCGAAGCGCGCGCCGCGACCGTCGCGCAGATCCTCGGCACGACCGGGGGCGCGCTGTTCGCCCAAGTTTCCCTCGCGAAAGTGGACCCGCTCGGGGAAGCGGCGACCGAGCGCTCCGTGCCAGGACGCAGCACCGGGTTCTCCTCTCGGCGGACCTTGAGCCGGGTCGCGCTTGGCCTGCTGGTCGTCTCCTTTGGCGCGGCGGCGTTCTCGGCCTGGGCGTTTCATTCGTCGCGGCAGGCACCCGGCGGCGCAGGCCCCGATCCGCACGCCGCGGGGACAGGCGCGGCGACCGCGGCGGTGAGCCTCCCGTCCCCTCCACCCAGCTTGGCGCCCCTGACCGCCACGCCGCCACCGGCGACCGCGTCGGCGCCTGTGAGCGTCGCGACAACACCGGGGAGCGCGGGGCGCGCGCTCGTCCCCTCGCACGCAACGACCGCGAAGCCGGCCCCCTCGGCTTCGGCGCCGCCCCACGCGGCGTCTTCCGCTCCCGGCCCTACGGCGCCCGCCCCCTCGGCCTCCGCGCCGCGCGGGCCCGGGCTGTCGCGCCACGGCGAGTGAAGCTCACCGTCACGGCGCCGTTGCGCCCCGCCGAGCGAAGATCGGCGCGGCTCAGCGTCGGAGACGGTCGTGAAGACCTATCGCGCCCATCTATGAGACTGAATTAGTTAGAAGTGCTGGGTGATCCCGAACTGCGCGAACCAGGTCGCGATCGGGTGATGGATCCGTGCGACGTCGACGCGCAGCAGGGTGTCGACGAGCGCTGTCGGGAGGAGGCGCAGGCCGGCGCCGGTCGACCACGCCGTCATCGCCGGGGTGGAGGCTCCGCGCGCGTCCATCGGCTCGAACACCGCCGCGTCCGTAAACAGCACGCCTTGCACGTACCAGCGGCGCGCGATCTCGATGGCGTGTCGAACCTCCAGGTTGGCATACGCCTGCGACCGATTCCGGTAGAGCGAGTCGGGCAGACCTCGCACGCCCGCCTGGCTGCCGAGCAGGGCGCTGTGGTTCGGGTTCCCGCCGTTCACCGCGCTCGCGCTCGCATTGAGCATGAGAACGGTCTTGTTCCCCAGCGGCAGCCCCGCGATCGCCTTGGCCCTGAGCTCATGCCGAGGTTCGGCCGGTCCGACGAAGATGCCGGGCCGCAGCTCGAGCGCCGCGCGGAAGCCCCGGGGAGTGAGGTCGTTCCAGGTATACCGGTCATAGACAAGCTCGCTCGTCGTACCGAGGTAGGTGCCGTCGCGTGGCTGCGAGGGCCCGGACGCGCCGGTGAGGGTCTCTTGATAGGCGTTCAGCTGAAACTCGTATCGCCACTTCGTCGTGTAGAACGAGGGCGAGAGAAACTCCACCTCCGCGCCCAGGCGGTTTCGCTGCCACGTGTGTTGCGCGTCCGCACCCTCGAAACGGAAGCCGGAGCCTGCGTAGTAGATCTCCTGCTCGCGCGCCCAGCTGCGCGGGCGGTACGGGTGCTCGTGGAGCCAGAGGATGAAGTTGAGGCCTCGCTCACTGTAGCTCGCCTTTCCACCCAGGCGCGTCCCGTGGCCGTCCACGTCATGCTGAATCGCACCGAGCGTGAGCTTCGAGTCGGCCAGCGTCTTGCCCGTGGAGAGATCGAAGATCGGTGAGAGGGTGAACTTCCTGCGGACGCGGACGAGCAGCGTCGTGCCCGTGTGGTCGACCTCGACCTGGTCGAAGAGCGCGAGGTTCTTGATACGTCGCCGCAGCTCGACGAGCTCGGCGCCAGTGAACGACGAAGGCAGCGGCCTCGGCAGCAGCTCGCTGATCGTCTCTGGCTCGGTCTTCTCCAGACCTTCGCTCCGCAGGGTCTCGATCGCGTAGGTGGCGGACGGGTCGAGGTCAGCCCCCGCGGGGGTCGCGTACATCAGCGAGGCGAGTCCACACGCGAGGAGGAGTGGACGCTTCATGGGCTTCCCGCGAGGATCGCGACGTACGGCGCGGACGCGACGACCCCGAAGACGAACGCGGCGATCGCGAGGCTCACCGCGAAGGGCGCCAGGAACGAACGGCGCCCCTCGGGGTGCGGCGCCGGTGGGGAGAGCAACCGGCGGACACGGATCTCGAGGAGCGTCGCGTCGTCTGCCAGGGCCGCCCCCGCCCTGGTCCGCCCCTGGGCAAGGCTCGCCGCCTTGACGAGGGCGCTCGCGAGGTCGGCCGCGTCGACGTTCGGGTCCTGGACGGCCTCGTCATCGCGCGCGAGCTCGAGCGCCGCGAGCCAGGCGCGCTGTCGGAGTCGTGGGCGAGAGAAGGGCCATTGGAGATCCGTCAGGAGCTGCACGATCCAGATCCAGCGCGGATCGCAGTGACGGACGTGCGCCTCCTCGTGAGCCATCACGGCACGGAGCTCGCCGGGGCGCAGCATCGCGAGCAGCTCCGCGCTGAGCTTGACCGTGGGACGGAACAGACCGACGGTCAGCGCCGGCCCCTCGACCTCGGCGAACACCGCGAGGACGGCCCGCACGCCCGCGCGTAGCCATACGAGTCCAAAAGGCACCGCGGCGATGAGGCGCGTGACGTTCAATCCCTGCGGGCCCTCGGGATCGGCGACCGCAAAGCCGAGCAGGACGAACAACGGCAGCGACGCGGGCAGCGCTGGAAGCCAGAGACGGCGCCACGCGACTCGCTCCCCCGCATCCGGCGGAGTGGGCACGAGCGCCCCGAAGAGCCATATGAGCGCGCCGCTCAGGAGGACGATGAGCAGCTCCGCGACTTCGTCACGATCCACGACGACTCCTCCGGCGGGCGGCGATCTCCTCGGCGAGACGGTCGAGCAGGGCGGGATCGTACGTCTCGACCGCGTCGACGAGCCTGGCCACCGCGGGCTCGGGATCGCCTCCGAAGATGCGGCTCACCAGGTCGCGAACGCGTGAGCGCTCCACGGCGCGTTCCGGCCTCGCAGGTCGAAACACGAGCGCCCTGCCGTCCCGCTCGCGGGTCACGAACCCCTTCTTGTGGAGCCGATCGAGGACGGTCGAGATGGTCGTGTAGGCGAGCCCTCGTGGCACGCCGACTCGCTCGTGCACCTCGCGCACGGTGCACGTGCCAAGCTGCCAAACGGCGGAGAGGATCTCGTGCTCTTGCTCACCCAGCGTCGACGTCATGTTGGGTTCAGCGTCTACTACTACATCTGTAGAATGAGTCAACTACACGTGTAGAAGGTGGGCGCCATCCAGCGCGCAGGCCATCGCCCGCTCAGGCTCGAGGTCGGGCCGAGAGCACGGAGGGTCCCTGCAGCACGCGCTCGCTGTCTCCCTCGATCGCCCTCACCCAGGCCTCCCAGCGAATGGGCTGGCGTGCGAAGACGAGCTCCTCCGCGGTCACGCTCGGGTGCTCGCCCTCCGCGCGGCCCCCCCTCACGACCGGCGCGAGAGAGCCGGTGCCACGGAGATCGTAGACGAGCTCCGTCCGAAAGCCCTCCTCGGGCCAGACGATGAGCCCCTCGTCCGCGATGTCATAGCGGGCCCCCTCTCCGATGAGCGCCTCGATCTGCTCGCGCACGAGATCGACCGCCGCGAGCTTGTAGAGCCCAGACAAGACCGTCTCCATGATCGCCCGCTGTTCGGGCGAAAGGACCGCGAAGAAGCCCGGCTCGCCCACGCTCGCGACGAGCCAGCCCGACTGCTCCTCGAAGTGAAGCCACGCCACGTCGCTGGCTTCCCGCTCACCCTGTTCATGGGGCGACGCGCGCAGCTCGAGGCCGACGCGGATTCGGTTCGATCCGACCCTCACCGCGTGCACGAGGACCTCGCCCGAGGTCCACCGCCGGACACGACGCAGGAGCCCCGCGAGCTCACGCTCGACGAACGTCGTGAGACCGCGCTCGACCTCGCGGACTCCCTCTCGGTGCGCGTTCACCGAGCGCGCCCCACGTCGCGCCGCGAGCCTCAGCTTCGCGAAGAGCTTCGGGACCGTGCCCGAGTGAAAGCCGACCACGAGCAAGCCGTTCATCGTCTCGCCGTGATGGCCAATCCGAACAGGCTCGAGCGACTCGGCGCGATTGTGTGCGTAGAGCTTCCAGTTCTCTTTGAGCTCCCACACCAAGAAGCCGAAGACGCCGGGCAGCAGGAACACCGTGGTGCCCGCGACGGTGTTCGCCACGACGGCCCCGAGAGGGACGAGGGGCGTCCGCATCGCCTCGAGGAGGGTCGGGGCCATCGGGAGCAAGATCTTGTGCGAGACCGTGACGACCGGAAAATGTTTGATCGGGTTCACCTGCGGCTCGATGAGCAGGTTCACGTACACACGCACGAGGTAGGTCACGAAGAACCACACGAGCCCGAACGCGCCCTTCATGACGACGGCGAGGGTGCCCTGCCCGTCCCGGAAGGTGAGCCACTCGTCGACCGTGTAGATGCCCCGCTCCACGCGCTCGACGGCGCGCCGAGAGACATCGAGCGCGAGCGCGACGAGCCCTGGGATCACGTGGCGCCGAAGGTTACCAATGCCGCGCAGGACGAGGTCGCTCGCCGACTCCTCCATCCGCGCGCCGAACGGGGTCCCGAAGAAGAGCGCCGCGACGACGAAGACGCCACCGGCCGCCGCCGCGCTGCCCGGAGCGGCGAGACCGTGACGCCGGGCGAACAGGAAACCGGGCGCCCCGAGGACGAGCGGCTTCAGCACCAACCGCGAGAAGAGCGCGAAGGGCGCGCTGCGAAGGAAGGCCTTCACGACGGGGCGGCTGAGGACCCACGAGGGAATGCCCACGAAGACGGTCCGCACCGCGGAGCCCGCAGAGGACAGCGCGCCGAGCGCGGCCCGCCGAAAGGGGAGACTGTGAAGCAGTCCATAGACGATGAGCGCCACCACGGCCATTGAGAGGGTGGTGCGAATCGGAACGTGCGGATGACCGACTTTCTTGCCTATCCCGTGGGCCAGGTGCTGGAGAGCTTCGAGGAAGACGAACGCCGCGAGCAGGGGGATGACGGCGTGCAACGTGATCTTGCGGCCAAGAGAGGTACCAAAGGCCACTCCGCTCGCCTTCTGCAGCCCCCGAAGATAGACCTCGCCGGGTCGGTACACGCCATCGAGGCGAAGCGACAGCTGCCGATCCGCGCGGAGCAGCGCGTCCCCGCCGGTCAAGGCGGCGAGGGTGAGATTCCCCATCTTGAGGTTGCTCCGAGAGAGCGCGTCGCGAAGCTCTGACAGCCCCAGGAATCCCCGTTCCAAGATCTGGTCCAAGATCTCCGCGCAGAGCTTCTCTCGCGCGACCTCCTCCGGCACGTTGGAGGGGCGCAAGCCGACCTCGTCGAGCACCGCTGTGAGGACAGGGAGGACCGAGCGCTCCACGTTCGTTCGAGCGCGGGAGACGGCCGAGCGAAAGGTCGTCTCCAGGTCGCGCCTGTCGCCCGCCCCGATCTCGGCGCGGTGCGAGGTCACGAACGCGTGATGGAGGCGGCGCGCGATCCTGACGCGCGTGGCCATCGGCAGCGGACGCACGATCCGGCGTCGAAAGCCGGACGTCACCCAGGTGATCACGTCGACCGCGCGGCGCTCGCGCTCATGCTCCACGCAGGCCTTCTGGAGGTCGAAGAGGACCCTCGCCTCGAGCGACCGCGGTGACCATGCGCCCGCCGCCCGCTCGGCGAGCGGCGCGAGGGTGCGCTCCCACTCCGCCGCTATGGGGCCCGCCGGGCCCGCCTGCTCCGCCGGGTCGTCGTGCTCGGGTCGGAGCGCGGCCACGAGGCGAGCCGCGAGGGTCGAGAGGTCGGCGGTCGCGCCCGCGCGCGCTTCGGGAGTATCCAGCTGGAGCTGCAAGATCGCGGCGCGTGCGTGGTTCCCGTCGCTCCTGACGCGTTCGGCGAGCGCCCGGAGCACCCCGACGCGCGCCCCGGCTTGGGCCGCCGCGCGAGCGTCCCCGGCGAGCACCCGGCCGCTCTGCCGACGAGGCTCGCCGTCGCGCTCATCGCGCGGTGCGGGCGGCGCCCCCGCGGGACGCGAGCGGGCGAGCAGCGCGGCCGCGTCGAGCTCGAGGGCGAGCGCAGCTTCGACACGCGCCGTGTCCTCGAGGGTGGGGAAATACTTCGCGAGGTCTTGGGCCGCGAAGTGCCGCAGCTCGAGGAAGAAGGCGGCAAACTCGATATAGGCCTCCGCGTCGTCCCCTGGCGAAAACAGGAGGTGCTCGCCCTCGAGGACGGCGCGTATTTCGTCGAACTCGGTCTGACCGATTTGGTCAATCTTCGCCTTGAGCTCCGCGCTCCCCAGCGCGCCGCTTCGCACGCGGCTCTCGAGCTCGGCGTGCACGTGGCCATGGAACGCCGCCCGCCAAACGGCAGGGGCTCGATCGAGCTCCGGGAGGTCTGGCCGGGCGACGAGGATCACGCTCTCCGGGAGCTCGGCGACGCCGAGGTCCTCGAGACGGACGAGGCCCTCGAGGGCGGCGCGCGGCAGGACGATCACGTGCCCGTGCGGGACCTGGAGGCCCATGCCCGTGATTCCCCGATAGCGCTTCACCACGCGGCGCACGAGCCTCGCGTCCGCGACGACGGCCCGCGCCGTAGCCGCCTGCGTGGGCCCCCCTCGCCGCTCGGCGCCGTCGTCCGAAGGCGTGTCGACCATGGCCCACTCTACCGCGAAGACGCGAGTCATCGCAGCTCGCGGCGCGGCGGCGCGCACCGCCGAGCCGAGGCGAACGCTTGGACGCGCGCAAACTTAGGCCCAGATCGTGCGCTCGAGCTCGTCCATGAGGGACGCGGCGAGCGCGGGAGACGGCACCCCCGCTCGCTTCGCGAGCTCGGCCTCCGGCGCGACACGAAGCTCCGCCCGAAGCGCCGACACGGCCTCGGTCATCGCCCGACGGACGTCGTCGCGCTGGGTCCCGGTGAGGTTCCGGAGCGACCACCGGTGCAGGCGCCACGACAGCTCCGCGTGGCGGGTCTCGTCCGCGGCGATCGCGGACATCGCGGCGCGGATCGTGGGGTCCTGCGCACGCGTCGCCTGCACATGCGCGACGACGGCGCCGTAGGTCTCGCGCACGCACCCCTCGACCGCGTTCTCGCGCGAGGGCCTCGAGACCGCGAGCCCCGACGCCCTCGACGCGGGGACGGAGAGGCGAGACCCCGTGGCGGCGCGCGAGCCGCGCGGTGACGCGTGCGTGCCGCACCTCGTCCCGAGCGGCGCGCTTCGCGCGACGAACGAGGCGCTGCGGCGCCCCGGCGCGCGCGAGCTCCCCCGCGAGCCTCCGGAAGGAGACGACGCTCGCGCCCTCGAGCTCGGCCGCGCGCGCGAAGAAGCGCCCCACGGAGGGCGCGCCCGCGGCGTCCGGCTGGGCGACGAGCCCCTCGGGGCGCCGGCCGATCGCGCACGGATCCGCGGGCAGCGATTTTCGCGCGACCGGGGTCACGGTGCCGTCCGTGGCGACCTTCACCGAGACCTCCTCCTCGACGAAGCAGTTCGCGTAAGGGAACGACAGGTCGTAGCCCGTGGCCGTCGCGGTCGCGCGCGGCACGAGGTTCGGGTACTTGGTGCTGCAGAGCGGACTGCCGCCTCCGAAGAAGCGAGACATGAGCCACGCCTCGCCCGGGGTGTCGATCGGTCCAAAGAGCGCCTTCGCCTCGGCGAGCGTCGACGCCTTGCCGACCGTGTCTCCCCGCGTGAACACGATGTAGGACGTCAGACACCCCTCCGGCGGCCCAGCCTGATTCTGGCGACACGACGCGGGATCGGCGGGCTCGGGCAAGATGCGCAGCGCCGCGAGGGCGGCTTGGCACTTCGCGGGGTCCGTCGCCGTTCCGCACGGTGTGCCCGCACCCTCGCTCTGGCTCGCTTTCCATTGCGCCACGAGGCCCGCGTCCGGGAGTGGGCCGCCGTCGCCTTGGGGCGTCGTCGCGTCAATGGCCTCCCTCCTCGCGCCGATGTAGTCGACCGCGACGGGGAGGCGCACGTCTTCGAAGGTGGCGGGGGGCCGGCAGGGGCCGCCGGGTGTTCCGCCCTCGGACGTACCGCCGTCGGAGGTGCCGCCGTCGGACGTTGATCCGACCGACCCACACCCCGCGCCGAGGACAGCCAGCGCCACCCCACGAATGACCGTCGACACCGCGCGTCTTTGCATCCGCGCAGTATGCGGCACTTCGGATCTGCCGGCACGCGCGGAATCACGCGCCGCGGCGAACCCGCTCGCCGAGCTGACTTATCGACCGGCGAAGCGTGGGGGCGAGACAGAGACAAGGCGCCATGCCATCGCGCATCGCGCGGGGTCGCTCACTCCTCGATGGCTTCGATGCCCTGCTCCGCCAGACGCGCCAGGCCGTCCTTCATGGCCTGCAGCTGCGCGGGCGCGTGTCCCTTCCACTCGGCGAGCTCGCCGATGACTCGGAGCGGGGCCCGCGTGCGGTACGACCTCGTCGGGTTGCCTGGGAACTTCCTGTCCGTGAGGTTGGGATCGTCCTCGATCGGCCCGGTCGGCTCGACGATGTAGATCCGGCCCGGTTCGCCTCCGACGGCGAGCTCTGCGCCCCACGTCGCGGCGTCCAGGGTGGCGGTCAGGTACACGAAGGCCGCGTTCTTCCTCTCGCCGTAGTTCGAGGCGTGACCGGGCCGGATCAGGTCGCCCGGCGTCAAGGCGGCCTTCGTGCCGTGGAGGTACCCCGGCGCGCCGAGGCTATCCGTCCACACCTGGAACGGCTCTGGTGGCAGCGTCGTCATTGGCCGCGACGTTACGCGAGTCGCCGGGGCCGCGCGCTCGATCTCAAGACCAAGCATGTCACCGACGGCGGCGACTCCGGCGGGCCGCTCTTCATCGAAGGGACCCACAAGCTCGTGGGCACCGAGACGCGCTTCAACCCGACGACCAACAAGGACTTCTGGGCGCGCCTGGACGGCGCCGTCTACACGTGGATCGCGGGTCGAGTGACCACGCACGGCGGCTGGGGCGCGGCGTCCTCGCGCTGGTAGCGCCGGCGGCCCCACCGAGCGCGCGGCGACAGCCCTGCGCGCCGCGAGCCCCCGCGCGACCTTCGCGAATGGTAAGAAGGGCTTCGATGGCGCCGGTCATTCCCGATCCCCAACGCGTCCGCAGCTTCGAGGACGGGCCCGCGTTCGAGGCGTGGCTCGCCACGCACCACGCGAGCGAGCGCGAGCTGTGGCTGAAGATCCACAAGAAGGGCTCTGGGCTCCCCACGGTGACCTACGCGGAGGCGCTGGACGTCGCGCTGTGTTGGGGCTGGATCGACGGCCTGAAGAAGTCGTTCGACGAGGCCTCGTTCCTGCAGCGCTTTACCCCTCGCAAGCCGCGGAGCGTGTGGAGCCAAGTCAACCGCGCCCACGTCGCGCGCCTCATCACCGCCGGGCGGATGACGGAGCACGGCCAGCGACACGTCGAGGCCGCCAAGGCGGACGGGCGCTGGGATTCGGCTTATGCCCCGAGCAGTCAGATGACCATCCCCGAGGACCTCGCGGCGGCCATCAAGGCCGTGCCGGAGGCGCTCGCGACGTTCGAGCAACTCACGAAGCAGAACGTGTACGCGCTCGCGTATCGCACGCGCAGCGTGAAGACCGCGTCGGCGCGCGCCGTGAAGATCCAAACCTTCGTGGCGATGCTGGCGCGCGGCGAGACCATCTATCCGCAAAAGGCGCAGTAGACGCTTCAGGTCGGCGGCCCTCCGAGGGCGCGCCGGGTCCTCTACGCAGAGCCCCGCGCCGCGTACCGCGGATCAGCCGGTGAAGACCGAGCCGAGTCGCTTGTCGCGAAGCCCCTGATCCGAGAGGACCAGCTCCCGGATCTCGGCCGGGAGGTTGGCGCGCTGCCACTGGCACTCGCGCACGCCCGCCGCCGCGGCCTCCGGAGCGGGAGACGCGAGGCGCACCGCGAGGATGGCGAAGCGGGCAGCGCCCAGCTCGTGATCCGCCATGTGCGCCGTGGCGGCGGCGTGGCCTGCCGCGCGGGCCACCTCGCGGGCGGTGGCGTCGGATGCGCTCCTGGCCGCTGCGTGTGCGGCGAAGCCTCCCGCGCCATGCCCACCGTGGCCTCGCCCCTCGCCCACGCCCGGACGACCTCGATGGCGCGGCGGGGCCGGTCGTCGTCCGGGGCCCTGGCGGCGAAGAGCGGGAGGACGTGCTCCGCGCAGGCTGCGGCCCACCTGGCGAGCAGGCGATGATGCGGCAGCCTCGGTGCGATGGCGCTCGTGATCACCCGCTCGTTGGCGCGCCTCCAAGGCGAGCAGGCCTGACCCCGAATCGCTGACGACCTCGTTCGCGCGCGACAGCCGGCAGCTCGCGGAGGACACGCTGGTCCTCAAGTACGAGGGACGCGCCTCGTCGGACGGCCTGAGCTTCAGGCGGCCAGGCGCCGGGAATCCGACCTCCGACCTCACCCGTTCGGCACCGTCCAGTGCCGGATCGGCAGACCGCCAAACGCGTAGAGAGAGTCGAGCGTGCGTCGTAGTGGCGTGCGTCGATACGTGGCTCGGTGGATCGACCACGCGTGGAAGACGCAAGCGTCGCCAGCCCCCAGGGCGATAGCGGCGGCAACGTGACGCCGATCGGGAAGCGGGGCGGCAAGTGAACCGCGCGACGTTGCCCCGTACGGGCCTCCGCTGGCGTGCCCCTGGGGTTGGTTGGGCGCCCGGTCTCCCTCGACGCGTCTCCGGCCGGCCTACGCGCGCGGGACCGGAGGCGTCCGGGTGAGATTGACGACGCGCACCACTTCGTCGTCGCCGTCGACCTGGAACCACGGCCACAGGTTCCGCCCGGGCACGCGCCGCACGAGCGCTTGACCCGTCGGCGGAACGACGGCGATCGCGTCGAGCATGCCCGGGAGCGTGGCCGCGTCCGAGAGGTGCGCGAGGGTGGCGCCGATGGCCGCGGACTCTGGCGAACCGGACCGGACGCCGCACGGCGTCATTCGCTCCCGGAAGCGAAGCGTCAGGCGAACGATTCGGGCCATTCGCCGGTCTCCGCCCAGCGTCGAAGGTCTTCCGCGGACACGTCGATGCCCGCCGCCTCGACGCCCGCCGCCGCCGTGGTCGGTGCCGACACTTCGTCTTCGCGGATCTCTTCGGCCGTCTCACGTGAGGCGACGAGCGGCGCGGCTTTGAGGGCGGGACCCATACCGCGAGGCCATGCGGGCGCCTCCGGCGCGAGGGGCGCCTTCCCGCACCGCTCGCAAGTGCGCGGAACCAGGTCGCAGATTGCCCCGCTTGGCCACCTTCCGGCCCAAGTGGGGCTCAAGTGCCCGGAATCATTGTGGAGGCGCCGGGAATCGAACCCGGGTCCGAAAAATCACGCGCTTGCTGCTTCTACGTGCGTATCTGGTCGTTTAATTTCACCCCGGAGCGCGACGGCCAGCAGCCTTTCTCCGAGCCAATTTGCCTGCTTATTTTCGCCGTAGGCCCCGGCAACCCGGGCTTTGGCTAGTCAGATCGATGACGCCCTCGCCGAAGCTCTGACGGGCTTCGGGTCGGACGGCTCTACCGTTTTTTAGGCGGCGAGAGCGATTGCGTTGTCGTTCGCAATTAACGTCCCCATGAGGATTTACGTGGTTCACGAGACCCACGGCACGCAGCTAGGAAGTCGTCATCTCCGTCGAAACCGATCGCCCCCGTCGAACTTGAAGTGAGCCACGAGTGTAGGGCCCCGAGGCCTCGCCCGCAAGGACGACCGCGGCGAGCGGGTGGCTCTTCGCGCTCCCGCGTGCGGCACCTCAGCGTTCGGCCTCGGCCTCGAGCGCCGCGCCCAGCTCGGCCGCGAGGCGCTCGCCCTCCCCCGGCTCGTACACGACCACGCCGGAGGACCACGAGAACACCACAGCCGGCCGCGCGCGCTCGTCGACCTCGTCGACCGGCACCACGTGGACGTGCGCGTGCGCGTAGCTCGTGGGCAGATCCACCGGCGAGCCCAACTGTGCAATGTACACGCGTTTGGCGCCCCGCGCCTCGAGCACGCGCGCGCCCTCCCACGCGAGGCGCGACAGGTCGGCGTGCACCTCCCACGGCACCTCGCGGAGGGTCGTCAGGTGGCGCTTCGCCACCACGAGCAGGTGGCGCGGGCGCGCGGCGTACGCGTCGAGCACGCAGACCGCGTGCTCGCTCTCGCGCACGAAGAGGCCGGGGGTGAGCGCGCGGGCCGCGAGGGCGCACATCACGCACCCGCCGAACCGCGCCGCCAGCGTAGCGCGCCCCTCGGCGAGCGCCGCGAGCGCCTCGTCCTTCGTGAGGGTCCTCACGCCCGGGTCCTCTTCACGGAGTGACGACGAGCGGGCTCGGGAGGAAGCGGAGCTTGTCGAGATCGTCGGCGAGCCGGGTGAGGTCGGCGGGGCGCAGGCCGCTGCGGCCGAAGGGCGTGGCGAAGGCCATCGACGCGATGAGCTTGTCGGCGCGCGTGGTGCCGACGCGCATCCACTTCCGAAGCACGGTGACGCAGCTCGGCCCGAGTGCCCCCTTGGAGCAGTCGAGATCCCGCGCGAGGGACCGCAGATCGCTCACCTCGGCCGCGAGGCGATCCACGATGGCCTGCGTGCCGAGGCTCCACTCGGCGATCATCCCGAGGTTTCCCAGGTAAAACTCGCGATAAACGAGCCCCACGTCGATCGTTCCGCCGCAGCTGAACGGATTCCCGACGGAGTCCATGACGGCCATCGAGTCGTTCATGAACAGGAACGCCGCGAGCCGCTCGGGCGCCGCGAGCGCCGTGGCGTCCGGCACCCTCGCGCCGCGCGCGTCATAGAAGGCATAGGCCCGCTGCTGGGCCGACACCGTCACGAACAGGGCGTCGGGCTTGAACGTGAAGGCGACGATCTCGTCGCCGTAGCGCTCGGGCGACACGCGGGTGCCCGCGAGGAAGGGCCACGCGAAGCGCCCGGTCTCGAAGCGCGGCCCCGCGAGCAGCGAGGCCACCGAGTCGCCGGTCTTCGCGCGCGCCTCGAGCACGTCGAACAAGTAGCCGCGGTGGCCCGAGTCGGTCGTGGTCTTCGAAAACAACGGATCGCCGCGCCGCAGCCCGTCGGCCTGCGCCTTCGTGGTGAACGAGTAGAGGCGCGGGAGCGTGGGCTCTGCCTGCGCGAGGCCGGTGAGCGCCGCGAGGCCGGCCGAGGGGTTCTTGTCGCCGCACTCCTCGGGCGGCGGCGGCGGGGCCGCGTCGAGGCCGCTCGGCGGGAAGCTGGGCGGCGAGGAGGGCGTGGGTGGCGGCGCGGGCGCCCCGGCGTCGAAGGTCGAGGCGTCGGGCGTGTTCGCGACCGACCCGCCGCACGCCGCGAGGGCGAGCCCCGAGAGGAGAAAAGGGCGACGGCCGATCCTGCGCATGCCCCACGATGCGCGATCCCTCCCCGGGCCGCAACGGGGCCGCTGGTCAACCTGCTTGACGTTACGCGGGCGCGCTCGCGGGCGCGGGCGCGGGCGCGGAGTCCTCGGCCTCGTCGCGCGCTCTCGTGGATTCGACGCTCGCGAAATACTCGTCGATGCGCGCGCCCGCCGCGGCGCCGAAGAGGATCTCGCACGCCTCCTTCAGGCCCGCGGCCTCGCGGAGGGTCTCGTGACTGACGACGAGCGAGATCTTCGAGCGGCGCCGGAGGAAGTCCTCGAGGCGCACGATCATCTCGCGCCTCGCGGCGTGCTCGATCTCGCAGCGGAGGTACTCGGCGTTCTCGATGAGCACCTCGGCCATGCGCGGATCGCGGCGAATGTCCTCGAGCATGGGGAGCGCGGCGGCCCCGTAGCGCCGCCACAGGCGCGTGGTGAGCTTCTCGGACGACGACGGCGACGTGAGCTCGTCGAGCTCCATCAGCTCCGCCTGGTGGAAGAAGGTGTCGCGCACCTCACCGCTGGGCTCGCCGTACCAGACGTGCTCGGGGTAGCGGAGCGTGACGCCGAGCTGCTGGCACGCGGCCGCGATTTCCTCGCCCACGTTCAAGCAGTCGGTGAGCTTGCCCCCGTAGATCGAGATGTGCCGCTTGGCGCTGTCGATCTCGATCGCGTGCTTGCGCGAGAGCTGGAGCCAGTCTGTGGTGTCGCCGCCGGCGCTCTCGACCACGAGCGGGCGCACCCCGCAGCGCTCGGCCACGATGTCGGCCTCCGTGAGCGGCTCAGGGAGGTTCAGGCGCTTGTTGATGTTCGAGAGCACGAACGCGCGGTCCTCCGCCGTCACGTGGGCGTGCGGCGAGGTGACGCGCGTGTCGGTCGTGCCGATGCACGTGCGCACGCCCATGGGGATGACGAAGAAGAGGCGCCCGTCGTCGGCGAAGAACGTGAGCACGCGGCCCCCGTGCGTGAGCTTCCGCACGATGAGGTGGATGCCCTTCGAGAACACGTGGCGGTGCCCGGTCGTGACGCCGTTCTTCGCGTTGACCTCGTCGACGAAGGGGCCGCACGCGTTCACCACCACCCGCGAGCGCACGACCTTCTCGGCGCCGGTCTCGAGGTCGCGCACCCGGGTCTCCCACAGGTCGCCCACGCGCTCGCTCCCTACGGCCTCGACGTAGTTCGCCGCGGCGCAGCCGTGATCGAGCGCGGTGCGCACGAAGTTCCACACGAAGCGCGCGTCGTTGTCGTGCAGGTAGGCGTCGGAGTACTCGAAGCCGCCGTCGGTGCCGTCGAGGTTCACGATGGGCTCCTCGGCGGCGATGCGCTCGCGCGAGAGCAGGCGCGGGGTCTTCGTGAAGAACCGCCCGATGAGCCAGTAGAGCCACGTGCCCGCGACCAGCTTCCACAGGCCGTGACGAAAGCCCTTCTTGTGGGTCGTGTAGAAGCGGATCTCCTGCACCGTCGAGGGGTAGGCGCGGATGAGCTGGTTGCGGGAAGCGCAGAGCTTGAGCACGAGCCCAAACTCGAACGTTTCCATGTACTTGATGCCACCCCACGCGAGGTTCGACGACTGCTGGCTGGTGAAGCCCGCGAAGTCGCCGCGGTCGATGAACGCGACCTCGGCGCCGCGCACGGTGAGGCACGAGGCCGCCACGGCGCCGTTGATGCCGCCGCCGATCACGAGCACGTCGAAGACCTCGCCGTCGAGGCGCGCGAAGTTGCTCTTTCGAAGGGACGGCATGAAGACCCGTTGTGGGAATAGTGCCAAGCGCGCGGGCGAACAAGTGCTGATCGCCGGGCGACGCCCGGGCGGCGGGCCTTTGGCGACGGGTGCTACGCTGCCGGAATGTCGCGCGGCGTCGCAGACCGGCAGAGTACGGCGGGGACAGCGGCGACGGCGCTCCGTCGCGCGCGCGCGGTCACGGCGGCCGCGGCGGTCGCGGCGGTCACGCTCGGCGCGACCCCGGCGCGGGCCGAGGACCGCACGTTTGGTCTCGCGCTCCACGTCGCCGAGCCGAACGGCGAGCCGGTGCGCGACGACGCGTGGATCGACGCCCAGATCGCCTCGGCGGAGGCCCTCTTCGGCGCGCTTCAACCTGGGGTCGGCGTTCACTTTCGCTGGACCGAGCGGCGCCGCGGCCCGATCGCGCAGGAGGCGCTCGAGACCCGCGAGGATCGCGACGCGCTCGGCGACGCGATCGTGGAGGCGCCCGGCGAGCCCCGCCTCATCCACGTGTTCCTGGTCGCGTCGCTGCGCGACGTGGACGAGCCGCCCGGGGTGAACGGCTTGCGTATGCGTATGCGTATGGGCGTGTGCTGGACGCACCGGGTCACGCGCCGGCGGTACATCGCGCTCTCGGCCATCGCGAAGCCCAGCGTGCTCGCGCACGAGCTCGGGCACTTCTTCGGCAACCCGCACACGACCGAGCAGGACAACCTCATGAGCTACAGCCGCGGCTCGGGCGCGGTGTTTCTCAGCGAAGCGCAGAAGGAGCGCATCGCGGCCTACGCCGAGCGGTTCGCGCGCGGCTCGCTCACGCTCCTCGGGCCGCCACGCTTCCTGCGGTGAGCGCGGGACGCTCGCGTCAAGTTAGCGCGCCGAGAGGAACGCGTCGATCGCCGCGCGGAGCGCCGGGGCCTCCTCGCAGCCCGGCGCGAGGTGCGCGCACGGGCTCTTCAGCACGAAGGTCGCGGCGCCGAGCTTTCCGGCGAGCTCGAGCGCCGGCCCCGGGTTCACCGCATGGTCGTTCTCCGCGACGACGACGAGGGCGCGCGCGCGCACGCGCTTGGCCACCTCGTCCATCGAGCCGCCGAGCGGCGCCGTGACGTCGTGCGCGAGCATCGCCTCGAGCTGCCGCCGCCAGTCGTTCCAGTCGAAGCCGGGATCGGCCTCGGCCTCGGCGAGCCACACCGGGAAGCGCTCGCGGCTCGTCTCGCGCGAGCGGTAAGCCGGGGTCGTGAGGGCGAGCTGGTGGATGTCGAGCACCGCGCGCAGAATGGGCGCTCCCGGGTAGTTTCCCTGGGCGTAGGCGGTGTCGGCCTCGAGGGCGTGGAGCTCTGCGCTCCACAAGAGCAGGTCGTGCGACGTGAGCCGCGGACTGCCCACGATGGGCACGATGGCGTCCATGAAGTCGGGGTGCGACACCGCCCACTGGAAGGCCAACATCCCGCCCATCGAGACGCCCGCCACGGCCCGCACGTGCCGTATTCCGAGGTGCTCGACGAGCAGGCGGTGCTGGCTCTCCACCATGTCGCGTATGCCGATCTTCGGATACGATAGGCGCGCCTGAGAGGGGCTATTCGACGGCGAGGTGGACACGCCGTCGGCGAGCGCGTCGACCACGATGAGGTGGTATTTCCCCGTATCGATGAGCTTGTCCCGCGCGAACGCGCCCACGGCCGCCGAGCGCCCGGAGAACCACGTAGGCCACACGATCACGTTGGAGCGCGTGGCGTCGAGCGTGCCGTAGGTGCGATAGCCCACGACACAATCACGGAGGGTCTCGCCGCTCTCGAGCCGGCACGCGCCGAGGTTCGCGAGGCGTTGGCCGGGCGGCGCCGCGGCGGCGGCCTTGGGGAGGTGGCTTGCTGCGGAGGGTCGGAGGCCGACCGCGCACACTGCCCCGGCGCCGCGGCGGGCGCGGCGGGCGCGACGGGGGCGGCGGGCGCGACGGGCGGCGAGGCGCACGCGGCGAGCCCGAGCGCGACCACGAGCGTGACGAGGGCTGCTGCGGCGATCGCGATCCCGCGCGCCCGCGCCGCGCTCATCGGACCTCCGCGAGCGACACCCCGAGCACCGCCTTGGCGATCGGTTCGAGGTCGGCGGCCTCGCCCACGAAGTGGAAGGTGCGGTGCGTGTGGGTGAGGGTCTCGCCCGGCCGGAGGGCGGCCGCGGGCGAGCTGGTCTCGAGCTCGTAGAAGCCGCCGAGCGCGGGCTTTCCGGGCGCGGGTGGGCCGTCGTTGTAGCTGTTCAGCACATCGCCGGCGAAGGGCTCGCGCTGCTCCTCCCACATGCTGTTCACGTATCGCTTCTCGCCCTCGGGCTTGTCGTAGTGCACGATCGTGAGCAGGCGAGCGCCGGGGCTGTAGCTGCCCGCCACGCTGCGCGCGCGGGCGGGCCCGAGGCCGATCTTGCTCCGGTACTCGCCATCGCAGGTGAAGACCAGCGCCGCGCCCCGCGCCGAGAGCCGCTCCGGCGGCACCTTGCCGAAGTAGGCGTCGTTGACGAGGGGGCCCTGCGCGGCGGCGTTGAAGGGCACGATCACCTTCGCGTCGTGTGCGGGCGCGAACATGCCTAAGATCCACACGCTTATCAGGCCGGTCGCCTCGGTCCACGCGGCGCGCCCCGCGTTGGTCACGGCGTTGCGCGACTCGAACGCCACCCACCGCACGGAGGGCGCCGGCGCGACGCCGAGGTGGCGCTGTACGTCGGCCGCGGCGAGCACGCGGAGCTCCCGCGCGACGTCGAGGTCGAAGCGGGTCCCCAGGCGGCTCTCTACCGAGAATTTTCGGTTGAACGTGAGCGAGCTCGGCGTGCGGCTCGACGCCGCCCACGCGCCCTCTTGGAAGGCCGCGGGCGTCTGCCACGAGCCGAACCCGAAGGGCGCGCCCTTTGCGAAGTAGAGCGCGTACTGGCCCCCCTCGGGCCCGAGCCAGAAGCGGTCCTCGCCGCCGTAGTTGTCGAACTGTGTCCCGGCCTTGCCCGCCTCGATGAACGCGCGGTGCACGAAGCCGAGGCTCTCGTCGTCGGGCCCGACGGCGCTCGTCATCACCCGCGCCTGGTAGGTGGGCGACACGGCGACTCGCCCACCGGAGGGGCTCTCGAGCACGACGACCTCGCCGTGGCGCTGGAGCAGCGCCACGTCATCTGCGAAACGCGCGCGCGACGGGGCTCGCGACGCGGTCGGAGGCGCCGCGGGCGCGACCGATGCAGCGGGCGGCGTGGTCGGCCCGCACGCGAGCGCGGCGACGAGAGCGAACGGGCGAGCGGAGCGCGCGTGGGACATACCTCGAGCGTCGCGCCGCGCGACGCGATCGTCAACGACGGCCCACGACACACGCGCGAGGCGATGCGGCGGCGATGCCAGTGGAAAGGGCCGACGACCCCGACCATACTCGGCGCGTGCTCCCCTACCCCACCGAGGTCGACGTCGTGATCATCGGCGCCGGACCCGCCGGCAGCTTGGCCGCGGCGCGGCTCGCGCGCCAGGGCCACTCCGTGCTGATGCTCGAGCAGGCCACATTCCCCCGCCACGTGGTGGGCGAGTCGCTCCTCCCGAGGTGCCTCGACTTGCTGCGCGACGCGGGGCTGCTCGAGCGGGTCGAGGCGCGCGGGTACGAGGTGAAGCGCGGCGCGACGTTCTTCCGCCGGGGCGAAGTGCAGCGCTTCGCGTTCGAGCGCAGCTTGCCCGGTGACTACGCCTTCGCCTACCAGGTGCCACGCGACGACTTCGACCAGACCCTCGCGACGGGCGCGCTCGCGCTCGGCGCCGACGTGCGCTTCGGCGTCTCGGTGACCGGGGTCGAGCTCGGTGGCGATCGAGGGCGCTCCAGGCTCTCGCTCCACGACGCCCTCACGGGCCGCGAGCTCGAGGTGCGGGCGCGCTTCGTCCTCGACGCGAGCGGGCCTGGGCGCGTGCTCGCGAAGGCGCTGTCGCTCGACGCCCCGGCCGACCTGCCCACGCGCACGGCGCGCTACCTCCACGTGGAGGGCGATCTGCGGCCCGAAGGCGAGGCCGCCGGCGACATCTGGGTGACCATCCACCCGAGCGGCGCGTGGCTGTGGGTCATCCCCTTCTCCAACGGGCGCACGTCGGTGGGCGTGGTGGCCGAAGAGTCTCTCTTCGCGACCTCGGGCGACACCGACTCGGCGAAGGTCTGGTCGCTCATCGCCACCGAGCCCGTGGCGGCGAGGCGGCTCGCCCAGGCGCGACCCGCCATGCCCACGCGAGTGCTGCGCGGCTGGTCGCGGCGGACTACACGGCTGGCGGGGCGGGGGTTCGCCATCGCCGGCAACGCGGGCGACTTCCTCGATCCGGTGTTCTCGAGCGGCGTCATGTTCGCCATGGAGTCCGGCAGCCTCGCGGCCGCCCTCGCGGCGCGCGAGCTCGCGGGCGAGCGCGTCGACTGGCCCGGCGAGTACGAGGCGCCCCTCCAGCGCGCGGTGGGCGTGTTCCGCACCTTCGTGGGCGCGTGGTACGCGGGCGAGCTCGCCGAGCTGTTCTTCCACGACCCGAAGCCCGACAGTGCCGTGCGCAACATCACGTCGGTGCTGGGCGGGAACGTGCAAAATACACACAATCCACTGGTCCGCGGCGACACGCGCGCGGAGCTCGACCGGCTGCTCGCGCGCGTGCGAGGTGGCGGAGCAAAGCAGGGCGGGGCGTGAGCTTGGGCGCGGCGGCGCCCGAGGCCGCGGTACGCCGGTGCGATGCGTGAGGAGAGTCGGGGGCGTGGGCTCTTCGTCTTGCGCGCGTGCTCACTTCTTCTTGCGCGTGCTCACTTGGGGTCCTCAACGTGATCCCGTTCGACGTGACCCGCGCGCGGCACGGGTGCGCAACGAGCGGGCCCCTCGCCGCTCCGGCGCAGCGGGTGAGAGCGTCGGCCGCTACGCCCGCTCGGCGACCAGCAAGCGCTCGCTCCGCAAGAGCGCGGCCGAGCGCCCCTCGAAGCGCCGCGCCCACTCCAAAGAGCTCGTGTCGGAGAGCGCGCGGAAGCCCTCGCGCGCCGCGAGCGCCGCGATCTCGGGGCGGCTCCACGTGCCGCGGAACGGCTCTCCGAAGGCCCTTAGCGGGAGATCGACCAGGCCCCGCAGCGGGCGAGGCAGCGGGTGCTTGTCCGACTCCATGTACGTGAGCGCGAGCCGGCTGCCGGGCGCGGACAGGTCGCGCACGGCCGCGAGCAGCGCGCGGGTCTCGGCCGGCGCGAGGTACATCGTGACGCCCTCGCACACCCACGCAGTCACCCGCGCGCGATCGTGCCCGGCGCCCCCAAGCGCAGCCTCGAGCGTGTCGGTCGCGAAGTCCTGCGGCACGTAGACGAGGTCGCGCGCGTTCACCGGAAGCCCCGCGGCGCGGCTCCGCTTGTACGCCTGCGACGCCGGGTGATCGACCTCGAAGACCCGCACGTCGCGGACGGCGTGGAGGCGGTGCGCGCGGGCGTCGAGCCCCGCACCAAGCAGCACGAGCTGCTCGGCGCCGGCGTCGATGGCCTCGGCGATCTCCGCGTCGATCGCGTGCGAGCGCATGGCCAGGTGATCGACGAGGCCGAGGGAGGCGGCCCGCAGAAACCCCTGCGCCACCCGCGCGCCGAGCGCTCCCACGCGCGGGACGAGGGCGCCCACGGGGAAAGGCAGCAGCGCGCGAGCGTGGTCGTCGTGAAACGGTGGCGAGCCCATGCCCGGGCTCGAGGCCGCGCCGCGCGCGAACGCGACGAGCGTGGCGGTGACGCTGGGGAACCCGGGCCGCATCCGCGCTCCATACCACCGCGTCCACCCTCCGGCCGCACGACGTCGCGCCGAGCCGCAGCAACTTGAATAGATCTGAGTTATATGCGGCGCGCCGCGCTCGCGTCGGGCGACGAGGTATCCTCGCCCGATGTGCCGCAACATCCGCGTGCTCCACCACATGGCGCCCCCCTCGACACCCGAGGAGATCCGCGCGGCGGCGCTCCAGTTCGTGCGCAAGGTGAGCGGCACGAGCGGACCCGCACCCCAGCGAGGCGGCGAGGTGGCGTTCGCGGCGGCGGTCGACGAGATCGCCGCGTCGACGGAGCGGCTGCTCGACGCCCTCGACGCCCTCCCGACCCGCTCGCCGCCGCGCACCCGCGAAGGCGAGCGCGAGAAGGCGCGCGAGCGCTGGAGCAAGCGGGCCCGCGCCACGGCGACGTGAGCGTTGGCGCGTCGCCAGGCGCCGAGGAAACCTCTCCGGCGCATGAAGCGACGTACGGCAAGCACGTCGATGTCTTGCGCCCGGCGCGGAGCCCGTGGGCGTCGAGTACGTCAGGGCGGGCATCTCCTCGGGTACGCCGATCCGGACGCCTATGGGCTTCGCGCTCGCGTGGAGGTGACGTTCGTGCAGCTCGGCGATCCGCGCGAGGAGAGCTCGGCGGGCCTCGTGGCCCGCCAGAACTTCGTGACCGAGGCCGGGAAGAACCTCGTCCGCGCGGTGTAGCCGCGTTCGGGCGAGCCCCTGAAGGGCGCGAACCCTACTTCTTCACGGCGCGCTGGATCTCGTCGCACACGCGCATCGCGGCGAGGCCCGCCTCGACGCCCGGGTGCGACGCGGCGCGCTCGCCGTGGCAGCTCGCCACGAACGCCTGGAGCTCGCTGAGGAGGGCCTCCTGGGGACGCACCTCCACGCTCTCCTGGATTCCCGCGATCTTGTAGGCCTCGCCGGGCACCTGCACGATCTCGGACTGGCGACTGATGATGATCTCCTTACGGAAGAGCTCGCAGTCGACGAACATGTCGACGCACGTCGCCTCGATGAGGCGGATCTTCTTCTCGGTGATGCGGCTCGCCTGGATGCGCGAGAAGCGGCCGTTCTCGTGGGTGATGAGCGCGGACGCGAAGTCGATCATCTTCTCGGTGCCGTAGCCGTGCGCCGACACGAGGCGCGCGGGCCCGTTCAGGTAGAGCGCGAGATCGATGTCGTGGATCATCAGATCGGTCACGACGTCGACGTCGGTGATGCGCGCGCTGAGCTTGTTCGTGCGCGTGAAGTCGATGCTGATGACCCCGGCCGACTTGTCGATGATGTTCTTCAGGCCTTGCACGGCGGGGTTGTACCGCTCGATGAAGCCGACCTGGACGTTGAGCTGCTCCTTGGTGGCGAAGTCCGCGAGCCGCTGGGCCTCGGCGAGGCTCTGCGCGATGGGCTTCTCGACGAAGATGTTCTTCACCTTCGAGGCCACCTGAAGCATGTACTCTGCATGGGTAGAGGTCGGCGTCGCGATGACGACCGCGTCCACGTCGCCAAGCCCCTCCTCCACGTTCGTGAGGGCACGGGCGCCGCTCGCTTGCGCGAGGCGCTTCGTGGCCTCCTGGTCGACGTCGTAGATGGAAACGAGGTCGACGCCCTTCAACATCGAGAGGACGCGCAGGTGGTTGCGGCCCATGTTTCCGAGCCCGAGCAGACCAACCTTGAGATTCTCTTTCATCTTCATTTCCTCGGTGCTTCTAGGAGCGGAGTGGGAGCAGCGTGGGCGGGTCGGGTTAGCAGAGATCGATGGGGCTGGGTGGAACAAAGGGGGGCCGCCAGGGGTCGACGGCGGCGCATGCTCCGGTGGCGCGGGGCATGCGGGGCATGCTCAGCTGGGGTGCGCGCACGCTCCGCGCCATTCGAGGCCGACCCGTGGCGCCAGGCTTCCCGCGTGGTAGGTTGCCGCCATGCTGCGTGGGCTTGAGGTGCGGCGCTGGGCGAGCCTGGCTGTGTCCGCGGCTGTGTCCGCGGCGGCCACGAGCGCGTGCACATCGTTCGGGGTGGGAGACGACGCGTCGGCGCCCTCGGAGCCCGGCGACGGGGCCGCGCTGTTGGACGCCGCGCCCGCGGAGGCCGCGCCCACCGACGCGCCGGCCGCCGACGCCGACGCCTGCAACCACGGGTTGAAAGGCACCGCCGACGCCTGCGCGGGGTGCCAGGTCGAGCAGCTCTACACCGTGCCTTCGGGCGACGCCGGCAACGGCGGCGAGGGCCCGTTCATCTTTGGCGTCGCCACCGACGGGGTCCATCTCTACTGGCTCGAGCAGAGGGGCACCAAGGCCTACGACGGCACCTCGGCTTCCCGGACGGCCAGGGCCTCGCTCGCTGGGCGCCCGGCGGTGCTGTGACCTCGCTCGTCGCGAACAGGAGCGCCTGGAGCCTCGCGATGACAGACAACTACGTCTACTTCGACGACCACGGCCCCTTCGGCGCGCCGCGGAGCGTGGGCATTTACCGCTTGAAGAAGTCGCAGTGACGTGAGCGCGGGGGGGCGCCGCTCGTCCACGCCGCGCCAGCGTCGCGCGGTCGTGCTCGCCGGGTTGCTCGGGGCGTGCGCAGCGGCCCCGCCGACCCCGATCCCCACGCGCGGCAGCGCGGTGGACGCGGGCACCCAGCCTACCACGGGGGGCGCGGCCGACGCGGGCGCTCTGGACCCCCGCGCCCCGGGTGGACCTGCGGGGCGCACGCCGCTCGCCCAGGTCGACGAGGTGGCGCTCCCGTACGAGCTCGTGCCGTCACCCGGGGGTCGCTCCGTGGTGTTCCTCTCGAAGCACGCGGGGGAGCGCGGCGGGTGGGCGCGGCGGCTCGACGGCGCGACCGGGCGCCTCGGAAGGATCGTTCCGCTCGAGGGGGCCGAGCTGCTGGGCGTCTTCGACGGCCACGACGCGGCGGACGCGCCGCTCTGGGTCACCTCGTCCGAGGGACTCCTCTGCGTGTTCAGCGACCTCGACGCCCCGTCGGCGCCGGCGACGCGCGCGTGCGCGCGGGTCGCGCCGCACGCCGTGGTGCGGCTCGGAGCGCGCCTCGCCCTGCTCGAGCTCGGGGCCCCTGCCGAGGCCTCGGCGCGGGGGTTCGTCCCAGGATCGCGGCCCCGCGAGGTGCGCGTCCGCTGGGCCACGGCGCGCGTGATCGACGGGGGCGCGCTCGCGACGGGCCTCGTCCTCGACGAGCCTCTCCCCGGGCTCACGCTGGTCGGCGCGAGGCCGCAGGCGACCTCCGGAGGCGCACACCTGCTCTGGTACGACCGGGCTCCGCCACCCCCGTCGGCGCAGCCGGGCAAGCTCGGGTGGGCTCGGCTGGTCGCCGGTTCGCTGGCGCCAACCGGAATGTTCATTCCGACCTCGCGCGCGACAGTCCTGGAGGGCGAGGTCACGTACGGGGGGCTGCGCGACCACCGCGACGTGCGCCTCGCGGGCGACGCGCTCCCGCTGGCGCTGGGCCTCGACGCGAAGGGGGCGTGCGAGGCCAGTCGAGCGCTCCCCGCGACGTCACTCACGACGTCACTCACGACGTCACTCACGACGTCACTCACGGCCTCGCGGGCGGCCTGCGCGGTGGACCCCGACCACCTCGGCGAGGGCTCCGCGCCGCCCGGCTCCGCGTCGTCCCGGGCCGCCACGCCCGACGCGATCGCGCGCATCCTCGCGGAGGCGCCGCGCCTCTCCCCGGCTCAGCCGGCGACCGACCTCGGCCTCGCGGCGTGGGCGGGCGACCGCGCGTACTACCTGGCGGGCGGGCAGCGCCTCCGCTCCGCCGACCGTGGGCGCGGAGAGAGCCGCGACGAGCCCGCGCCCCTCGTGGGCCGGAGGGCGCGCGTCGCGTGGGCGTCGTTCGCGTCCGACGGCGAGGGCCTCGCGTACGCGGGCGACCACCTCGTCCACGTGGCGCTCGACGGGCACGTCACGCGCAGCGCGATCACGGCGCTGGCGCCGCAGGTGGGCGCGAACCGGCGACGCGCAGCGCGCATTGGCGGCTCGTGGTGGACCGCCGACGGCGACGTGCTCCGGCTGCTCCCGACCGTTCGCTCTCCGCCCCACCTCCGCGGTCGCGCGATCCGCGACGGGTCCGCGCTCGTCGGCGGACGCGAGCGCGGCCTGCTCCTCGAGCTCTCCGGCGGGCTGCTCCGCGCCTCGACGCTCGACCCCGAGGGCGTCGTGGCGCCGCTCGGCGAGGGGCGCTCGGCGGTGCGCGCGGGCTTCGACGCCTGTGAACGCGGCCAGGGAGGGGCGCTGGTGGTGGGCGTGAGCGCGGCCGAGCTCCCGCACGCTCCCGCGCGCGTCGTCGTGTTCACCGTCGACGCCGCCGGGAGAAGCTCGCGCGCGACCGCGCTGCCCATCGCGCCGGGAGCGAGCGCCCTCCGCGTGCACCTCGCCCCGCGCCCCGGCGGCGGCGCCTGGCTGTTTCTCGAAGGCGATCGGCGCGAGACCGAGCGCGGGACAGCACGCGAGACGGCGCGCGGGACAGCGCGAGTCATGTGGCTCGACGACGACGGACGCCCCGAGGCCGACGCTGAGCTTCCCATCGCCGGGGAGCCCGCGCACGCTCCCTGCCTCGACGGCCGGCGCGTCGCGCGCGTCCCCTCGCCGACGCCAGGGAGGCTCGCGCTCCCTCCAGGGCTGGACGCGTCCGACGCGTGCGTCGTCGGGGACGTGGGATGGACCGAGGGCGGCCACGTGGCCCGCTGGATCGGGAGCGCGACGCGCGATCTCGACGCGATCCCCGAGCTCGGCGTGGCGCGCTTGCCGGACGAGGTCGCCGCGGCGGCAGCTCACTCGCCCGCACCTTCGCCCGACGCACCGCCCGCACCTTCGCCCGACGCGCCGCCCGCACCTCCGCGCGCTCGGTGTCCGGGCGACATGGTCCCGATCGCCGAGCGCTTCTGCATCGACCGCTTCGAGGCGCACCTCGTCGACGCGCGCACCCTCGCGCCGCTCTCCCCCGACTACCCCCTCTCGCCGGCGCACCTCGCGCGGGCCCTCGAGTGGACGACCGCGCGCCGACGTGTGGGCGACGTGCACGCGCAGGCCCTGTCGCTCCCCTTCCTGCCCGCCCTCCACGCGAGCGGGCGCGCCGAGCCGCTGGCGCGGAGCGAGCGCGGCTCGCGGCCGAGCGGGTACGTGAGCGGCCACGTCGCCGCGGCGGCGTGCGCCGCGGCGGGCAAGCGCCTCTGCAGCCGCGAAGAACACCGGGTGGCGTGCCGCGGCGAAGCCGACTCGAACTTCCCTTATGGTGCTCACTACGTGGCGGGCACGTGCAACGTCTTCCGCCCCGAGCACCCGGCCGCGAGGCTGCACGGGAACGCGTCGATAGGGCACCTCGATCCGAGGCTGAACCGCCTCGCGACCGGGGGTGATCCGCTGCTCCGCGAGACCGGTGGAACCCCCGCGTGCCGCAGCGTGTGGGGCGCCGACGCGGTGTACGATCTCGTGGGGAACCTGGACGAGTGGGTCGCCGATCCGCGCGGCGCCTTCGTCGGCGGCTTCTACTCGCGCTCGACGCGTGCGGGCTGCGGGGCCACGGTGTCAGCCCACCCGCTGAGCTATGCCGACTACTCCACCGGCGTGCGCTGCTGCCGCGACGCGGGAGGGCCGTAGGCCAAAGTCGTGTACAGTCGCGCCTCCCAGCTGCCCGGATCTGCAGCGACCCCCACGAACGGAGTGTTTCATGGCCCCCGGCGGCAGCGACCAGGTTCAGGCGACCCACCTCGTGCTCTCGTGCATCGATCACCGCTGCACCGACGACCTCGTCTCGGTCATTCCAGACATCATCGACGACCGAAAGAACGCCTGGGATCGCTACGATCTCATCGCGCTCCCCGGCGCGAGCATGGGCGTCATGCAGACCGAGCGACCGTCGTGGGGCGAGGCCTTCTGGGATCAGGTCGCCGTCGCCCTCAGCCTGCACACCCGCATCACCACCGTGGTCGTGGTCGATCATCTCCAGTGCGGCGCCTACCGGCATTTCCACCCCGGGTACGAGGCCAACATGGAGGAGGCCCACCGCGCCGTCACCGCGGACTTCGCGGCGGCCGTCCGCGCGCGGCACCCCGCGCTCCGCGTCGAGCGGTGGCTGCTCGAGCCCGTGCCCGGGTCCGACCTCAACTGGGAGGCGCGCTGCCTCGGCACCGAGCGCCGGGCGGAGCGCGTCGTGAGGTGCAAGGTCCGCTGATCCCCCGGCGCGGCGTCCAAAAGCGGCCCCCCACGGCGACCTCGCCGGCGCCCCGCCCTGGTAACATCGCGCGCATGTCCACCGCACGCGACGCCCACGCGAAGCTCGTCCGCGAGCTCGCCGCGCACAACTACCGCTACTACGTGCTCGACGACCCCGCGGTGACCGACGCCGCGTTCGACGCGCTGCTGCGCGACCTGCGCGCGCTCGAGGCGGCGCACCCCGAGCTCGTGAGCCCTTCGTCGCCCACGCAGCGCGTGGGCGGCGAGGCGCGCTCGCAGGTGGCGAAGGTCAAGCGCAAGACCAAGATGTTCTCGCTCGACAACGCGTACTCCCAGGCCGATCTGGGGGAGTTCCTGCGGCGCGTGCGCGACGGCCTCCCGGAGGGTCAAGTGCCGACGTTCACCGTCGAGCCGAAGCTCGACGGCGCGAGCGTGGAGGTCGTGTACGAGGGCGGCGCGCTCGCGATGGCCACCACGCGCGGCGACGGCGAGATCGGCGAGGACATCACCCCGAACCTCCGCACCCTGCGCAACGTCCCGCTCGGCATCGCGCACCCCGGCACGCTCACGCTGCGCGGCGAGATCGTGATTTACCGCAAAGACCTCGACCTCCTGAACGAGGCCCGCCTCGCCGAGGGGCTCGAGCCCTACGCGAACCCCCGCAACGCCGCCGCGGGCGCGATCCGCATGCTCGACCCTCGCGAGGTCGCGAAGCGCCCGCTCCGCGCAGTGTTCTACCAGGCCGTCGAGGGCCCCGAGCAGCGCGCGAGCCACGCCGACACCCTCGACTGGCTCGCCGCGCTGGGGCTGCCGACGCACCGCAAGCAGGCGCGGGTCTCCGCCGACGGCATCGCAGACGCGATCGCGGAGATCGACGCCGCGCGCGCGAGCTACCCCTTCGAGACCGACGGCGCGGTGGTGAAGGTCGACGCCTATCGACAGCAAGACATGTTGGGCGCGACGAGCAAGTTTCCCAAATGGGCAGTCGCCTACAAGTTCGCGGCCGAGCGCGCGAGCACGCGCGTGCGCGACATCGTGATTCAAGTGGGGCGCACCGGCGCGCTTACGCCCGTCGCCGAGCTCGACCCCGTCGAGCTCTCCGGCACCACGGTCTCGCGCGCGTCGCTCCACAACCCGGAGCACCTCGCGAAGCTCGACGTGCGCCGCGGCGATCTCGTGCTCATCGAGAAGGCCGGCGAGATCATCCCCCAGGTGGTGTCGGTCGTGCTCGAGGCGCGCCCCGCCTCGGCCGAGCCGTTCGCCCCGCCCACGACCTGCCCAGCCTGCGGCGCCGCGGTCACCTCCCGCCTCCGCGAGGAGGACCGCCCCGAGCTCGGGCAAGAGGCCGCCCTCCGCTGCGTGAACCGCGGGTGCCCGGCGCAGGTCAAAGGTCAGATCTATCACTTCACGCGACGCTTCGCGATGGACCTCGAGAACCTGGGCGAGGTGCTCGTGGAGCAGCTCGTGAGCGAGGGCCTCGTGCGTGACGTGGCCGACCTCTACGACCCCGAGCGCGTGAGCGTGGAGTCCCTCGCGCGCCTCGATCGCATGGGCACGAAGAGCGCCCAGAACGTCCTCGCGGGTGTGACCGCCTCGAAGGAGCGCCCCCTCGACAGGCTCCTCTGCGGGCTTGGCATTCCCCAGATAGGCCAGGTCGCCGCCCGGCAGCTCGCCGAGGAGGTGGGCACGCTGGAGGCCCTCCTCGCGCTCTCGCCCGAGGCCCTGGCCGAGCGCGTAGGCCAGATCCGCGGGTTCGGCCCGAAGATGGTCGAGAGCGTCGTGGCGCACCTCGGCGATCCGCGCGAGCGCGCGCTCATGGAGCGCCTCGTCGCGCGCGGCGTGGGGCGCCCGGTGGTGAAAGAAGCGGTCGCCACGACAGGGCCGGTCTCGGGGCAGTCGTTCTGCGTCACGGGCGTGCTCTCACGCAAGCGCGACGACGTGCACGCGAGCATCCGGGCGGCGGGCGGCGAGGTCCACGACGGCGTGAAGAAGACCACCACGTTCCTCGTCGCCGGCGACAAGACCGGTCAGTCGAAGCGCGACCAGGCGAAGAAATTCGGCACTCGCGTGATCACCGAGCCGGAGCTCGAGGCCCTCCTGCGCGGAGAGCCCCTCGCCCCGGCGGACGGGTAGCTGAGTCAGCGGCTCGGCGAGCTATCCCTCTTGCGCGCTGGGCTCCGACGAGCCCGGCGCGTCGGCGCCCACGGCATAGCGCTCCCGCAGCGCGTCCAGGGTGGGCACGACGCGCGTGCCCCCGAGCACCTCGGCGAGGATGGTGCCCACGTCTTTGCCCTTGAAGAGGCTCACGAGGTTCATGTTGCTCGCGACCTCGCCGAGCATGATCTTGTCGCCGAGGGCCGTCATCGCCTCGACGAGCCCCTGCTGCACCGCCTGCCGCTCGGCCACAGTCGCGGACGACTGCGCGGCGATGAGCCGAAGCTCTTGCTCCCGGCGGGCGACGAGGGTCTCGAGCTCCACGATGGACAGCGCGCGCGTCGCCGCCGCGCGGGTGTTCGCGTCCTCGAGCTGGAGCCTCAGCGCCGCCGCCTTCGCCTCCGAGTCGCGCGCGAGCTCGGCCTTCTGCGCCGCGTCGAGCCGCGCGTCCGAGAGGGTCTGCCGCTCGCGCGCCACGATCTCGAGCTCTTTCACCTCGGCGAGCGCGCGCTCGTGCTCCAGCGTGCGCGTCAGCCCCTGGAGGCGGGCCGCGCGGCGCCGCGCCTCCTCCGCGAGGGTCTGGCCGTCGGCGTCGATCTCGGCGCGCAGCTTCGCCGAGACGAGCGACTCCTGGGCCTGACGATCGCCAATCTGGAGCGTGACCGACTGGGTCTGCACGCGCTCCATGAGCTCGGCCACCTCGCGCGCCTCGATGCTCGCCGTGAGCACCTCGACCTCGGTGACCACCGTGCCGTTCTCGGCGAACGCCCGACCCGGGCGCCCGCCCTCTTTCCGCTCGCCGAGCACGGTGTCGCGCACGAGCGTGTGGATCTGCGGCCAGATGGCCGACAGCGACATCGATCGGCAGCGACCGCGGATGATCGAGCGCAGGTGGTCGACCATGACCTGGATGTAGTTCTCGTGGTTGAACCACCGCTCCTTCCCCCCAGGGCCGCTCTCGCCGTCGCTCACGAAGGTGACCGAGTAGGAGACGTGGACGGCGATCCGCACGAAGTCGGAGGTCTCCACGGTGACGACGTCGGAGACGCGGTTGCCCACCGTCCGCAGAAAGCAGGTGCGCAGCGGGCTCGCGTCGGTCTTGGGGGTGCCCGTGGAGAGCGACATGCCGCAGAGCGACTCCTCGTAGCCGAGGAGCGTGACGCAGGGCCCCTCCACCACGCGACGCGACTGCGCCATCGTGATCATCACCGCCGTGTTGTTGGGCACCACGATCGAGATCGCCCACGGCGTGGTGATGGGCTGGGCGGTCGCCTTGTGCGGCTCGTTCGCGGCGACCCACAGGTTCCAGTCGCTCGGCGGGACAGTGCGTGTAATCTGCACCTCTTTCCGCGGGTCGACCAGGTACGACTGCTTGCCGCGCACGAGGCGCACCTCTCCGGTGGCGAGGTCGCGCACGTAAATGCCGCTCTTCTGGTCGATCCCGATGGCCTCGATGAACACGCGCTCGTGGTCATTCCCCACGACCGCTTGGCCGGTCTCCGGCGAGAGCACCTCGATCTCGTTGAAGGGGAAGAAGAAGGTGGACACGCCAGAGAGCAAGATCTCGTCGCCCGGGAAATAGTGCTCCTTGACGGTGTCGTGCTCGAACACGAAGCCTCTCGGGAGCTTGCGCAGCAGCTCCTCCTTGCCTATCGAGGAGATGACCCGGAGCCACAGCGCGCGCTGCGGCAAGAGCTCGTACGCGTCGTATACGCGCGCCCGCGAGCCCACCGTCATGAAGGTGTCGTAGGGGCCCGGGAACACGCGCGCGGGCCCGAGCTTGATCTCGCGCTTGCCGTCCGCGTCGACGATGACGCAGTACTCCTTCTCGCCGAGCACGACGGCGCTGCGGATGAGGCGGGTCTGCCGCGCCTCGCGCTCGAGCGCGCGCCGGACCGCCGGGGAGCCGAGGAGATCGACGAGCGGCGAGCCGGCCTGCTGAGGCGCGGGGCTCGGGATGTTGAAGCCGCCGCCCGCCACCGCGCTGGCCTTTCGATGCCGTGAGCGGGCCGACTGGTTTATCACCGCGTTCGGGACCTGCTGGCGCGGCGCGCCGCCCTTGGCCTCCGCCTCGTCGTCGAGGGACGCGCCGAGATCGAGCTCCGCCGCGCCCTCCTCGCGGAGGGCGTCGACCGGGGCGGGCTCGGGCTGGAACTGCTCGGGCAGTCTCAGCAGCTGGCGCGCGGCCGCCGCGGTGATGGCGGCGCCCGAGGCGTCGACCGACGTGTCGGGCACGATGTCGACGCCTGACGGCGGGATGTAGAACTGGGTGTCGAGGCCACGAATGACGATGAGCTGACCGCGGCGCAAGACGACGTGCTCGAGATCACCGTCGTCTCGCTCGGCCACGAGCATCCCCGCCGTGGCGCGCGTGATCCCCGCCGAGCGGGCGGTCACCTCGTAGTAGGGAGCGGCCTTGTCGACCTCGCCATACACCTTCACGACGAGGTATTGGTTCGAGGCGAGCTCGTGCGCGTCGCGCACGTCGGCGCGCTGGCCGGGCCGCAGATAGAAGCTGCACGGCCCGGGGATCATGGAGCGGGTGCCCGTGCGCAGGGGGCGCGGCTCGTTGCGACCGGGCCGGAACTTGCCATTCGGCGCGGCCTCGGTGTCCACCAATGGGTTGAAGAGCATGGCGTACTGGTTGTCGCCGAGCTCGATGATCTTCTGCGGCTTGCCGCTCACGTCCTCGCGGAGGCCCCCGTCGCCGTCGTCGATCACGACCCGGTCGGCCGCGGTGGGCGAGACCATCGTGGGGCCGACGTGCAGGGTCACCTCGCCCTTGTCGTCGTCCTGCACCCACAGAAATTGCCTCTCGGTGACGGGAATCTTCCGGCTCGTGCGCTCCATGGTTCTCTCCTCCACACCGCGAGGCTATCGAGCGCCCCCGGCCCCGTCGAGCGTGGGGCTTCCCCGTCAGCCCGACCAGGGTCTTTGTTACTTTTTCTCTTCGGCGGGTGTCTTCCTGCGTGCTTCGTGCGCTGGCTTACGCGCCTCCTCGCGAGGAGGAAGAAGTGTTGACGGTCGCGGATGACCTGTGCGCGATGGCAGACGGGGACATCCTGCAGGTTGACGGAAGCGCTGCCGCGCGTCGCGGCAACGGTAGTCGAGCGGGATGGCGCTGGGGGGCACGCGATGGGGATGGGGATGGAACGCGCAGGCCGTGTCATGGCACGGTCCTCGGTGCCATCACCGACCGCGCGCGCGGTGAGCGTTGCATGGGGAAACGTCGGTCGCGCCTCAGGCTCGACACCGCGGAGTCGATCGGCTCGCGAGCCTGGCGATCAGTCCATCACCACCGTCATCGACCTCGACGCGGCCGCCACGAGAATCTCTGTGTCTTCGAGTGCAGCAAGGTCGGCCTACCCGGTGCGCCCCCTCCTGCATGAGCCCCGACAACGCCAAGCCTCTGATTTGGCCGAGGTGATGGCTCGTCGGCTCTCCTGCGGGCCCGACGACAGCGCACGGAGTGCGATCCGCGCTGTGCGGAGCAGAATCGCGAGGTTGCTAGAATAGACACGAGGGCGCGACGACGAGGTTTGCGAGGACATTCGTGCTCTACCCCTGAGCTACGACCCCGTAGAGTGGAGTCGGCGGGATTCGAACCCGCGACAGCGACATTGGTAATGTGTAGTCCTCACGGCATTCGCCGCGCTCTCGCGCGTCGCCCGGGCGAGCCCGGGCGACGGAGCCCCCTCTCGGAGTCGAACCGAGCCGCGCCCGCTAGCTAGCTAGCTAGCTGCTAGGGCGGGCGCTTCCAGCCGTGGGAAGGGGCAGTGGACCGCGCGGCGCGCCTGTTCGGCAGGTGGCGCGCGCGGTCCGGTGGGAGGTTTCGTCAGTTCGCGATCGTGACGCGAGCGATGGTGTCGACGAGGTGCGCGCTCTCTCCGCGAGCGAAGAGAGAGATCACCTCGAAGACCGAGTCGGAGAAGCCACCGACGTTGAGCACGTCGGGGCGCTCCTGGACCTGCGTGTGGCCGTACGGCTGGATGTCGAGCAGCACCAGCTTGGCCGCGGGGTTTCGCGCCCGAAAGCGCTCCCACTCCTCGGCCATCACCGTGCCCCGCGTCGCCGAGCCACCCGCGAGCCGGAAGTCGGCCCACGACTGGTTGTCGGACACGTAGAGCACGAGGTCCGCCTTCGCGCGCCGCTCGTTCAGGTGACGGAGGGGCGCCACGCACGCCGTGCCCCCGCTAGGCAGGGACGCGAGGTACTGGGCGTTGGTCATCACCGAGTCGCGCGGGTTGAGGCGACGGGGCATCGCCACGACGTCGTCGCTGAAGGGGAGCACGTCGGCGTTCGGGTTGCGCCGCATGAGCGACGCCGCGACGAGGCCGGCGATGTCCACACAGCGGACCGCGCTCGTCGCGCTGCCGCGCTGTCCCGTGGCCGGGCTCTGCATCGAGCCCGAGACGTCGGGGCAGACGTAGAGCGTGCCCTCAATCGCGGGCACGTTCTCCGTGGCGACCTCGAGCGCGTCCTGGAGCGCGCTCGTGACCGCCTGCGGCATCGCGTCCCCCGCGGCCTTGAAGGCCGCGAGGAGCTGATAGGGGAACGCGCGAGCCTTCCGGACCTGCGCCTCGTCGCGGAGCCTGTCCGCCACGAGCCGCGTGAGCCGCTCGTCCTCGAACACGCCCTTTCGGAGGAGCGTGTTCAAGTTCATGCGCGTCTGCGTCCAGGTCATCGTACGCACGATGCCCTTCCAGTGATCCTTCGTGAGCTCGAGGCCCGTGAGCATCTCGAAGGGGACGTCGGGCAGCGAGGTCGTGCCGGGAGCCCTCTTCCAAGCCTCGAACGCCCGCACGGCGGACGGCAGAGACTCGACGTCGACCTCGCGGCCGATGAGGTACCCGTAGAGGGCCTCGCGCACGGCGTCGGGCGCGCCGTCTGCGCCGCGCGGCGCAGGCCGCACGAGCTTGATGACGTCCGCCATGCTCGGCGCGGAGCCGAGCGACGACCGGAACAGCACCTCCGGCGTGCGCGCGCGGAACCAGGCCTGCGCGGCGCGCTTCGGGGCGGTGCCGAGCGATTTGCGCCCGACCTGCCCAGAGCGCACGATCTGCACGAAGTTGCGGAGCATCTTCGCGTTGTCGATGACGCGCGGGAAGACCCGCTTCATGAGCGCCACGTCGCGCTTCGCGAGGTACGCCACGAGCAACGCCGGGACGTCCTTCATGAAGCCGCGCTCACGGCAGTAGATGGCCGTCTTGGCCACGAACTCCGCCGGCACCTTGTCGGCGAGCGCGAGCACGCTCGCGAGCTGATCGCCCGCGGACGCGTAGAACGTGCCGTGCAGCGTGCCGGTGACGGCGTACTGCGCGAGCGCGTGCTCGGGCGAGAGCGCGTAGGCGAGGCCGCCTGCCTCGTTCTGCGTGCCTGCGGCGGGCGCCTTGCCGGCGAACTTGAATAGAGACTTGAGGGCCATGTCTGCTGCTCCTTTCCGAGCGGTGATGTCGAGTGCGACGCGCGCGGCTCGATCGCGCGCGTGGCCAGTGATGTGTCGCAAAAGCGCGCGCGCGGCCTCTCTGCGAGGAGTCGAACCTCGACGATCGGCTTCGTAGACCGATGCCCGATTCCGTCGGGACAGAGAGATTTTTGAAGGACGCCCAGAGTTGGGTTGGGTTGGGTTGGGTTGGGTTGGGGCGCGCGTTGGCTGCGGAGGAGTGGTTTTTTTCAGTGCGTGACGGTGACGAAGAGTGGAGTCGGCGAGGGTCGAACTCGCATCGTCCGGGTGCAAGCCGGAAGCTCTCCCGTTGAGCTACAACCCCGAGGGTGAATGAGCGTGACGAGGCGCGGGTGCGCGCCGGGGTGACGGACGGGGATCGAACCCGCCTCCGCAGCTTCACGGGCTGCCCTCGTCCCAGACGAGTACCGTCACCGTGTCGAAAGAAGACAGACCGTCGCGCGGCGAGCCACGAGACGAGAGGAAACGAGTACCTCGAGGGCGAAGCGGTCTTTGGGGAGCGCCCCTCCCTCGAGGTACGAGTGGACCGTCGTGGGGTCGCACCACGTGCACGGCGAGACCTCGCCTTCGGCTCGGGCTCGCGATCGACCTTGGTTCGCCCCTTCGGGGCTCACTTCAGGTTCTCTTGCTCTTCAGGCAAGCGCTATCACTGGACTAGCTCACGGTCCGTGAGCGGCGCGCACGCGCCCAGGCGGCAAGTTGCGCGTTTGTTTACGCGCACGTATCTCAAATGAGTTGTCGATTGTGCTCGGAGTGTTTGCGGGCGCCGAGCCTGGGCTGCCCCCGAAACGGGCGGGAGGCGGGCGCCGCCAAAGGCGCGGGGGTTTGGCGAGGCGAGGCGGGCGGTCGGCGGGTCGGGAGGCGGGCCCCCAGGAGGCCGCCTCGGCGGAGAGCGCGGACCGCCGCGGGGACGACGAAGAGGCCGCCTGGGGGATCCCCGGGCGGCCTCGCAGTGTCTCGTGAGACGACTGGATTCCGCCCTAGAAGTGCCCCGCCGCGTTCGCGAATCGCCCCGCGAAGGCCGCGCCGACGGGGAAGCTCGTGCGCCGGAACGAGGAGGCGAAGGCGAGGCCTGCGTGATCGCCGCGCAGCCCGCGCCCGCACGCGGCCACGGTCGTCGGCGACGACTCGAAGGTGCGCGGGAAACGTGAGTACGAGGGGACCATCGGCGTTCTCCATCCGGCGCCGCAGGTGGGCCGGTCTCTCTTGTGTAGCCCCGGGGACGGGGACGGTCAAGAAAGAAAATGCGGCAACGCTAAAAAAACAAATGCGCTACTTCCGGGGATGCGCCTCGACTCAGTGCGAGACGCCGTCGGCGCGGAGGACCTTCAGCGCCGTGAGCCCGAGGATCTTGAGATCGAAGAGCGTGGACCTGTGCCGGCGGTAGTGGTCGTCGAACTCCACCTTCACGGGGATCGGCAGCTCGTCGCGACCGTTGATCTGCGCCCACCCGGTGAGGCCGGGCACCAAGCGATGAATGCCTCGGTCGGTCCGCAGGGCGACGAGGTCGTCTTGGTTGAAGAGAGCCGGTCGCGGGCCGACGAAGCTGATTTCGCCGCGGACGATGTTGTAGAGCTGCGGGAGCTCGTCGAGGCTCGACTTGCGGAGGAAGGCGCCCACCGGCGTGAGGTGGCTGTTGGCGTCCTTCAACAAGTGTGTCGCCACGGCGGGCGTGCCCACGCGCATGGTGCGGAACTTGGGCATTCGAAAGATGGTGTTCTCTCGACCGACCCGGTCGGACCAATACAGCACGGGCCCCTTCGAGGTGAGCTTCACCAGCGCGGCCACTCCGAGCAGCACGGGCGTGAGCGGGGGGGTGATGATCGCGCAGAGCAAGAGATCCAGGGCTCGCTTCATGGGATACCTCGAGACGACTCAGCCAAACCCTCTTCGATGGAGAACGGGGGCGCCCAGCCGGTGATCCGGCGGAGATCTTCATCGTCGAGCGACAGGTTCTCGATGAGGCGCGACGCGGCGTCGCCCTTGCCCGCGAGCCGCGCGACCGCGCGGAGGAGCCTCTTCGGCATCGGCACCACGCGCGGGCGGCGCCCGTCGGAGCGGGCGATGCGGCGCACGAGCTCGGGCGTGGAGAGATCTTCACCGTCGCGCACGACGAACGTCTGGCCGCGCGCCGCCTCGCACTCGAGGCAGGTCGCGATGGCGTCGGCGAAGTTCCCCACGAAGAGCAGGCTCCGTTGGTTCTTGATGCTCCCCACGGGAATGGGGAGCCCCGAGCGCACGAGGCGCCACAGCAGACGGAGGTTGCCCTTCACGCCGGGGCCGTACATGAGCGGCGGTCGCAGCACGACCGCGCCGAGGCCGGGGATCGCGCGGAGGCGCTCTTCCGCGTGCAGCTTGGACCGGCCATAGGGGTCTTCGGGTCGGCACACCGTGCTCGGACGAAACGCCGTGCCCGGCTGCGTGCGCTCACCCATCGCCTTCACGGAGCTCACGTACACGAAGGAGCGCACACCGGCCGCTAGGGCGGCGAGGCCCACCAGCTCCGTGACCTCGGCGTTGTCGCGCTCGTAGTCGTCCGCATGCTCCTCGCCGCCCTCGTTCATGCGGTGCGCGCGGCCCGCGAGGTGGACCACGGCGGTGGCGTCGCCGAGCGCGTCCTGCAGATCGGCGGTGGCGAGGTCGCCCGTGACAAGCACTTCGACTCCTGGAGGGAACGGGGGCGCCGACGCGGGGAGCGGCTTCCACACGCCCGCGCGAACCTTCCACCCGCGCGCGACGAGCGTAGGCACGAGCCGCGCGCCGACGAACCCCTCAGCGCCAGTGACGAGCGCGGTCCGCACCGTGCTCATGCGCGTTCACCTGGGGACTTCTCGGACCGGTAGGAGTGGCACATTCCCAAGGAAGATCGCACGTGTCGCCGCCACGCGAAAGCGGAACGAGCCGGAACGAGCCGGAACGAGCCGGAACGAGCCTCACCCGCTGACGGCGACGAGGAGCGGGCCGCTCGCGCGGTCCTTCGACTCGTCCACCAGGGCGACGCCACGCGGCTCGCTCTTGCGGGGCACGCCCGCGAGCTTCGCCTCCGGCACGAGCTCGGCGAGGATGGTGCGGACCTTGAGCGCGTCCGGCTCGTGCGCTGCCGCCTCGAGGCTGTCGAGGCCGCGGGTGAGGAGCTCGCGGCCCACGGGACGGAAGCGGCCGACCTGGATCTTCGGGTGAGGCGTCTTGGCGAACGACTCAGCGTTGTGGAGCAGCTCCTCGAAGAGCTTCTCGCCGGGGCGAAGCCCGCTGAACTCGATCTGGATGTCGACGTCCGGGGTGAGACCCGAGAGCTCGATGAGGTCGCGCGCGAGGTTCACGATCTTCACGGGCTCGCCCATGTCGAGGATGAAGATCTCGCCCGTACCGCCGAGCGCGCCCGCCTGCAGCACGAGCTGCGTGGCCTCGGGGATCGTCATGAAGTAGCGCGTGACGTCGGGGTGGGTGACCACCACCGGTCCGCCCTTGGCGATCTGCTCGCGGAAGATGGGGACGACCGATCCGGCGCTGCCGAGCACGTTGCCGAAGCGCACGGCCGCGAATCGGGTCTGGCTGCCCTGCGCGCGGAGCTGGGTCACCATCTCGGCGATGCGCTTCGTGGCGCCCATGACGTTGGTGGGGTTCACGGCCTTGTCGGTCGAGATGAGGACGAACGCCTCGGCCTTGTGCTCGTGCGCCGCGCGGGCGATCTGGATGGTGCCGAACACGTTGTTCTTCACCGCCTCGCACGGATTGCCCTCCATCATGGGGACGTGTTTGTGGGCCGCGGCGTGGAGCACGATGTTCGGCTGGTAGTGCTTGAACACCCACTCGACGCGCCCCTGATCGGTGATGTCACCCATCAGCGCCTTGATCTTCTCGGCCGGGTGCAGCGCGCGGAGCTCTCGCTCGATGTGGAACAGCGCGTTCTCGTCGTGATCGAACAGGAGCACCACGGCGGGGTTGAAGCGCAGCGCCTGCCGCGCGAGCTCGGTCCCGATGCTCCCACCGGCGCCCGTGATGAGGACCGTCTTGCCTTCGAGGAAAGCCTCCACCTGACCGACGTCGAGCTTCACGGCCTCGCGCTGGAGGAGGTCTTCGATGGCGACCTCGCGCACGTTGCGGAAGCCCATGTCCTCGATGCGGTCGGAGACCGACGGGAGGGTCTTGGTGGGCACGTTCAGCTCGCGACAGTACCCCACGATCTCGCGCATCCGCTTCGAGTCGCTGCCCATCGCCAGCACGACGAGCTTCACGTCATACATGCCCACGTAACGGCGGAGGGCCTCGCGGTCGGCGGGCCCGAGCACGCGCACGCTGCGGATGAGCGCGCCGGCCTTCCGCGGGTCGTCGTCGAGGAAGCCGACGATGCTCCACTTGGCCTCGCGCATGCGCTGCACGTCACGGAGGAGGCTCTCGCCCGCGTCGCCGGCGCCGATGATGAGGGTGCGCGTGCCGTCGATCTTGGGGCCGCTCACGCGCTCACGGAGCAGACGAAAGAGGAAGCGGAACCCGCCAATGAGCGCGAGCGACGTCAGCCACTCGCCCACGTAAATGGAGCGCGGCATGCGGGTCGATTGGACCATCAGCCCTATCACCGCGAAGCCCGCCGTGCCGACCGTGGTCGCCGAGACGAGGCTGCGCAGCTCGGGGATGCCCGCGTACTGCCACAGGCCGTGAAACTGCCTCATCGAGTAGAAGACCACGATGCGCGTGACGATGAGCACGGCGAGCGCCGTCGGCACGCGCTGAGCGATCTCGGGCTCGATGCCCCCTCCGTCGAACCGGATCGCGAGCGCGAGCACGAAGCCCGCGGCCCACAGGCTCGTGTGGAGCGCGATGATTCCGATGCGTCGGAGCCACGGTCGGATCCAGAGGGTCTCGAGGAGGTTCATGGGGGTTCCGGACGGTGAGGGGTGCCTTGTGTGGTGCCAAGCCCGGGCGCTGCGTTCATCTCCGAAGAGCGCTGGTCACGGTCGCGGCAGGCCTCCCGCGGAGCCTCGGTATACTTGCCGCGCCCGAGGAAGCAAGGCCGAACACCTACCACGAGGGAGATGTAGGTGAGCGTATGTCCAGTCCCCGGAGGCGACGGGCTGGGCCTCAGTCGGGGATCTCGACCTCGGAGGGCTTCATCGTGCGGAAGCTCGCGTCCACCAGGTCGATCACCTCGTCGAACCACGCGTCGAACTGCGGGCCGCCCGGCCTCGACGAGTCGACGTAGAACGAGCCCTGGATGCACTCCGGGCGACCGTCCTGCGAGCGGCACCTCCCGTCGACGTACACGACGATGAACTTCGGCAGGCGGTTGGCCGACGAGCGCGTGCCATCGTTCATGAAGTTGTTGGTCACGAGCGCGACCGCCTCGAGATCGCGGGGATCTTGGCCGTACCCGTGGAGCACGTAGACGACCGGGTAGCGCACGTCGCGCGCCTTGTTGTCGGCGTGGGCGTAGCCGGGCGGCAGGGTGACGGCGATGGGGCCGGTGCGCTTCGTCTTCGGGCCTGTGAAGAAGTGCTCGCAGCGGCCTTGTTGGAGGCACTCGGCGCTGAAGGGCCCCGCGGCCTCCGGCGAGGGCTTGTCGATCGTGACCTCGCTCCGGGTTCGATCGGCGTCGGGCCAGCGCTGCGCGACATAGTAGAAGCCGAAGAGGAGCCGGTTCAAGAGCTGCGCGGCCGTGCCGACGTGCTGCCCGTCGCCGAGGAGGATCTGCGCCTTTGTGGCGTCGACCGCGCCGTACCGCACGTTGGGCATGTCGACGATGTCGGCCCAGCGGAGCTCCGAAGGCGCGAAGTCGATCGGGCGGGCGGGGTCCTGGCCCGGCAGGTACTCGTACCCGTTGTAGAAGGCGACCGACTTGAGCTGTCGGCCTTGGCCGTCCTTGCGTGAGCCCACGGCGCCCGCGAGGTGGTTGCCGACCGACGCGAAGTTGAAGAGGTCGCGCACGCCGCCGTCGGTGATGATGTCGAGGCGCTTCAGCGCGGGATCGGTGAGCTCGCCACCGGGGATCTCGGAGGTCCACCGGGCCACGATCGAGTGCGCGTCGAAGCGCCGCACGTTTTTGTGCCCAGACGCCTCGGAGTAGACGCCGTCACCCTCGCCGGGGTCGCCCGCGACGTGCCGATCTTTGGTGTTCGGCACTCCGTCGAGGCCGTCGTCGCGGAACTTCTCGCCCTTGTCGTAGTGGTGATTGAGCTCGGCACCGCCCGGCGACAGCATGTAGTCGTAGTCGTCTTGGTTCGGGTCGGGGTTCTGGACCGGATCGTAGCCAGGCTCGTCCTTGTCGCAGAGTCCGTCCGCGCCGCAGTCGTCCCACGGCTCGTGGCCCGAGCGAATGACGGGCTCATCCTTATCGCGCAGGCCGTTGCCGTTCAGGTCGACGGCGACGGCGAAATTAACCGGCTCCGTGTGCTGGGATGGCACATCCATGAAGGTGTTCTTGTACGGGCTTACCCCCTCTTGGCCGCCGTCGCAGAAGGTGATCACCGGCTTCGTGCCGTCGGGGTTGTACTCGTCGTCGAAGTAGTTCGCGGGGGCCTTCCACTGATTCTTTGGATCGCACCGGAACTTGGCGCATGCCTGCGCGATCGTTCGCTGCAGGGCGTTGTCCTTGTCGCCCTTCACGGGCGAGACGGAGAACGAGCAGTCGAGGCCCGCCGGGGCCCCGGCGACCCCCGACAGATCGCCCTTGATCCAGGGGTCGTTCTTGGTGGGGCCGGCGACCATGTGAGAGAGCGCCGGATCCCTATTTTCGCTGGCGAGGTTCCCGAACGCGAGGGCGAGATCACCGAAGATCTGGGCATACTCGTGGCGAGGGAACGAGCCCCCATTGCCATTGCCCTCTTCGTACCAAAAGTGGTTGTAGTCCATCGAGTGCGCGAAGGGCTCGTGGAACGGGTAGCGCCCGGGCTCGTACTTCGTGCAGTTGGGGTTCGACGTGGGGCAGAAGCCACCGAGGGCGTACGCGTCGATGAACCAGGTGAGCCAGGTGTAGTCGGCGAGGCCGCCCAGCGGCGCCACGGCGTCGAACTTGTCGTGGTGGCGGAGGCCGAAGCTCGCGGAGCCGCCGGCGCCCATCGAGAAGCCGAGGACCGCCCGGTGGGTGAGGCGGCGCTTCACCTTCCCCTCGCCCGCGCCCTTCCGCGCGACCACCTGGTAGGTGCCGAGCCACGGCGCAGAGAACCGAAGCACGTAGCCGGCGCCCTCGGCCTCGACGCGGGGATTCGCGACGGGGACGGCCCGCGGCGTCTTGGCGCGGGGCCCCTGGTAGAGCACCTCGACGTGGCGCATGCGGGCTTGGCTGGGCAGCGCGGCCGGGTTGATGGGGAGGGCGAAGTCGACCTCGCGGCGGAGCACGTTGGACGAGGTGACGGGCGCGGTGCCTTCGAACGACACGGCGGGACCGAGGGCGCCGTACGTCGAGCCGGCGGTGAGGTCCGGCGTCTTGGCGCAAGCCACGGTCGCGCCGAACGAAGGCAGGGCAAACTCGTCGGTGCGCGCGAAGGCCGTGGCGGGCGACGAGAGGGCCGCGCTCGCGAGCGCGCCGGCGCCGGTCACCTTGGGGCTCGCGCCGCTGAGGGTGCCCTGGCCCGCGCCTTCGCCCGGGGCGCAAGTGGGCGGCGTGCCGTCGCGTACGTCGATCGGGAGCTCGGCGGTGGCGGTCTCCACCTGGCCCGCGCTCGACGGGCTGGGTCGCTCGACGACCGCGGTGAGCGCGGTCGCGCCGGCCGAGACGGCCTGGAGATCGAAGGTCGCCGAGGGCTTACGGAGGTCGATGATCGCCGTCTCGGGGGCGCGCACGCCCTCGGTCTTGACCTTGAACGTGACCTTCACCGGCGAGCACAGGTCAGGGTCGACCGTGAGCGTGACCGGCCGGCTCGCGCCGGGAGCGACGATGACGCGCGCCGGGTCGAAGCGCAGCTTGAGGGGCGCGGAGTTGTCTGGCTCGCAGATCTCGCCCTTCGCGAGCGGCGTGGGGCCGGCCGGCGGCGGCGCGGTGGGCCCGGGTGGCTCGGAGCTGGTGCAGGCCGCGAGGGCCACGAGCAAGCCGAGCGAGGCGCGGGACGAAAGCGAAGAGAGAGGCCTGTACTTCACCGGGGAACCATACCCCGCCCCCTGGGCACCGCCACCCAGGAATCCGTGCCGTGCGCAGCCGGGCGTGTGCGCAGGTAGTGAAAAAACTTACGTATTCTCGTGAGGCGAGGTGGCGGGCCGCGCGGCGAAGGCGGAGATCACTGAACGACGCTGCACGCCAGGGGGTAGCGGAGGTTGCCCCACACGGCCCCGACCGGGAGGCCGCCGCGCTTCGCGACCGCGGGCCCCTTGCGCACGACGAACGCGCCGTCGCCGACGACGTTGCCCGCCGCCGCTTCGACGCAGGCGCGGCCCGGCGAGATGCGCACGCGACCGAGGGCGTTCGAGAGCGTGGCGAGCCGGCCGCCGCCGAGCCGGATCCTCAGCCCCGCCGAGAGCGGCACCTCGAGCACGTAGCCGGGCTCGTCCCCGACGCACGCGCCGAGCGCGACGTCCGCGTACTCGGGGTCTCCAAGCAGCGTCGGGCCCCCCACGGCGCCGGTCTCGAGATCGACGGCGACGACCCACCGCTCCGGGCTCCCTCGCGACGCGGCGCCGGAGGCTTCGAGCACATAGCCCACGGCGCGCCCGTCGGTGCGGCGGGCGAGGCGGCCGACACGGCGCGCGCCGGTCCCCGCGCGGGGGACGCGCGCGAGCCGGCGCGCGACGCCGCCGTCGATCACCAGCAGGTCGCTGCCGGCGTCCGGGTCGACCGCCGTGCCGGAGCGCGCGACGGCGATCACCCAGCGCCCCTCGACGCGCACGACGGACTCGAGCTCGGGGACATCGGCGCCGTCGGCGGACCGCACCTCGATCGGGCCTCGCCCAGACTCGAGCTCCCAGAGGCGGAGCCCCACACCGCCTAAGCGCGACGCGAGCAGCGCGTGTCGACCGTCGTCGCTCACGGCGACCTTCCATTGCGTGGAGTAGTGGGTGTACGCGTGGCTGAAGCTCGGGGTGGGCGCGCGCATCGCCTCGAGCAGCGACGCAGGCAGGGGCGTGGGCGCGGTCGAGTGGACGTCCGCGTAGCCATCGAAGGGGCTCAGCCAGCGCACCAGCAGACGCGTGGTGGCGTCGGGCTCTCGCGTGGGCGTCTGGGGGCCCCACACGTAGACGTGCGCGAGGGCGCGCGAGCGCGGCAGCTGGCTCAGGCTCTCGAACACCGCGGTGTTCAGCGCGGCGTGCTCGCCCTCGCGGACCTTCGGGGGCGCGGTCGCGAAGAACGGCGTGAGCTCCCGGACCGCCGCGGTGGAGCCGCCGTACGACGAGGAGAGCAGCCCGTGGAGGGGCTGCGGGCGGACCATCGGCCCCGAGTGCGCGGGCGGCACGCGCGGCTTGGGCGCGCCCGAGGCCGCGGGGAGGCTCGGGCTGGGCGCGAGGGCGTCGCACTCGAGGCTGAGCGGCGAGGTCGCGCGCGCAGGGACCTCCTCGACATGCGGTGACTTCGACTCACCGGTCGCATTCGACCCCACGCCCCAGCCGACGCGGAGCCACCCGGCCGCCGCGGCGCCGATCGGCCCCACCGCGCGGCTCGCGACCTTCGCCAGCGGAACGAGCGGCTCCGGCACCTCCTCGGAGCGCCAGGTCATGCCGCCGTCGCTGGTCTCGTAGAGCCGGCGGGCGTTCGTGTAGCCGAGGCCGTAGCGGCCGGAGACCGTGGGAAAGCCGGCCTCGCGCACGTGCTGGCCAACCTTCACCGCGCCGTCGACGCCGATCTCCAGGCCCACCACCGATCCGCCCGCGTCGACCCACGCGCCGAGCACGCCCGGGCGCCGCTCTTCGACCGGATCGAGCCACACACCGAAGCGGAGGGCGCGCGCCACGTTCGCGTCGAGGCGAGGGAACGAGAGCGCGACGGTCTTCGCTTCGCCGCGGGCGTCGAGGAGGGTGAGCCGCGCGGTGCCGAGCTCGCCGCCCGACGCGACCGACGCGACGGGCGGCGAGAGGATCGCCACGCTGCGGTTCGCCAGGACGGCCACGCGCTCGGAGCCGACGTCACCGCGCACGCGCACCTCGCGGAAGCGGTCGCCGTGGTCGAGGATGCAATAGGTCTGTTGTTTTGGCGGGTCGACCACGTCGACCCCGCAGGCGCCCCGCACGGCGAGCGCGCCGTTGCCGGAGGAGAGCACGACGCGGGGCGAGTCGAAGCGGCGGAGGAGCACGAGCCGGCCGGCGAGCGGATCGTACGCGTACAGGTCGGTGCGACCCCGAGGCTCGCCGCACACGAAGCCAAACGCGCCCTTCGCCGCTGGGCGGGTGAGCGAGACGCCGCGGCACCGAGCGGGCGAGAGCGGGAAGGCATCGGGCACGGCCTCGACCAGCGCCCCGTCCGAGAGGCGCACCCGACCGAGCGCGCCGTCGCGAGCGACGAGGGCCACCCCGTCCGTGAGGGGCCAGCCGTCCTCGATGGCGGCGAGCAGCGGCCGGGGGCCGAACACACGGACCTCGGGGCGGGCGGACGGGCGGCCCCCCCCGGAGTCGCTGCGCGCGGAACCTCGACGGAGCGCCGCGCCGCTCGGCGCGTCCGGCGCGACGCGCACGAGCTCGTCGTGCTCGCGCAGCTCGGCCGCGACCGCGCGGCCTCGCTCGACACCGGTGACCACGAGCTTGCCGAGGGGGGTGAGCGTGACGTCTCGCACCTGAAAGCCCGCCTCGACCCGGCGCCAGGTCGCGCCCGCATCGCCCGTGGCCACGAGGCCCGAGAGATCGCTCAGCGCGGCGGCCCGCCAGCCGTCGGTCGCCCCGTACGCAAACAGCTCGGGCCCGGGCGGATACGGCCCGAGGTCGCGCGTCGCGCCGGTCGCGGCGTCGATGGCCACATGCCCGCGCGCGGTGCGGAGGTATACGCGGTCGAGCCCGGCGAACACCCGCTGGATGGGCGCGCGCGCGGCGTAGACGGGCCGCGCCTCCGACAACCACGAGTCGGCGCGGAGCACGGTCGTGCCCACGACGAAGAGGTGGCCGCCGCCAAGCCGCGCCGGGATCGCCAAGGAAGACGCGGGCACGGCGCTGAGTCGGTCTTCGGAGACGCGCACGGCGCCGTCACTGGCCACGAGCACGCGGTAGCCCGCGACGACGCCGCGGAGCGCGCCGTCGGGCGCGGCGTCGGAGAGGGCCCCGGGATCGATGTGCTCGGGGACGAGGCGCGGGTTGCCCACCGTGGGGTCCTCGAAGGCGCCCACGCCGGCGTGCCGAACGCGGGCGGCCGCTTCGCCGACGGGCGCCCCGACGGCGACGGCGGGGGCCGGGCGTTGGCAGCCCGCGCCCGAGGCGAGGGCGAGGAGCAGAAGCGCCGAGAGGCCCCGCGAGGCGACGCGCCGGAGCGCTCGCGCCTCGCGCGTTCGCAGGGTCGGGCGAGGGGCGGCGAGCACCATCGGGTTCCACCGTACCACCCGAGGACCACTTTTTCCGGTTCGGCGCTAAAAGCGGCTACGGTGCCGTCGTTCATGGCGACACCTCGCCGTGGGCTCGGGCTCGCCATCGACCTTCCAGGTTCGGCATGTTTCTCACCAAGGAGTCGACCATGTCGCATGTTGTCGCCGTCGTAGGAGCCACGGGGGCCGTCGGCCGAGAGATGCTCGCGACGCTCGAGCGGCGGAGCTTCCCCGTGTCACGCCTCGTGGCGCTCGCGAGCCCGCGCAGCGCGGGGCTCCGTCTCCCCTTTCGGGGCGGCGAAGTGGTGACCGAGGCCCTCGGGCCGAGCTCGTTCGAGGGCGTGCGCTTCGCGCTCTTCAGCGCGGGCGCGAGCGTTTCACGCGAGTACGCGCCGATCGCCGCGCGGGCCGGGGCGATCGTCATCGACAACTCGAGCGCGTGGCGGATGGACCCCGACGTGCCGCTCGTGGTGCCCGAGGTGAACATGCAGGCGGCCGCGCGCCGCCCCAAGGGGATCATCGCCAACCCGAACTGCTCGACCATCCAAATGGTGGTCGCGCTGAAGCCCCTCCACGACGCGGCCGGGCTGAAGCACATCGTGGTGTCGACCTACCAGGCGACCAGCGGGAAGGGGCAGGCCGCCGTGGTCGATCTGCTCCAGCAGTCGCGGGACGTGCTGGCAGGCGCGCCCGCCGCGCCCACGGTCTTCCCGGGACAGATCGCCTTCAACCTGCTCTGCGACTGGAAGGCCGGCGAGGGCGGCTACAGCGAAGAGGAGCTCAAGATGGTGAACGAGACCCGCAAGATCATGGAGGACGACACGATCGGGGTCTCGCCCACCACCGTGCGGGTCCCGGTCGTGAACGGACACTCCGAGTCGATCTACGCGACCTTCCACCGGCCCCTGCGGGCCGCGGAGGCGCGCGACCTGCTCCGCGGAGCGCCAGGCGTCGTGCTCCACGAGGAGGACTACGCGCCCGGCAACCACCCTACCCCCGCCGCGGCCGCCGGCACCGACCCCGTGTACGTAGGCCGTGTGCGCGACGACCTGGCGACGCCGGGCGCGCTGCAGCTCTGGGTGGTGAGCGACAACCTGCGCAAGGGCGCGGCGCTGAACGCCGTCCAGATCGCCGAGCGCCTCGCCTGAGCGCGACGGGATTCACGTGCATACTGCACGCCTATCCCGCCGCGTCCCGCCGCGTCGTCAGAACGAGTAGGAGAGCCCCGCGCCCAGGGTGGGGCCGCCACGGTTGAACGTGCGCGCCTGGTACCCGCCCCGCCCGACGAGCCCGAACCCTTTGCCTAGATCGACGCGCGCCTCGCCCAGTAGTCGGACGCCCGCGCTCTCGGCGTGAGGCATGCCGGTCACTTCCACGATCGGCGACACCATCAAGCGGCGATTCGCGACGAGGTCGAGGCGAGTGTATCCCCTCACGCCGAACACCTGGATGCCCTCGGCCCCGAACACGATCTTGGTCCCGTAAGGGTCCCCAACGAGGACGGCGCCCCCGCCGCCCACCGAGAATCCCACCTCAGTCACGCTGGTGAGGAGCTCCGCTTCGACGTGCAGCCAGTCGGTCGCCCGCAGGCGGACGCGCGGCGCGCCGTAGTTGAGTCCAACTTGGTATTTGGAGGGGTCGGTCTCCCCCTCCACCACGGACTCGCCACGAACGGCGCCGGCGCGGATACCGAACTCCGAGACGACCCCGAGGAGCCGGTAGGTGTACGCCCCCTCGAAGCGGTAGAAGTGGTCCGGAGTGTCGAACGTGCGCACCGGGGCGCCGCGGGTCCGCAGGGTGGTCGTCTGGTCGCCGAAGCTCGCGTACTCCGCTGACGTCTCGACGACCGAGCGGCGCCCGCCGAGGCGCGCGAGGGTGGCCGCCGACGCGCGGTCGTCCACGTCGTCGAGCACTGTAACGGGGTGCGGGAGCGCGCGGGTCGCGAACGCCGGTAGACGCTCGCCCGCCGTGGTCTCGAGCTCGATCGCATACGTGAGCGAGCCCCGCACGGCCGCGGCGGGGATCACCGCTGCGTACGAGCTCGAGCCCCTCGCGAGCTCGACCTCCCCGTGGGTGCCTCCGCCCCGGTAGACGAGCACGGCGCGCTTGACCAGGTCGGGGCGCTCGAGCGTCGCCTCGATCGTGATGTCGCGTGCCTCGCTGGCGGTGAGGCACGGCGAGTGGTGCACCGCGGGGCGAGCGGCGCTGGCAGCGGCGGCGGGCGGCTCGGCGCTGGGGCCAGCGGCGCTCGTCGACGGCGCGCCCGCGACGGGCGCGGACTCGGGCTCGGCGTTCGCCACGGCGGGAGAGGAGAGCGCGAGGGCGCAGGCGAGGCCAGTCACACCGCGCTTCAACTGCTTTTCGTTTACCATTGGTAGCTCGCGGCGAGTCCGGCGCCAGGGCCGGCGTGGTTGATTGTTCTGCCTTGGTACGAGAAACGCGCCGAAACCGTGAGATCGCGCACGAACTGATACCCAACTTGCCCAATCACGCGAGCGCCCACGTCACTCGAGCTCGACGGCTGAGTGGTGACCTCGGTGCGCAGGAGGATGGGCACGCGTGGGATGGTTCGCCACTCGAGCTGCACGATCCCTCGCTGACCGACGGTGCCGAGAATTTCGCCGCCGAGCGACAGGTTCGTGTGGAGATCGTGGCCTATCCGGAGGAAGCCCTGCGCGCCGCCGGTGACGCCGCCGTCGCGGAGCCCGATGACGGGGCGGAGCACGAAGGCGAGGTTTGGCGCCGGCGCGAGCTCCGTCTCGACGTATCCGTAGGTGAGGCCCACGCTGGTGGGTTCGAGGCCGAGCTCGTCGAGGTCGCGCAGGCTCCCGCCCTTGCCGCGGAGCACGCCGAAGCCGGAGCGCACGGCGCGGATGCCGACGTCTTGGAGGCGCCACCCGACCGAGCCCTCCGTCTGGAACACGTAGTCGTTCGCCTTCTTCACGTTGAACGACGCGATCTCGCTCTGCAGCGTGACCTGGGCGAGCTGCCCTGGCTCACGCACGCGGGTGGGGAGCGTCTCCACCTCGGCCCCACGCGGCGACTCGGCCGAGCCCACGAGCGCGACGGCGACGCCGGTGGGGAGCACCCCCTCGACGAAGTACTCGAGGCCCGGCTCGGCGAGCGCGTCGCCCGGGAGCGCCGCCGACCAGTACCGCGCGCCCACGGAGCCCATGGGGATAGAGCGGTATGTGGGCGTCCCCTTGCGGCGCGCGTGGAGCACGGCGCCCACGAAGCGAGCGTCGATCTCCAGGGTGTAGCGCTGGGCGACCCCCACACGTGCACGTCGGAGGCCCCCCTCGGCCACGGCGTAGACCGGCGCGGGGGGCTCTTGGGCGGCCATCAGGGCCCGCGCCTCCTCGACGAGCACCCGTGCATAGGGGCTCGCTCCATTCGCCGCGGCGAACTTGCCGTAGGCGATCGCGCGCTCGCCAGGGGCGCGCCCTTCGAGGCTCTTCAGCAGGGCCGTGACGGCCTCCGCGTCCGGGTCGCTGGGGCGCGCTTCGACGGCGGGGGCCGCGGGCGACGCGGGGTCGGTCGGCGCGGGCGCGGCGCTCGCGGCGGGCGCGGAGGGCGCGACCACCGGGGCCTGCGCGAGGTGCGCGCCGGGTACGAGCACCTCGTCGCCGGTGGCGGGCGCCCGGGTGGCGGTGCCCTCCAGCGTGGCCAGCGACAGCGTGCCCCGCACCTGCACGAGCCGCAGCGCGCCGATACGGAAGCGCTCGTTCAGCGGCTTCCCGGACACAGGGTGCTTGAGCCGGAGCGGGCGCCAGAGCTCGACGATGTCGCCATCGCGCGCGCCCTTCCGCGCGCCGAAGTCGATCACGAGCTCGCCCGCGTCGATGGCGACGATCGTACCGGCGGGCTCGACGGGCGCGGGCGCGGCAGCAGCGTGCGCGGCAGCGGCAGGCGCGGCGGCACCCCGGGGCGGGGGGTGCCCCGGCTGGGCGACAGCGCGCCCGGCGCTCGTGAGCGACGTCGCGACGAGCGCGGCGAGCGCGGTCACGATCGGCGCGGAGAGCCGGGGGTGTGGTGGGCAGCGGACCATATTACTCCTTGAATGGTTGAACCACTCGAGCAATAAGCAGGTGGCATGCCAACCCCCCAAATGGCCGACGCGCGCGCTTTCCGCGCCGCGACGCGCACCTCCCGGTCCACGGCGTGGACGGATGTGGACGGGCGGTCACACACGGACCGAGCCCGCGGGCTCGCGGCGCCGCGGGTCCCGGCTGGACCGCGGTTCAGCACCCCTCCGCGGCGGCCGCGCGAGCGCTCGCCGATCCCGCGCTCTGCTCGCTCCGGCGCGACTTCGCGCGCGAGCTCGAGCGCTTCCTGGGCGCGTTGGCGCGAGACGCGGTGCGGCCGCGCGCGTGAGGCGGCGTCCGTCCGCGCGTGGGGCCGACTCGGCGCCCTCGGTCGCGCGCGCGGCCAGTTTTTCGACCCGCGCGGGGAATATGGTACGCCTACGGTGCTCGCGCCGCCTCGCGCACGGGAGAAACGAAGCATGATCCACGCTCGCCTCGCTACGCTCGCCTCGCTCGCCTCGCTCGCCTCGCTCGCCTCGCTGCTCGCCACCGCGAGCGTCGGCTGCTCCAGCGGAGCGACGGCCGTGCCCACCGAGGCCGGCGTCGACGGCGGCGCGATCGACGGCGCTCCTGGCCCCGGCCCGGGCCCGGGCCCCACCGACAAAATCTCGGCCGCTTCGGGCGGCACGATCCGCCTCGAGGGCGCGACCCTCGCGATCCCGGCCGGCGCACTGTCGGCCGACACGGCCATCACCGCGAAGGTGAACGCGGCGACGAGCTATCCTGGCGGCGACTCGCTCCGCGGCAAGGGGTACGACTTCGGCCCGTCGGGGCTCACGTTCGCGAAGCCGGCCACGCTCAGCGTCGACGTGCCGCCCGGGGTCGACGGCGCGACGCTCGTGTTGGCGAATCTCGACGAGAAGACCCGCACGTGGGTGCCGCTCGCCGACTCGAAGCTCAGCGGGACGGCCGTCTCGGCCAGCCTCGCGCACTTCTCGAGCTACGCGCTCTTCGTGCGGCTCGGCAACGCGAACCTGACGGTCGACTTCTCGGCGTGCGCGACCCCAACCTCCAGCAAGGAAGGCTGGTACGCCGACACCTGCGGCGCCGACGCCGTGAAGGGCTCCATGGTCGGGCTGAAGCTCGCCGGCGCTGCCGGTGGCCCCTCGGCGGGGAAGAACTGCACGGTGACCTATTCGTTTGGCAAGCTCACGATCGCGACGGATCTCCCGGCGCCCGGCGGCGGCACCGTCACGTTCGTGACCCACCTCGACGGCGAGCGCGACGACAACGTCATCGCGCAGGGCGACAGGAGCGGGTCGCCGATTCGCTTCGTTCAGATGCGCGAGGTGCTCCCGGGCGTGCCCGAGAAGGTCATTCGCGCGTCGTTCTGGCTCAACGAAGACCGCGGCCTCAACTACGTCAGCGCCTCGAGCGCCGACGGATCCATCGCGTGCGGGGCGGATCCCCGCGCGTCCTGAGATCCACGAGCGTCCGTGAGGCAGGCTGCGCGACCTCGGCAAGCGGCCGTGACGGGCGCCCTCAGAGCAGCGCGGTGCGATCGAAGTAGACCTCGGTGCGCGCGATCTTGTCGCCGCGCAGGCCGAGCAGGGCCATCCCGTGAAGGCGCTTCTTGTCGCCCCCCGCGATGGGCGTGAAGTCGGCGAGCCAGAGGAACGCGCCCCCCTCCCCCTCCTCGAAGGCGTGCACTTCCTTCACGCGCCAGTCCATGCGCCACGTCGCGAAGAGCCTCACGAGGTAGGCGCGGACGCCCGCGTGGCCCTCCATCGCGCCGCGGGTGTTGGGGTCTCGGTACTGGCAGTCTTCGACGTAGCACGCGAGGACCGCCTCCACGTCGTGGCGGTTCCACGCCGCGAGCACCCGCTCAGCGTGCTCCGCCACGCTCGGCAAGTGGGCAGTCTCCGCGGGCGCGCTCATGAGGAATCGCTTTCCGTCGGCCTCTAGTACGGCCGGCGAGGGTCGCGGCGAAGCGCCGCTCCGCAAGACTCGCACCGCGGCGGCCGGCGCGCAGCCGAGAAGCGCCGGCGTCGCGCGTTCTCGTCGCGCGGGTGGTGCTCACGCGGCCTCGGGGGCGCCCAGGAGGAGCGGATGCGCGCCCGCCACCGGCCCTTCCGGGAGGCCTCGGCCCGCGAGGAGCTCGAGGGCCAGCCGCTCGTAGAAGGAGGGCGCGTCGAAGCGGCCCCAGCCGACGGCGCTCCAGTGGTCGGCGTCCAGGTGGCCGAGCACCCGGCCGCGACGCTGCGACGCCAGCGGCACGACGCCGTCGTTGTCGCCCGCCGAGCGACGCAGCCAGCGGTACGTGGGTAGGAGCCACGGCCCCACGCCGCGCGCGCCGCGGCCGGGAGAGACCGCGATGCTGGCGTATTGCACAGTGCACACATCGGGGGTCTCGGCCTCGAACACGCGCATTCGCTCGGTGGTGAGGTCGAGCACCGAGCCGAGGCTCGCGGAGAGCACGCGGGAGCCGCGCACGAGCCGAGCGCCCGCGTCCGCGAGGGGGGTGCCCCGGTGCGGGGTGGCGATCGTCACGAGCGAGGCTACCTGCGCGTCGAGGCCGAGGTGCGTCACTGCGAAGCGCGCGTCGAGGCCGCCCATGCTGTGCGCGACGAGGTGGGTGCGGCCCGAGCCAAGCGCCCGGACGGCGGCCGTCAGCTCCGCGGCGCGGATCCCGATCGAGGCGAACGGCGAGACCCGGATGAACGCCGCCGCGACGCCGCGCGCGCGGAGGCGCTCCGCGACGCCCCGGAAGTACGCGGACGACACGGGACCGACCCCGACCTCGTCGAAGCCCGCGAAGCCGTGGAGGAACACGACGCGGTCCGGCTCCGCGCCGACGCGGGCGACGCGGGCGACGCCACCCACGCGAGCGGCGCGAGGCGCCGGCCACGCACGCCAGTGCGCGGCGTCCGGCGCGGCTTCGGCAGGCTCCACCGGCGGGGAGGCCCGCGGCGCGGGCGAGGCCTCCGGCTCGGGCGCGGCTTCGACCGAGGCCTCGAGCCGGCCGCGGTGCGGCTCAAGCTCCTTCTCGCGGGGTGGGTGTGCGGGCCGCCCTGCGAGCCAGACGACGAGACCTTGGACCGCCAGCGCGAGTAGCACGGCGACGAGCACGGATGCGATGGCCACGGGGCACCTCCAGCCCCTGGACAGTAGCACCGCAACGCGACGCGTCAACGCAACGCGTTATTTCATTGCGCGGAGCGGCGTGCCGCGCGGCAGCACGCCCGTGCGTGGCCTGCGCGCGCGCTCAGGACGGCAGCACGCCGCGAAGGGGCCGCGGCTCGGACAAGGAAGCGTCGACGCCGAGCTCGCGCCTCACGTCGGCGAGCGGCGCCTCGAAGCGCTCGCGCCACGGGTACCCAAAGAGCAGCCTCGCGCGCTGGCCCAGCTCCCACCCGCGGGCGACCGCGTCGAAGCGCTCCTTGGTCTTCTGGCTCGATCGCTCGATCGCGGCGTTCAGCAGCAGCGCCGACACGAGCGCGGCCGGCAACATGCCTGGCAGCTGCGCGGCGTACACCGCCTGGAGGCCCGCCTCGCCCGCGGGATCGGGCGCGAACCCCGTGACCACGTGCCACAGGTCGTGGGTCTCGTAGAGGTGCGCGCGCATGTAGTCGGGGCCGACGTCGTCGACCACGCTCGGGATGGCGTCCGGGCGCAGGTGGTGGCGGCGCATGAAGTCGCCGTAGGCGCGGCCGAGCGAGCCCTCGGGGCAGCCGGCGAGCAGCGCCTCGGTGACCACGCCGAGACGAGGGCGACGCTCGACCGCGACCTTCGCCTCGGGCTCGCGGGCGAGGCGCTCGTAAATGGCGCGGGTCATCACGGGATCGTTCGCCGAGTCTCTCATCTGGAAGACCCGATCGAGCTGGCTCGGATCGCGGGCGAGCCGGAAGAAGTGATAGAGCGGCTTGGCGAGGCGTAGGAGCTGCATGAGCCTCAATATGTGAACGTTTGCTCGCATCTGCTACTCGCATCCCTTGGGCTGGAAAAACCGGGGCGCGACGGCGATCTCGCCCCCGCTGGCTCGTGTTCACGCTCGCGCGGCTGGCCGCCCGAGATCGGCGGGATGAGGTACCGTACGCGGGCGACGCCGCCGCGTCGGACGCCGCCAAGCCAGGCATGCCCACGAAGCCGAAGACCACGCCCAGCGCGAAGGCGAAGCCGCGGGACGCGACCATCGCCCCACGCAAGGCGCCTCGGCAAGAGCGCGCCCGCGTGACCGTCGAGGCCCTCCTCGACGCGACCGCGCGCGTGCTCTGCCAGAGCGGCTACGACGGCCTCACGACGAACAAGGTGGCCGCCGCGGCGGGGGTGAGCGTGGGCTCGCTCTACCAGTATTTTCCAGGGAAAGACGCCCTGGTGATCGCGCTGCTGCTGCGCCACGCCGACCACCAGCACGCCGCGTTCCAGCGCGCGCTGCTCGGCGTCGCGGACGCCCCAATCCCGGCCGTGGTCGACGCCGTGCTCGACGTCCTGTCGGCCCAGCAGGACTCCGATCCCGAGCTCGGGTTCGTGCTCATGAACCAGCTGCCCCGCGTGGGCGAAATGGGCCAGATCATCGCGTACAGCGAGGAGAAGCTGGCCGTCCCGCTCCTCGCGTTCCTGCGGGCCCGCGCCGCCGACCTCCCCGACCTCGACCTCGCCGCCACGACGTTCCTCCTCACGCACGCGATCCCGCCGCTGCTCCAGCGAATGCGCCTCACCCGGCCCTCGAAGGAGCGCCGCCGGGCGGTATTCCAGGAGCTCCGCAAGATGCTGGTCGCCTATCTGGCAGGCGCGCCGGGGCGAGCGTCGCGATAGGCCACGAGCGCGGGGAGCCCGCCGAGAAGTCGAGGGCCCAGGCGTCGCCGGGCCTCCCGTGGTCCTTCCAGAACTTGGTGGGGATCGCGCCGGAAAAGGCGGTCGTGTCGACCCACCCCACGGGCCGCGTTGGTCGAGGCGCGCTGCACCGTCGGCGCCGGGTGCTTGGAGAGCCACCTCGCGCGCGACGCGGGCGAGATCGAGAGGGTAGACCCCCCCGCGATCCTGACGTTCGCGCCGCGCGTCCTCGAGACGCGCCTCGAGGTGGCCCTCGAGGCGCTCGTGCGCGCGCGGCACGGGCTCGGGCCGTGCGTGGCGTCGAGCGACGGGGCCCCCAGCGCGAAGACGCTCGTAGCGACGGGGCCCGAGGTGAGCGCCGCGGGGCTCTCGTTTCCGCAGCGGGGCGCCCCGAGACAGTAGTGCTAAGTACCGCAGAACGTTCGGTATTCTTCCTGAAACTCCGCTCCCGGCGGCGCGGCGAGGTGCGCGTGCTCGGGCTGGTCGTCGAACGGGCGCGCGAGCACCGCGTGCAGGGTTTCGAAGGGCTCGAGGTCGCCCTCGCGCGCGGCGAGCAGCGCCTCCTCGACGCGGTGGTTTCGCGGGATGAACGCCGGGTTCGCGCGGCTCATCGCCTCGGCGCGGGCCTCCGCGGTGCCCGGCTCCTCGGCGAGGCGGCGGCGCCACTCCTCGGCCCACGAGAGGAACGCGCCGGGCTCGTCGAAGAGCGCCGCGGCCTCCGCGTCGGCGTCGGGAGTGCGCGCCGACTCGCATAGTCGCCGAAAGAGCCGCGTGTGGTCGACATGACCCGCGGCCATGCGCTGGAGCAGATCGCGCGCGAGGAGCAGGTCGTCGCCGCCGACCTGCGAGAGCCCGAGCTTCGCTCGCAGGACTTCGCCATAGGCGGCCTCGAAGCGCGGCACGTAGCCTTCGAGCGCGCCCTCCGCGAGTCTGACCGCGTCGCGCTCGTCCGCGGCGAGGAGCGGCAGCAGCGCCTCGGCGAGCCGCGTGAGGTTCCACAGCGCGATGCGGGGCTGGTTGCCGAACGCGTAGCGGCCGCCGCGGTCGATCGAGCTGAAGGTGCGGGAAGGATCGTAGGTGTCGAGGAACGCGCACGGCCCGTAGTCGATGGTCTCGCCGGCGATCGACGTGTTGTCGGTGTTCATCACGCCGTGGACGAAGCCGACCCCCATCCACCGGGCCACGAGCCGCGCTTGGGCCTCGATCACCCGCTCGAGGAGGGCGAGCGCCTCACCGCCTGGCTCGGCGCTCGGACGCGCGCCCGGGTAGTGGCGCGCGAGGGCGTGGCTCGTGAGCGCCCGCAGCGCCTCGGTGTCTTCGCGCGCCGCGAAGTACTCGAACGTCCCGACTCGCAGGTGGCTGGCAGCGACCCGCGCGAGCACCGCGCCAGGCAGCGCCTCTTCGCGGTGCACGAGCTCGCCCGTGGCGACGGCGGCGAGCGCGCGCGTGGTGGGGATGCCGAGCGCCGCCATGGCCTCGCTCACGAGGTACTCGCGGAGCACCGGCCCGAGCGCTGCGCGTCCATCGCCCCCGCGTGAGAACGGCGTGCGGCCTGCGCCCTTCAGCTGGAGGTCATGGCGTGCTCCGTCGGGCGCGACGAGCTCGCCGAGGAGCACCGCGCGGCCATCCCCGAGCTGCCGCACGAACGAACCGAACTGGTGCCCGGCGTAGGCGAGCGCGATCGGCTCGGCGCCCTCCGGCACGGCGCTGCCCGCGAGCATCGCGATCCCTTCGGCCGAAGCGAGCGCGCCCGCGTCGACGCCGAGGCGCTCCGCGAGCGCGCGGTTCACGCGGAGGAGCGTGGGCGATCGCACGGGCGTGGGCGAGACGCGGGCGTACATGCGCTCGAAGAGCCGGGCGTAGCTGTTGTCGAACGCGAGCTTCATCGACGAAGGTCTAGTCGTGCCGGCGCGAGACATCCACCACGAGCTGGGTCCCGCCGCGCGGACGCGAGCAAACCACCTAGCTCATCCATTCGGCACGCGTGAGCCGCAGCAGTCGCGTTGCGCTACCTTGTCGGAATGTCGCCTGTTTTCGCTCGCCCAAGTCGAACGCGCGCCCTCGCGCTGACGTCGCTCGCGTCGCTCGCGTCGCTCTCGCTCCACGCGGCGTGCTCGTCGACCGCGGCGCCCTCGCCGACGCCTGGCGCCGACGCGACCGCGCCGTGTCCGCCCCCCGAGGGGACCGGGCTCGCCCTTCCCCGCCCCAAGCGACGGACGCCTCGCTGGGCCTTCGAGCCGTGGATCTCGAAGGACATCTCGACCTCAGACGACACGCGCGCCTTCGTGGCCGGGTTCAAGTCGCGCGACATCCCCGTGGGCGTCGTGGTGCTCGATAGCCCCTGGGAGACGAGCTACCACTCGTTCGTTCCGAACCCGAAGCGCTACGGCGGGTTCGACGGCCTCACCGACGAGCTCCACGGACAGGGCATCAAGCTCGTGCTCTGGATGACCTCGAACATGAACGAGAGCTCCCTCGATCTCGAGCAAGGCGGCGACCTCTATACGGGTCCCGCGCCCGACTTCGAACGGGGCATTCTCTGCAAGTACTACGTCAACGACGGCGAGACCTCGTTCTGGTGGAAGGGCCGGGGCGCAGGCGTCGACTTCTTCAACCCGGAAGCCCTCGCGTGGTGGCACGGCCTGCAGAAGCCCATCCTCCAGAAGATCGACGGCTGGAAGCTCGATTTCGGAGAGAACTACATCCTGCCTGCGCCCATGAAGTCGGCCAAGGGCGAGGTCCCTCTTCAGGAGTACTCCGAGGAATACTACAAAGACTTTCTGGCCTTCGGCGTGGCCTCGCGCGGGCCCGAGTTCACCACGATGGTGCGCCCGTGGGACGCCTCGTACCAGTTCGCGGGCCGCTACTTCGCGCGCCCCGAAGACGCCCCCGTGGCGTGGGTGGGCGACAACCGGCGCGACTGGGTCGGCCTCGCCGACGCGCTCGACAGCATATTTCGTTCGGCACGAAAGGGCTATGTGGTGGTGGGCTCGGACATCGGCGGATACCTCGACAGGGACGACAAGGATCTCACGAAGGAGATCCCCTTCGATCAAGACAACTTCGCGCGGTGGACGGCGGTGGGCGCCTTGACCCCGTTCATGCAGCTCCACGGTCGCGCGAACCTCGCGCCGTGGACGGTGAGCGTGCGCCCCGAGGAGACGGTGACGCTCTACCGTTATTGGTCGTGGCTCCACCACGAGCTCGTACCGTTCTTCTACAGCCTGGCCGAAGAGGCCTATGCGGGCGGGCCCAACGTGCTCGAGCCGATTGGCGACGATCCGGGGTGGGCGGGCGACTTCCGCTTCCGCGTAGGGAAGGCGCTGTTCGTGGCGCCCATCCTGGACGGCTCGGGGAGGCGCGACGTGCCTCTCCCTGCCGGCGACACGTATTACGACTTCTGGCGACCGCAAGACGACGCCATTCCCGGCGGGCGGACGCTGACCGGAGTCGACGCGACCGACCGCGCGCGGATACCCCTTTACGTGCGACAGGGCGCGATCATCCCGATGCACGTCGAGAACGAGCTCACCGGCGCGGGGGACGCGGCGTCGAAGGGGCGGCTCACCGTGCTGGTGTATCCCGGCCCGACCCGGCAAGCGTTCGTGCTCCACGACGACGACGACCAGAAGACCACGATCGAAGCGGAGTCGACGGCCGCGGGGGCGCGCGTCACGCTCTCGCGGAGCCCGAAGCCGGTGACCCTGCGCGTCCGCGCGGACATGCCCCCGAGCGGCGCGAGCCTCGACGGTGCCCCGCTCGCCCAAGCGGCGACGCGCGCAGCCTTCAACGCGGGCGAGGGGCAGTATTTCGTCGACGCCGCGGCGCGGAACGTGTGGGTGCGTATACCCGCCGCGTCCGGCTCGCGAGCGGTCGTGCTGTCGCCGTAGCCGTCGCCCGGAGGCATTCGACGCGGGTGCCCCTCGGGGCTACGCTGACGAGCCATGCGGGCGCGACTCCACGATCGGAATGGGCCTCGCACGCTCACCCGGGGCGTCGCCGCCGCGGCCGCGGGCGTGCTCGCGATCACCCTGCCCTGGGTCTTCGGCGACGCGCCTTCTCCGCTCGCGGCGACCACCGCGTTGCTCGCGCTCGCGGTCCTCCCACTGACGCGCGTACCGCCGCTCCGGTTTGGCCCGCGCGACGTGCTGCTCGATGTGCGCACGGGAGACCTCCACGTGCGCGCGGGCCTGCGCTCGTTCCACATCCGCGCGCCGGAAATCACGGGCGCCACCGTGAGCCGGCACGGCGCGGCGTGCGCGCTGACGCTCTCACTCTCCACGCGCCGTGGGATGCCCGTCACCCTCGTGTTCGCCAACGACTCGGAGGCCGAGGAGGTCAGGGCCGCGCTCGGCCTCGGCCACGGCGGGCGCGGCGAGACCTACTGGCGCACCGAGTGGGACGGCACCGCGACCCTGCTCGCGTGGACGACCACCGCGATCTTTGCGGTGGGTGCGCTCTTCGCGACCCACGTCGGAGAGGAGACCGGCGGCGTCTTCACGGTGCTGTCGGTAGTCGCGGGCCTCTTCGGCCTGGTGCTCACGTGGGCGGCGTCGCCCGCGATCAAGCCCGGCATGGGGCGGCGCGTGGCCCTCCGGCCCGAGGGTGCGTACTTGCCCACGCCGACCGGCCACTGCTTCGCCGAGTACGAGAAGCTCGGGCGGGTCGATCCCGCCGACGGCGCGCTCGTGTGCCAGGTCGGCGACGAGCCGTTCGTGCTCGTGCGGAGCCGCACGCTGCCCGCCGCAGAGATCGAGCTCATCGCGAGCCATCTCACTTCTGCCAAGCGACGCGCGCTCGGCGAGGGGCCGCTCGCGGTCGATGTGCGTGAGCGGCTGCGGGTCCTCGAGCGCGGAGATGCACCCCTCGGCGCATGGCTGGCCCGGCTCGAGGGGATCGCGGTAGGCGGCGGCTACCGCGGCGGCGCGGTCGAGGCGGACGATCTTCGGGTGGCCGTGGGCGACCCCGACCTCGACGTGGAGCTCCGCGTCGCGGCGGCGCGCGTGCTCGCGCGCGTCGATCCGGAGGTCCGCGTTCGCGTCGCGGAGCTGGCCAACACCGCGCCCAACGCCCCCCGAGCGAGGGCCCTGCGGGTCGCGACGGGCGATCTCGGAGAGCTCACCGACGCCCTCGACGCGCTCGAGGCGGTCGAACCGCGCAGAGGGAGCGTAGGCCGTCGCGCGGTCACCGCGTCCATGGACGCCCATTCGACCCGGCGGTGATCTTCGGCGCGGCGCCCCACGAAGCGCGGCGCGGCGCCACGCGGGCTGCTACGCTCGCGCCGTGGCCTACAAGCTCTCTGGGATCGTGCTGTGGGGTGTGCTCGCGCTCGCCGGCGTCGGGTGCAGCGCGGAGGCGCCCTCGCCGGAAGAGGCCCAAGACGAGGCCGACGAGGCGGCCATCGCCGGCGTCGCGGCCGCCGATCCGAGCGCCACGCTCGCCACCCGCGCCGTGCTCGCGAACCTGCGCTCTTTCGACCTGAAGAGCTCGAACGCCTGGGACCGGCGCGTCCTCTTCGGCCAGCAGGAATACGACACGTCCAACCGCGCCGCCCACGGCCTCGGGAAGGTCGCGTCCGACGTGGAGCAGGTGTCGGGCAAGCAGCCCGGCCTCGTGAGCTACGAGCTCTCGAGCGCGTACCCCGGCAGCACGTCGGTGTTCGACAGGGCCGGGTTCGCCGCGGGCCGACCCGCGCTCCGCGAGCTCATCCTCGACAAACGACGCCGCGGCATCCTCACGAGCCTCGTCTGGCACCTCCGCTGCCCCAAGGCGCGGAGCACCCTCCCGGACAAATACGCGCCCGCCGACTGCCCCGCCGACTACACCATGGCCGAGCTGCTCGAGCGCAAGCCCGACGGCTCGCGTGGGGCGCACTTCGACGAGTGGAAGGGCATGCTCGACGAGCTCGCCGAGCTCCTCTGGTCTCTCAAGGACGACCGCGGCGCGCTCGCGCCCGTGTTGCTCCGCCCCTTCCACGAGTTCACCGGGGAGTGGTTCTGGTGGGGCCGCTCGAACACCCCCGAGACCTACGCGGCGGTGTGGCGCCACATGGTCACGTACCTGCGCGAGGGGCGCGGGCTCCACAACGTGCTCTGGGTCTTCTGCCCGGCCGCGCCCACGGAGCGCCACCTCGGGGGCTACGAGCGCTACTACCCCGGCGACGCGTTCGTCGACGTCGTGTCGTTCGATCGCTACGACCACAGCAGCAGCTTTGCCGCCGGCTTCGCCGACGACCTCGACGCGGTCGGTGGTTTCGCCCGCGCGCATGGCAAGGTGGCGGCGGTCGCGGAGGTCGGGCGCGATCTCGTGGGGATGCCGCGGTCGCCTACCTGGTTCACCCGCTCGCTGCTCGCCCCGCTGAAGACCCGCTCCTTCGGCTACGTCGCCTTGTGGCGAAACGCGCCGTGGGAGAAGTTCGCGCCCGAACCCGGCGACGCTGAAATAGCTAGCGATTTCAAAGACATGACAAGCGACGAGGCCGTCCTGCTCGCGGGCAAACACGACCTCTATCGGCCGCTGCACGTCGCCGCTCCGTAGCTAGAGATAGGGCCCGGCCGAAGAAAAGTGCGCTCGGACCGCGCGGTCACTCGCTCCACCGAACCCATCGAGCCCTCCACAGGCTCGAAGAGAGAGAGGAGAGGCCGACGCCTCTACGAGCAGAAGGGACCCCATGTCGACGATCGCCATCACCTCCGAGAACTTCGCCGCGACGCTTGAGAAGGAAGGGATCGTCGTCCTCGACTTCTGGGCGGCCTGGTGCGGTCCGTGCCGCACGTTCGGACCCATCTTCGAGGCCGCCTCCGAGCGCCACGGCGACCTCACCTGGGGCAAGATCGACACCGAGGCCGAGCAGGAGCTCGCGGGGGCGCTCCGCATCCGCTCGATCCCCACGCTCATGATCTTCCGCGACGGCATCCTCCTGTTCTCGCAGCCGGGTCTCGTGCCTGCCGCCGGGCTCGACGATCTCGTCGCGCAGGTCCGCGCGCTGGACATGGCGGAGGTGCGCCGCAAGATCGCCGCCTCCGAGGCCGAACGGGTCGCCTGACGAGTCATCCCGCCCCGCGCGGGCGGCCCGCAGGCCCGCTTGTCCCTTGTGCCGCCGCGCGCGGCGGTGGTCTCCTGATGCCATGGCGCAGCGAGCCGAAGACGAGTGGAACGCGCGAGTCTGGAGGGTGCGAGCGAAGGACGGTCGGCAGGCGCCCGAGCCCGTATCGCTGACCAAGATCCGGCGAGGCGTGGAGCTCGGCAAGCTCCACGTGGACATGGAAATCGCCCAGGTGGCCCTCGCCGCCTGCCACGAGGTAGGGGCCTACGCTTCGGCCGTGCACATGGCCGTGCTGTTCTCCGGCCGCGAGCTCGAGGAGACCTGCGCGAAGGTCGCGTGCACGCTCTCTCTCAAAGGCGCCCCGCAACAGGCGGAGTAGCCCGCGTGCCCTCTTCCCCGCCCTCTTTCCCGCCCTCTTCCCCGCCTGCGAGCGCGACGATCGCGGGCGTGTTCGTGGGCGGCGCTTCACGGCGGATGGGCTCCCCCAAGGGGCTGCTCACCCTCGGTGGACGCCCGCTCGTGGAGCGATGGCTCGCCGTGCTGGAGCGCCTCGGTGTGCCCTACGTCTTGGTGGGCGCGCGACCCGAATATGCGCACCTCCCCGCGACGACGCTAGCCGACAGCCCCGCGGGGGTGGGACCGCTCGGCGGCCTCTCCGCGCTGCTGGAGCACGCGGAGGCGCGCGGGTTCACCGCCGCCGTCGCCGTGGCCTGCGACATGCCGTATGTCGACGAGGCGCTGCTCGCGCGGCTCCTCGCGCGCGGCCCGGCGCCGGCGGTCGCCGCACGGCGAGACGGGCGCTGGGAGCCGTTCTTCGCGCGCTACGACGTGGCGAGCCTGCGCCCCCTGCTCACCTCGCGGCTCGCCGAGGGGCGCCACGATCTTCAGGGGTTGCTGGCGCTCGCCAGTACGGTCGAGCTGTCGTTGACCGATGAAGAGCGTGGTAGGCTTCGCGACTGGGATACACCGGCGGACGTCGCCGCCGACACGCACGCCGACACGCACGCTGGAAGGGAGTCGCCCCCATGAAGCTACGAACCCGTGGAAACTCACTGCGCCTGCGGCTGACCCGCTCTGAGGTCGCGCGACTCGCCGAGGGCGGTGAGATCACCGATCGCGTCGAGTTCGGCGCAGGCGCGGCGCTCAGCTATTCGATCGCACGCGCGGACGTGTCGCAGGTGCGGGCCACGCTGGAGGGCGCCCACGTGCGCGTGGAGGCGCCGCCGTCGGTCCTGCGCGAGTGGGCCGGCAGCGAGCAGGTCGGATTCGAAGGCACGCAACCGCTCGACGGCGACCGCGCGCTGAAGATCCTCGTCGAGAAGGACTGGACCTGCCTCACGAAGCGAGAGGGCGACGAAGACGTCGACACCTACCCTCACCCACACGAGACCTGCTAGCTTAGCGCGTGGGGCGCCGCTGAGGCGCCTTTGGCGACCACGGATCGCTGTCACCGCGCGGGTGGCCTGGGGCGCCACCCCAGTGGATCGCGCGTGGGGCGAGCGTCAGCCGGCTGCCAGCTCGGCTGCGCGCTGACCCACGGCGTGCGCCGGGATGGCGGCGAGCCGCGCCGCCTCCACTTCGGGACCGAAGAGGATGCGCCGGTAGAGGACATCGCGCTCGATCTCGGCGAGGCGATAGTTGAGGAGCATCACCGTCGAGGCGATAGGGCTCGAGGTCTGGCCGCGCATGCCGTTCAGCGCGAAGCCTGTGCCGCCTGGAAAGTCGACGATGTGGGCGCGCAAGATCTGGAAGGGCGCGCTCATGGGCATCAGCATCCACGCGACGCCGACGCCAGGGAGGTGCGCGTGCGAGCGGCCCCGGAACACGTAGTCGAAGGTCTCCATGCGCCCGTCCGAGCCGCCGTTCTGCGGAGCGCCGAAGAGCACCCCGAGCGCGTAGCGCAGATCGGCCTTCCCGAGCGGGCTCTCGTACCAGCCATCGCGCGCGCCGCGCCCGAAGCGGAGGGTCTGCTCGACGAGGTCGAGGCGTATTCGAAGGTCCGAGGCGGTGTCTTCGGAGACGAGGCGCTTGCGGCTCGCCGCGAGGAGGGCGTTGCGCGCCGTGACCGTCGTGCGAGGCTCGACGTTGGCGGCCATGGGCTCCTGGTAGCGGGAGTGCGGCAGGATGCTCGCGAGGCCATGGAAGAAGCCGAGGAGCCCCTGCAGCGACTCGACCATGGGGCCGAGCGCGACGGTGTGAGGCCTGTCCCAGGCGGTGACGATCAGGTCGCTCGAGATCATCCCGCTCGCGTGCGTGGCGTGTGAGATCGCGGCATAGGGCAGGTCTGCGCGGACACCCGAGTTCACGAGCAGCCTGCGATCGGTGAAGATCATCCCGGTCTCGCCGCCGGTGTCCGCGAGGACCCCGTCCACGAGCGCCAGCAGCCGCTCGCCGCCCAGGTGATCGAGGCCCATCAGGTAGGTCCTCCGGGCGGCCGCGAGCTTGATCTCGGAGAGCCGGTAGGCGCCGCGCACCTGACGATAGGGCAGTAGGCAATTGACCACGAGCTGGCTTATCGCCCCCTCCTTCGCGAACGACTGGAGAGAGAGCTCGCGGTCGCCCTGGTTGTAGCGGACGATCGCGGACATCGCGTCCCGGAACGAGACCCGGCGGTGGGAAGAGACGAGCGGGGGGATCGCGAACGGGCCATGCGCCGTCGGCAGGAAGCCGGGCAGCGTCTCGCCCTGGGGGTGCTGCGGAGGGGCTTGTACGGCGGAGAGGGCGCACCGTCGACCGTCGCTCAGCACGTAGAGCGCCTCCGAGGTGACGAGGAACCCGCGCTCGGCGTCGCCGTTCGTGTCGTCGAGGACGAAGAGCGGCAGCTCGTTGTCGGGCCAGCGCACGCGCACAGCCACCTCTGCCAGGCGGGGCGGCTGCGGGAACAGCTCGATGTCGGCGAGGCCGAGGAGCGCGTCGCGGAGGTAGTCGACGAGCGAGACGCCCTGAAAGTCGCGGTAGGCGGTCATATGCGCGGCGAAGTGTAACGCGCCCGCGGGAGCCGCGCCCACGCTTCCCCCGCCGCGGTTCGCTCCGTAGTCTGTGGGGCGCAGCCGCGATCCGACGAGGCGTGAGACGCGGGACCGATAGGCACGGACAGGAGGCGAGATGGCAACGAAGAAGAAGGCGTCGAAGGCGACCCGCGCGACGAGGGCGCCCAAGGCGAGCCCCGCGCGGGCGAAAGAGAAGGTCTCCCCCGCCGCACCCCCGGGGGTCGCGCTCCGACTCACGGCAGAGCTCGCGGCGCCGCCGGTGCGCGTCTTCGACGCGTGGATGAGCGGGGAAGGGCACGCCGCGTTCACCGGGGCGGGAGCGACCGTCGAGGCGCGGGTCGGCGGCCGGCACACGGCGTGGGACGGCTACATCGAGGGGACGACCGTCGAGGTCGCGCGTCCGGACCGCATCGTCCAGACCTGGCGCACGAGCGAGTTCCCCGCGGCCGCCCCCGACTCGCGAATCGAGCTGTCCTTTCGGCCGAGCGCGATCGGCACGGAGCTCACCCTCGTGCACACGGGCATTCCGCGCGGTCAGGGCGCGAAATACCGGCGAGGCTGGGAGGAGCACTACTTCTCGCTGATGCGCGCGCACTTCGGCCGCGGCTCTAGTTAGTTAGTGGGTTGAGTCAGCTACGTTAACCAGCCCTCAGCTCACGCGTCGCACGAGCACGATGGGCCACTCCGGCGCGCGCTGGCTCTCGGGCAGGGTAGGGAGAGCCCCCTCGGTCGCGAAGAGCGCCTCGCGGAGGTCGGCCACGTCGCGCCATCGCACGGACCTCCGCGGGTGCAGCGCCCTCGCCACCGCGCGCGAGACCTTCGACGGGACCGGCGAGGAGAACAGCGCTCGCGCGCCGACCGGGCCGTGCGGGCCGAGCCGCGGCTCCTCGCCCGTGAGCAGAACGTAGAGCAAGGCGCCCACGACGAACACGTCGTCCTGCTCGCGCGCGACCTCGTCCGAGACGCGACCGCCGCGCAGGCTGTGAGGCGCCGGCAAATCGGCGTGGGAGTACCCCGCGCCCGCGACCGAGAGGCCGCCATCGTCCAGCAGGTCGACGCTCTCCGTGTTCACGTGACCGAGCCGCACGCCCGCAGCGTGCGCGCGCTCGACGTGAAAGAGCAGCACGTCCGCGATCCGCAGCACCTCGTCGACAGGCAGCCTCCCGCCCGCCGCCAGGCGCCTGTGCTCGAGGCTCTCGCCCGCGCGCGGCGCGGCGACCGCTCGATAGACACCCGACTCCTCGCTGACGTTGTGTGCCGCGCCCATTTCGACCTCCGCGTGGGGGTTCATGCCTTACTCCCTTCGGTCGCGTGGCATAGGCACGCCGCTCGCCGGAGGCTCGCTTGCATGTTCGCTTGCCCCTGTTTGGAACGTGGGGGCATCGCGGGAAATGGATCACAAGGTAGGTAACTATTTCCCGCCGGTGCTCCCCGCGGAGAAGAAGACGTCGCCATCGCGCTTCACGTGACCCTCCGCCACGAGCTTCTCGAGGTGCGCCTCCAGGCTGAGCTTCGCGATCGGGTGGAGCGCGGCGGGTGTGTCGCCGTACGCGACTCGAACCAGCGCGTCGAGGGTGTCTCCCGCGGCGCGCGTCGCCTGGCGCACGCGCTCCTCCCGCGCGAGCCGGTGGGCCACGTACCGCTCGAAGTGGGCGCGCGGCCCGTGGATCGGGTCGCCGTGGGCGGGCAACGCGGTCGCCGCGTCGAGGGCGCCGAGGCGCCTCAGCTGGCACAGGTAGGCGGCCATGTCCCCGCCCCCGGAGGCGGGCGCGATCAGGATGGTCCCCTCGCTCGCCACCATGTCGCCCACGACGAGGGTCCCGCTGGCTTCGTCGAACAGGCACAGGTGCCCCGGCGCGTGCCCGGGAGTGTGGAGCACCCGCAGCGTCATCCGGTGAGGCCCCTCCAACGTGAGCACGTCGCCGTCGTCGAGGGTGCGCACGGGCCCGCGGAAGGCGACGCGGGCTGCGGTGTCGGCGTGCACGAAGAGGGCGAGGCCGAGCTCCCGCGCCAGCACGTCGAGGCCCCCGACGTGGTCGACGTGGTGGTGAGTCGCGAGGAGCCCCACGAGCGTCCGGCCTGCGCTGACGAGACCGCGCGCCCAGGCGAGCCACTCGGCGAGCTCGTCGTCGTCGGGCGTCGCGGGCTCGACCAAGAGCACCTCGCGCGTACCCAGCGCGTAGCTGTTCGTGTGGGTCGCGGGCGGGAGCGTGGGCGTGCGCGCCGCCACGCGCGCGACGCCGGGAGCGACGTCCGTGGGTCCGAGCATGGCGGCTGCCTCTCCCGTTCTCCCTCGCCTCGCGCGCCTGCCTCTCAGCGCTCGACGACGACGGCGAGCGCTTCGCCGCCGCCGATACAGAGGGTCGCGAGGCCGCGCTTCTTGTCGCGCTGGATCATGCTGTGGACCAGGGTGGTGAGGATGCGCGCGCCGCTCGCGCCGATCGGGTGACCGAGGGCCACGGCCCCGCCGCGCACGTTCACGCGCTCGCGGTCGATCTTGCACTGATCGGCGCACACCATCGAGACGACGGCGAAGGCCTCGTTGATCTCGAACAGGTCGATGTCGGCGAGCTTGAGGCCGAGCTTCGCCGCCGCGTTGTCCATGGCCTTCGCGGGCGCCGTCGTGAACCACTCGGGCGCCTGGGCCGCGCCGGCGTACCCGACGATGCGGGCGAGCGGGGTGAGGCCGTGCTTCTTCACGGCCTCCTCGCTCGCGAGCACGAGGGCGCTCGCGCCGTCGTTGATGGACGACGCGTTCGCCGCGGTGATCGTCCCGTCCTTCGAGAAGGCCGCGCGGAGCGACGCGAACTTGGACGGATCGCCCTTGCCGGGGCCTTCGTCAGTCTTCACGACGAGCGCGTCGCCCTTCTTCTGCGGCACGGAGACCGGCGTGATCTCCGCGTCGAAGAGGCCCTCTTTCTGGGCGGCGAGCGCCTTGCGGAAGCTCTCGCGGGCGTACTCGTCCTGCGCCTCGCGCGTGTAGTTGAACTCCTTCGCGCACAGGTCGCCACAGTTGCCCATGTGCACGTTGCCGTACGGGTCCCAGAGGCCGTCGAAGATCATGCCGTCGACCAGCGTGCCGTTCCCCATGCGGTAACCGCTGCGCGCTTTGTCGAGGTAATACGGCACGTTGGACATCGACTCCATGCCGCCGACGACCACGAGCTCGGCGTCGCCGACCGCCAGCGTCTTGGTGCCGAGCACCACGGCCTGGAGCCCGGAGCCGCACACCTTGCTGACGGTCGTGGCGGGCACGCTGTTCGGGAGGCCCCCGTAGATCAGCGCCTGACGCGCGGGCGCTTGCCCCAACCCGGCGGAGAGCACGTTGCCCATGAACACTTCGCCGATGAGGCCGGCGTCGACCTTCGCCTGCGCGAGGGCGCCCTGGATGGCGGCGGCGCCCAGCTTCGGGGCAGACACCGAGGAGAGGGCGCCCTGGAACGCTCCGATCGGGGTGCGGGTCGCAGAGACGATGTAGACGGGGGGCAAGCTGGGCATGACAACTCCTCGGAGGCGCGCGGGGCGCGAAGGCGGCGCGGTCGTGACGTGACCGTCGCGGTGGCGAGCGAGACGAGACGCGCGACGGCAGGCGCTGCGTGACCCGACGGGCGCCGTTATACCCCGCGTCGGCCCGCGGCGCACTCCGCGCGGCGCACCGCCGAAGGGTGGCTTCCTCGGGCGAGAGAGCCTGGTAGAGTCGACGCGCCGTGCCGACAACCCCCGGTCCACTGCCCCCGCGCGTCGCCGTGGCGATCGTGCTCGTCGCGTCGCTTGCGGCGGGGCTGGCGACGGCCCACTGCGGCACCGCGGGGGGTGGCTCCGCAGACCGCGAGGCGGGCGCAGCGGACGACGCGGCCCGCGCCGCCCCGGCGGTTTGCCCCGAGGCCCTCCCCGAGGTGGGCGTGTGGTGCGCGCTGCCCGAAGGGACCACATGCGCCTACGGGCCCTGCGGCGCTTTCGCCCGGTGCACCCGCGGCGCGTTCGTGCGGGCCACGAGCCCGCGCGCGAGCCTGTGCCCCACCTCGCCTCCGCCCGAGGGCAGCCCCTGCGGCCCCTGCTTCGTCGATGGAGGGGTGTGCGCATATGGCGATCCCACCTGCGCAGACGCACAGGTGCCCCCCGCGATCTCCACCTGTTTCGGCGGTCGTTTTGCGACGAGAGCCATCGAATGTGAGGCCGGACCCGGCGACGCGGCCGCCGCGGACTCGGGCGGTGACGGCGAGGTGGATGCGGCGGCCGACTCCCCGAGCGACGGTTGAGCCGCGCGCGACTTGCGCGGCCCCGGTCCCGTGGGCTAGGAAACGCGGCTTCGTTCGTTCGCTCGTTCGCTCGTTCGCGCGTCGCTTCCCATCCACTCACCGCGCACGGCGCAGCGCGCACCGCTGGCGGGTCCCCTGCCGTCATTCCGAGGAATCCCATGTCCGAGTCCAAGTTCGCCGCGTTCATCACCGAGAAGAAGCTCAACCAGGCGCGCATTCTGTCGGCGTCGCACACGATCGAGTCGCTCCGGCCCGAAGACCGCCTCATCCGCCTCGAGAAGTGGCGCGCGAAGCAGGGCGACACCCCCTCGGAGAAGAAGACCTTCCCGAAGCCGCGCTCCGGCCGCCCCGTGACGCCCCGCGCGATGGCCGCTGCGCTCGCTGGCAAGCCCCTCACCGGCCCGCAGAAGCAGCGCATCCTCCGCGCCGTCAACGCCCTGCTCGAGCAGAAGAAGACCGAGAAGGTCGAGTTGAAGACGCTGTTCTAGGACTCGCGACGGGCGCGAGGCCCCTCCTAGCGATAGGACGGAGCCTCGCGCGGCCAGGGCGCTCGAGGCCAACGCTGGCCCAACGCTTACAAGTCCGTAGGCCTACGGCGTCGAAGGAAATTTCTTCGCCGCAAATTGGGCCACCCGGGCGCGTTGGGTGCAGGTTGCACGTATGGCCGTCTTTGCGTTGCTGCTCGTTGTTTTTGTGGTCGTATTCGACCTGCACGACCTCGCGAACCGCAAGCGCCTGCGGCGCGACGAGGGGTGACGTACCCGTTTCCCGCCAGGACCCCACGGAGCCCCGCATGCTGAATGCCTCTCGACCGCTCCGCACCCTACCCAGGGAATGGTCCAGGCCCTTCAGTTCGCGCCCGCCCCCGCCGAGGGGACCCGACGCGTCGCGACGCGCTTTCCGCGTCGCGTCCGGGGTGCGCCGCCGCGGCTCCTCGAGAGCCCGCGTGCGCGCCGCTGGCTCGCCGTCGTGGTGCCCTGGTCCGAAGGCTCGGTTGGGGCGGGTGGACGGTTGAGCGACGACGAGGCCGCGAGCCTCCAGCGCGCGGCGAACGGTGACGCCGCCGCGTTCCGCGTGCTCTTCGCGCGGCACCGCGTCGACGTGCAGCGCCTCGTGTTTCGAATGGTGGGCGCGCGGCCCGACCTGGACGACATCGTCCAGGAGGTGTTCATCCAGGTGTACCGCAGCCTGCGTGACTTCCGCGGCCAGTCGAAGTTCTCGACATGGTTGCACCGGGTCACGGTGAACGTCGTGCTGATGCACCGCCGCGCTGCGCGGAGCCGCCCGACCTATGCGGAGGAGGCGCCTGACGACCTCGCGCACGACGCGAAGCAGGTGCTCCCCGATGAGGCCGCGGCCCGTCACGAGCGGATGCGGGCCTTCGGCCGCCTGCTCGACCGGCTGGCCGACAAGAAGCGAATCGTCTTCGTGCTGCACGAGCTCGAAGGGAAGGCCCCGGCCGAGATCGCGGAGATTGTCGGCGCGCCGGTCCTGACCGTGCGGACGCGCCTCTTCTATGCGCGTCGCGAGCTCGAGGCGATGTGGCAGGACGAGCCCTCCTTGAAAGGGCTCGACGGGGGGTTCTCGCGTGCCTCGGCAGAGGAGGACTCATGAACGTGCGAGCGAGCAGCCGGCGAGCAGCGTGTCGATGCCACGCGACCGAGCGGAGCACGGTATGAAGACCAAAGACCCCACCACGACCGACCCTCCGACCGCAGTGGACCCGCCGGCGACGCCGGTCGCGGACGTGGAAGAGGAGGACGAGTCGCTCGCGCCCGACGAGCTCGACGCCCTCGACGGTCCGGCGCCGTTCGCCGCCCTCACGGCGCTCACCGAGGAGGCGAAGGGCGCCTTCCTCCCCGTCGAGCCCGACGACGCGGCGTGGGCAGCGATGGAGGAGCGCTTGGTCCTGCGCCTCGCCACCGAGCGGGCCCTCGCGCGCCGCTCGAGGCGCACGCAGCTCGTCGTCGGCGTGGCGTCGAGCCTCGCGCTCGCGGCTGGCGCGATCTTCCTCATTCGTCCGGCCGATCCGTTACCGCCCTCCGAGCCTGTGCCCACGCTCGCGAGCGTCGTGAAGGGCGGCCCGCGCGGCGCAGCCCTGTCGACCCCGCTCCCTGGCGGCGGCGATAGCTTCTTTCAGGGCGATCCGGTCGAGGTCACCGGCGGCCCTCTGGCGTTCGAGGTCCCGGGCGTGGGCTCGGCGATCGTCACCCCGAGGCGGGCGATCTGGGCGCTCGATCCTGCCGGCGAGGGGAGCGCGAAGGCGGTCCTCACGAAGGCCACGGCGACGTCCCTCGTCGTCGCGCTCGAGCGCGGCGCGCTCGAGGCCGACGTGACCCCCGAGCGCGACGGCGAGGCGTTCGCCGTCGACGTCACCGGTGGCGCCGGCACGACGCGCGTCGCCGTTCACGGCACCCACCTGCGTGTGGCTCGGAAGGGCGACCACGTGACGATCGATCTCTCGGAGGGGGTCGTCGTGGTGGGCGCAGCGGGCCCGAGCCGCACCACGGGCCTCGAGCTGCGCGCCCCGGCGCACCTCGAGCTCGAGGCTGGGTCCGCGCCCTCGGCCGCGCAGGTCACGCGTGAGGTGCGCCCCGCGTGGACGCTCGATCTCGTCGCGGCCGGCCAGCCCCCGGCGGGGCCCACGAGCCCGTCCACGCCTGTCGACCTCGGCCCCGACGCCAGCGCCATCCCCGACGCCACCACCACGAGACCCGGCCCGCCCCGGCCTGCCGGCCCCGGCGTCCCGGCTCCGGTCGCCCTCACCGAAGGGCGCGCCCTCGCGGCGATCCAGGTGGACCTCAAGCGTTGTGTGGCCCAGGCGGCGGTCCCTGGCGCGGTGCGGGTCTCGATCGACAGCGAACTGTCGATCGAGGTGCGCGCTGACGGCACGGTCGCCGGGACCCGCTTCACGCCGCCGCTCGCCCCGGCGATCCAGGAGTGCGCGTCCGGCGCGATCTTCGCGCGACGCATCGAGGGGCCACGCACCCTCATCGTCCCGGTGAAGTTCGAGTTCTAGAGCGCCGGGCCACAGCGGGTCGCGCCCCTGGACCACGGCGGGTTTCGCCTCGAGCGACGCTCGTTCGCCGTTCGAGATCTTTGGCACTCTGGCCAGCCGGTCGCCCGCATGCGACTCACTTCGGGCGAGCGAGCTTGGCGATGAGGTGGGTCTCTCGAGCGCCGAGCAGGCCGAACTGGACGCCCATCCCACCGTCGCGCTCCCAGCGGACGCGCGCGGGTAGAGTGGACGTCTCCGCGGCGCCGGGCAGCACCACCATGATGTCGAGGTCGCTGTTGAACGGCGCCGGCGTCGAGGTCTCGATGAACATGCCGCCGATGCTCAGGTCTCGACCGCGACCTTCGTGCAGCTCGGGCTTGCCTCTCACCATGAACGTGAGCGGCACATCGATGTTCGAGCGCCCGAATTGACGGTGTTCTGCCACGGTTCGTGGATGCTACCATTTGCGCCGTGGAGGCCGAGGAGCGAAAGAGAGAGAGAGGGACATCTTCCCGCGGGCCGAAGGCGCGCGACGCGGCGCCGCTCCCTCCGGCCGTGGTGGCTGCCCTCTCGGCGGCGAAATCCACCGACGCGACGGGGCGCCCTTCGGCGACGGGTGGGCGCGCGCTCGCGCTCGTGCCCGTGGTCGTGATGCTCACGCTCGCGGCGCTGCTTTTTCCTCGCGCCGTGCCGCCTCAGGAGCTCCCCCTGCCGCGCGTGGACGTCCGCGCCCTCGAGGCCACGGCCGAGCGGGACGCGGACTACGCGCGCTTGGCCGAGCGGGGCCTCTCCGACGACACCCGTGTGCTGGGGACGAAGCTCCGGGCCTTCAACAACCTTCAAGCCAGCTCGGCCGACGAGAGCGCCATGATCGCGGGCCGGGCGGCGCTGAACCACGCGATCGCCGCCGTGCTCGAGCGCTCGCCGGCCGAGCTCAAGCTGCTCCGCGCCGCGCAGGTGACCCTGTTCCTTCGGGCGGTCGCCGACTTCGAGGCGACTGGGGTCGAGGGCGACGAGCTCATCGCTCTCGGCGGAACGTTCGTGTCGCGCCTGCGCGCGGTCGGTTGGATCAAGGAGCGCACCGTACTTCCCGACGCCGCCGTACGCGCCGCCCTCTACAAGCTCATGTGGGGCGCGACGCTCAACCTCACAGCGGACGCGACCCTCGACCTCTCACTCGACGAGCAGCGCGCGGTGCATGCATTTTACATCCTTCACCCGCACCCGTCCGACGCGCGCCGCACCGGCCTCGCCGCGGCGTGGGCCGCCGCGCACGCCGCGAGCTCCCCCGCGGCCGCCTGCGAGGAGGCGAGGCTCGCGGAGATCGCGGCCACGGAAGAGTGGCGACTCGAAAAGGTGCGCAAGCTTGGCACGCTCGACCCCGACTACCCCACGAGCTTCGCGCTGGGGATTGGCCTCTATCGCCAGCGGAAATACGCGGCCTCGGCGGAGGCCTTCCGTGACTGGCTGCGCGAGCACCCGACCGGCCCCCTCGCGCTGCGCGCGCAGAACCACCTCAAGGCGGCGATCGTGGCCGACTCGTCGCCCTAGCTAGAGCGCCGAACCGCTTGATTCGGTCGGCCTTTCGCCGATTTACGTCGCCGTACTTCGTTGCTCCTCCTCGCCTAGCAGCAGTAGGACTCGTCGTCGCGCCCCGCACGGCTCGCAACTCGGCGAAAATCCTCGGTCATCAAGCGGTTCGGCGCTCTAGAAAGGGTCGCCTCGTCTCCTCCGAGCGAGAGGCCGTCGTCCACCCGACCTTGAAGGGCGTCCAGGGCCGCGCGGGCTCCGCCAGTTACGCGGTCCAGCCGTTCAAGCCTGGACGGGCGGTGGCTCACGAGCCCTCGGGGGGGTCGCACGGCGGCGTGGACGTGGACGTGGACGGAGGCGCGGGCGCGGGCGCGGGCGCGGGTGCAGGCGCCGGCGCGGGCACCGCGGTGGGGTCGGCGGGGGCTCGCTCTTCGCACGCGGCGGGCTGGGTCGAGACCCTCGCCCCGCGCACCGTGAGGCTGCCCGCGTAGGAGAGTTGGCGCGCGAAGAGCGCGCCGTCGATCGTCGCGTTGCCCGCAAAGGACACCTCGGCCTCGGGCGCGTACACGAGCCCATGGAACGCCTCCCTTCCGGCGAGCGTGAGCTTCGCGTTCTTGCCGCCCACGTAGAGGCGGAGCGCCTCGGGCCGCGTGGGATCGCCGAACGACGCCCGCCCGACCGTCGTCAGCGTACCGTCCACGAACATGTCCAGCGTCGCCCCCGCGCCGAGCACGATCTGGCCCTCGCCGATCGTGGTCAGGTCGCCCTCCAGGTAGAGCTGCACCGCGCCTTCGATCCGCAAGCTCGTGCCGCGCAGCTCGCCCGCACCTGAGAAGTAGTAGCGGCCGTCGCGCAGCGTGAGTGGCGCGCCCTTCGCCACGATGCGCGCGTCGGTGCCGAGCCCCGCGCGCGCGTTGTCGTTCGCGCCGCGGGCGGCTCGCACCGCGCCGGCCACGTCGTAGAGAGCGCCGGGATCGCACGCGCACGGCGGCGCCCCCGGATCGACGTACGCGCCGCGGGCTCCGGCGACCTGGCGCCCGGCGAACGACGTGGGCTCGGGAGTGCGGAGCGTGCCGCCTACGCGGAGGGAGCCCGCGCCCGAGAGCCGCCCACCGACGGCGAGGTCCGCGCCGACCGTGAGATCGCCCGCGCCCGACAGATCGCCCCCGGCGAGCGCGTGATCTCGCACGTCGAGGTCGCCGGCGAAGGACACGTCCGCCCCCGAGCGCAGGCTGCCGTCGATGCGGGTGCCGGACGCGAACGAGAGGCGACCGACGACGCCGACATCCGCGGTCTCGCCGGGTCGGGCGATGGTCGTGAGCTTGCCGGCGTGCGACATCGCGCCGCACACGCACACCGCGGCCTGCGCGAACAGCGCAGGCGCCGGGCTGCAGTGGGTCGTGAGCGCGGGAGGGCGTGGCCTCGGCGGGGCCGCGTACGAGAGCCCGCCGCTCTTCCCAACGCCCTGCGCCGCGCCGCTCTCCTCCACCTCTCCGCCGACGCGAATCGAACACGCCGACGCGAGGGTGAGCGCGGCGAGCGGCGCGAGCGACCAGACTCGCGAGACGCGCGGGGCGTGCGAGGTTCCCGCGACGGACGTTGAGCGATGGGGAGCAAGCTTGAAGGGGCGCATCGGGTTCCTTTGGGTGAGGGGTCGACCCTCCTTTCGCACGCTGCGTGCCACCGCCCTCGCCGCGCAGCGCCCAGGTTTGCGCAGGTTTCTTGGTTCGGCCGCGTCGCCGCCGTCGCGCGGACCGCCGGAGCGCCCGCGTGCCCGCGTCACCGGCGACGCGGTCGCTCACGTCTCGGTCGGGCCTTGACAGTGCGAACGATCGTTCTATTAATGGGGGGTGGGCAAAGGGGAAAAGACCCGAGCGACGATCCTCGAGATGGCCCTCGCCGACGCGAGCGAGCGCGGGCTCGAGGGCCTCAGCATCGGCGGCCTGGCCGGGCGCGCCAACATGTCGAAGAGCGGGCTCTTCGCCCACTTCGGCTCGAAGGACGAGCTCCAGCTCGCCGTCCTTGCCGAGGCCGTCGACCGCTTCGTCGAATTCGTGATGGCCCCCGCCTTGAAGGAGCCCCGGGGCGAGCCGCGGTTCCGCGCGCTCTTCGAGCGTTGGCTGCTCTGGGCACGTCAACCCTTCCAGCCGGGCGGGTGCATCTTCCTCGCGGCGGCCGTCGAGCTCGACGACCGCCCCGGCCACGCGCGCGATCGCCTGGTGGCGTCACAGCGCGACTGGCTCGACGTGCTCGCGAACGCGGCGCGCATCGCGGTGGAGGAGGGGCACTTCCGCCGCGACCTCGACGTCGAGCAGCTCGCCTTCGAGATGTACGCCATGGCGCAGGGCTTCCACCAGCTCGAGCGCCTCATGCGCGACCCTCGCGCCGAGTCGCGCGCCCGCACCGCCTTCGAGCGCTTGATGTGCGACGCACGTGCCAGGCCCCGCAGCTGACCGCACGCCTCGTCGTAGCCAGCCTTGCGGCTGCCACGGTCGGCCCCGCGTCCCACGTCTCTAGCCCCAATCCCTAGCCCCCCTCTTGGAGGAGCCCCATGTCGACCCATCCACACCTGCAAAATAGAACGAACGGTCGGACTCTGATCGCTCGAGAACTGCTTGCGCTCGGCGACGCCATGGCACCCAAACTCGTGGGCTCCTGGGCGGCAGCGAGGTTCTTCTCGCCGGCGCGCCGGCGGCGGCCCGCGTGGGAGGCCGCCGTCCTCGCGAGTGGGCGGCGGGGCGCCGTGCGCGCGCCGGAGGGCTCGCTGCCGACCTGGACCTGGGGCGCAGGGCCGAGCGTGGTGCTCGTGCACGGCTGGGAGGGTCGTGGCAGCCAGCTCGGCGCGGTGGTCGACACGCTCGTCGCCGGGGGGCGCTCGGTCGTCGCGTTCGACGCGCCGGGCCACGGCGACGCCCCGGGTCGCACCGCGTCGGTCATCGAGCTCGCGCGCGCCCTCACGCTCGTCGCGACGCAGACGCCGGACGTCGAGGCGATCGTCGCGCACTCTCTGGGCGCGGCGGCCACGATGGTCGCGCTCGCCCGCGCCGACCTGGCTCGGAAGGCCGTGTTCGTCGCGCCACCTCTCGCCGCGGCGCCTTGGGCCGACGGATTCGCGAGGCGCGTCGGCCTGCCCGAGCGCGTGGAGCGCGCGTTCCGGCGTGGCCTCGTGGAGCGCCTCGGCGTGCCCGTCGAGACCATCGACGCGCGCGTGCTGCGGCCTCTCGGCGCCGTCGACCTGCTCGTCGTCCACGACGCCACCGACCGCGAGGTGCCCGTGGAGCTCGGTCGCGAGGTGGCCTCCGCCTGGGGCGGCCGGCTCGTGGAGACGCGAGGTCTCGGGCACCGCCGGATCCTCCGCAGCCCGCGCCTCGCCGACGAGGTCGTGGCCTTCCTCTCCGGGCGAGCGCCAGAGGGGCCGCAGGCCGAGCTCGAGGGAGAGCTCTTCCACCGCGAGCGCCGCTGGGACGGTCTGCACTGAGCGCCCGACGGCGTGTCAGGCGCCGGCGCGATTGAACGGTCAAGCGGACGGCGCGCCGCGAAAGGTTCCCGGGAATCGACGCGGGAGCCGCCTCGCTACGGCTCGTCGGGCTCGTCGCCGGCGCTCGGCGTGGCGGCTCGCGCGCCGGTCGCCGTGTAGGCCTGCGCGCACCTCGGCTTCGAACCGCCCTGCGTCTGCACGGTGACGTGGAACGGCGTGGTTGGCTGCGCCGCCCCCACGTACGTGGCCGCGAGCCTGTCGCAGGTGGGTGGGGTGCCGAGCGGGCCGACCTGGCACACGATCATGCGGGGCTCCTTCGAGGGATCGCCCTTCGGCGGCCCCGCGTCGGCGATCTCGCGGATGAGATCGCCCATACGGGCGGGGTCGAACACCATCGCCTCCTGGCAGCCGGCCTTGCGGAGCTCCTTCGTGCCGGGCGCCGTGCGCGCCTCTTCGGCCATCTTCGACCCCTCCCCGATGACCCGCGCGATCTTCTTGCCCTCGGGTGACGACATCACGCGCCACGCGCCGATCGCCACGAGGATCACGCCGACGACCACGAGCGCCGCGAGCACCATCACGGCGATCAGGCACCCGCTCATCCCCTTCTTTGGTTGAACCGGCTGACCGTGGCCTTGCGGATGCTGCACGTGAAGCTCCTTCTCGACGCGACGGCGCGCCCCCCTCTACGTACAGCGTTCTCCGGCCGCTGAGAACGCCGCCGAGCGCGGTCGCCGGCGCGCTCGCGAGGCTGCGGTGCGCCCCAGGCTGCGCCCTTCGCTCGCTGCTGCCGATCGTCCCGCTCTTCGCTGCCTTCGCCGCGACCGCCATCACCGCGCGGCGCAGGGCAACCGGTCGAGGTCACCTTGGGGACGACTGAAGGGCGCGCTCTAGCCCGACGACGCGAGCGCAGCCCGCAGCGCGTCCCGGATCGACACGAGGCTCCGCACCCCGAAGAGCGCCACGGACGGCGCGGACGGACGAAAGGCCTCGTCGATCCACGCGCCGAGCGTCGCGTCGTCGACGTCCGGCCCCTCGCTCACGCGGGCCTCGAGCCACGCGACGCGATCGCGCGAGGCCATGAGCTCGCCACCGAGTCGCACGCGCAACCTCTCGTCTCTCCAAGAGAAAACGGGTCCAATGGCCTCCTCGACGCGCGCCAACGGCGACGGCGCAGTCTCCACGACGGGCGGCGCGTCGGCGGCCGGGAGCCGCTCCACGGGCAGCCCGAACGCCTCCGCGAGCGCGGCCTCGACGCGCGCGGGATCGACGGCGCCACGGTCACCGCGAAGCTCGGCGAAGGTCGCGGGGGCGCGCCCACCGTAGGAGAGGCGCGCGGCGTCCGGGAGGGCGCTCGACGCGAGGGACACGAAGGCCTCGACGACGGTGCGTCGCGTGCCCGCGTCATGCCCGAACGCGACGAGGCCGACCGGGCGCTTGTCGGCGGAGAGCCAGTCGCGCCCGAAGTAATGGGTGGGCACGGCCACGCGGGTCAGCGCGCGGAGGATCGGGCGTACCGCGCGGTTCAGCAGCTGGTCGCACGTCGCCGGCATGAGCGCGCCCGGGTGCGGGAGCGAGAGCCCTACGTAGAGGACGCCGGGGCCGAGGCGGGCCGACGCGCCGCCCGATGCGCGACGGAAGCGTGGCACGCTCGCGAGCGGCCCCAGATCTTCACGCTGCATCGGTGGAGGCGCGGGCTGAAACGCGCCGAGGAGCAGGGCCTCGCGCGCGGGCCACGCCACCAGGAGGCGAGGCGAGGCCGAGGCGTCGTCGAGGGCGCGCTGGGAGAACGCCGCGACCGCGGCCGGCGAGGGCGCGTGGGGCGTGGGGTCGTGGGCGTCGTCGCGCGAGGGAGCGTTCACGCCGCACCTCTAGCACTCGGCCGTCGCGTCGCGCGCCTTGGACGCGCCCGCCAGCGCGCGCGAGCGTGGCGACCGGCCGCCCGATGGGCGAAGATGGGGCATGACCAAGCTCGCGTCGAGCTCCGGCGACACCTGCGTACGGCTCCTCCAGGACCTCATCCGGCAGCCCACCGTGAACCGCGGCACGGGCGGGGAGGACGACGGTCACGAGCACCTCTGCGCCTCGCGCCTCGCGGACTTCGCGCGCGACGCCGGGCTCGAGCCCAAGACGTTCGCGAAGGTGAAGAACCGCGACAACCTGGTGGTGAGGCTCCGCGGCTCGGGCGCGAAGCCGCCGCTGCTCCTCAACGCCCACACCGACGTCGTCGAGGCCGACGCCGCCCGCTGGACTCACCCGCCCTTCGGCGGAGAGATCCACGACGGGTACCTCTGGGGTCGCGGGGCCATCGACATGAAGCACATGGCGGCGATGAGCGCCTGCGTGCTCGCGCGGCTGAAGGAAGAGGGCGTGCCGCTCGAGCGCGACGTCATCTTCGCCGCCGTCGCCGACGAGGAGGCGGGGTGCGGCCTCGGCAGCACGTACCTCGTGGACGACCACCCCGACGAAGTACGTGCAGAGTACATGCTCGGCGAGGTGGGCGCGTTCTCGCTGAACCTGCTCGGCAAGGTCTTCTACCCCGTGCAGGTCGCGGAGAAGGGCGCCGTGTGGCTGCGCGCCACGTACACGGGCGCTCCGGGCCACGGCTCCATGCCGGACCCGAACAGCGCGGTCGTGCGGCTCGCCGAGGCCATCGCGAGGCTTGGGCGCACGCGCCTGCCCATGCACCCCGTGCCCGTCGTGACCGACTTCGTCACGCGGCTCGCCGCGTCGCTGCCGTTCCCGCAGAGCCAGGCGCTGAAGCGCCTCACCACACCCCAGATCGCCGGGCTCATCCTCGACTACCTCGTGAAGGATCCCGACCAGCGGCGGAGCTTCGGCGCGATGCTCTCCAGCACCGCGTCGCCCACGGTGGTGCGCGCCGGCCACAAGGTGAACGTGATCCCGGGCCGCGCGAGCGTGGAGATCGACGGTCGCACGCTGCCAGGCCAGTCCGAGCTCGCCTTCCTGGCAGAGCTCCGCGAGCTGCTCGGGCCCGACGCCGAGGTCGAGGTGCTCCGATCGCTCCCCGCCGTGGAGACCGATCCGACGACGCCGCTTTACGGCCACCTCGAGCGCATGCTCCGGAAGCATGACCCGCTAGGTGAGCCACTTCCCTACATGGTGGTGGGGTTCACCGACGCGAAGGCCTACGCCCGATTGGGCACCCATTGCTACGGGTTCGCGCCCGTAAAATTCGACCCCACGCACGAGATCAGCTTCCAGAAGATGTACCACGGCCACGACGAGCGCGTGCCGGTGGACGGCCTCGCGTGGGGTCTCGAGGTGCTCTACGAGACCGTCCGCGACTTCTGCGCGCCTCGCCGCTGACGTGTCTTGCCGTGCTGGTGGGAACCCGATAAAACCGAAGCCTCACGTTTCAGCGGGTGCGTTTCGGGCTCTCCCACGGCGGGAACACGAACCGGCTCGAGGTCATATGCGCGTGCGCGTGCCCGCGGAGGACTCGGATGGCTAATCCCCAGATGGTGATGTACGAGGAGGAGTTCAATCAGATCCAAGCGGTCGTGGACCGTCTGGTCAAGGACGCGAACGCCAAGGTCGTCTTCATCGTCGACAAGAACGGGCAGCTCATCGCGGCGAGCGGCGACGTCGACAACCTCGACACCACGAGCCTCGCCTCGCTCACGGCGGGCAACATCGCGGCGACCGGCGGCATGGCCAAGCTCCTGAAGGAGAACGAGTTCGCCACTCAGTTTCACGAGGGGGAGAAGGCCAACATCCACATCCAGCTCGTGGGCAACCGGGTGATCCTGGTGGTCATCTTCGACTCGCGGTCGAGCCTCGGGCTCGTGCGTCTCCGCGTGAAGAAGGCGAGCGAGGAGCTCAACCACATCTTCGAAGCGCTCCTCAAGAAGGTGGCGGAGCCCGGGGCAGACTCGCCCTTCGCGGAGATCACCGACGAAGACATCGACAACCTCTTCAACGACTGATCGCGGAGGAGAGGACCAATGAGCTTCATCAACTACATGGCGCGCGAGATCAACTGCAAGTTGGTCTACTACGGCCCGGGCCTGTGCGGAAAGACCACGAACCTCCAGTACATCTACGAGCGCACCAACCCCGACGCGAAGGGCAAGATGATAAGCCTCGCGACGGAGACGGAGCGCACGCTCTTCTTCGACTTCCTGCCGCTTTCGCTGGGCGAAATCCGCGGGTTCAAGACGCGCTTCCACCTCTACACGGTGCCCGGGCAGGTCTTCTACGACGCCTCGCGGAAGCTCATCTTGAAGGGGGTCGACGGCGTGATCTTCGTCGCCGACTCGCAGATCGAGCGCACGGAGGCGAACCTCGAGTCGGTCGAGAACCTTCGCACCAACCTCGCCGAGCAGGGCTACTCGCTCGATAAGCTCCCGTATGTTGTACAATACAACAAACGCGACCTCCCCAACGTCGGCACCGTGGAGGAGCTCCGCGAGCTCATCAACCCCACCAACGTGCCGGATTTCGAGGCCGTGGCGCGCACCGGCGTGGGCGTGTTCGACACGCTGAAAGCCGTCGCGAAGCTCGTCCTCACCGAGCTGCGCAAGGGCGGCACCTGAGCCCTCCGCCCACGCGGCGCGCGGCGAGACCCTCATGCAGACCGTAGGTGGCCCCGTCATTTTCGCGCTGCTGGGCCTCATGCTGCTCATCGCCGCGGGCGCCGTCGTCGCGCTGGCCTCCGTGCTGTTCTCGCGGAAGAAGAAGTAGCCGATCACCGCGGCGCTTGCGCGGGCAGCGCGGTTGGTCTATTCCCTGCTCCCCCTTTCCTCTCCTCCTTGGAGCCTGCCATGTATCTCGTCCTCTCGAAGAAGCCCCGTAAGACCAACCGCACCAAGACGAAGCGCTTTCGCGCCAAGCTGAAGGCGAAGGATCGCGGGCGTCGCGCGCGCATCTACCAGGGCGAGTAGCCTTCCGCGCCGCCAAAGGCGCCGCGTCGAACTTCAGGGTGCTCGCTCTCCGGCGGGCGCCCTGTTTTCGTCTCCCCTCCCCCTCTCCCCAGTCCCTCACCCCTCTCCCTCTCCGTCTCCCTCTCCCTCTCCCTCTCCCTCTCCCTCTCGCGCGGGAGCACCGAGCGTGGGTGGGGCCCTCGGCCGCGGGTGGGAGGATCCGCCTGTCCGAGGTCGTCGTTCTCGCGCGGCCACACGGACCACCCAGCCCCGGACCGCGATCACGCCCCGCTCATCGCGCGGAACGACGCCGAGTTGCGGAGCAACTGTCTTTCTGCCGGGGGTGAACGATTTTTTTCGGGGGGCGATTTGGGGCGTGGGACGGCTACCGCGCCGACGGGCGACTTCGCGCGGGGCGGCGCGTAGGCGGCTTGCTTGCTCGTCGTCGGGGTGCCCTGCGGGCGGACCCGGGACCCCGCCGCCCGAGCCCGAGGGCGAGAGGGAACCTGCGTTCGTTCCTTCGTCGCAGCCCTCAGGGGGCGTGGGCGAGCGCGAGGCCCGGCTGCCAACCGCGACCCGTTCGAAGGATCGCGTTCACCATGATGAGCACCTTGTGCATGCAGGCGGTGAGGGCGACCTTCTTCGGCTTTCCTACGGCGAGGAGGCGAGCGTAGAAGGCCTTGATCGTGGGGTTGTGCTGCGCCGCCACAGTCGCGGTCATGTAGAGGACGGCTCTCACACTGGCGCGGCCTCCCCAGATGGTGCGCTTGCCGCGCATCGTCCCACTGTCGCGGTTCAGACCAAGGGGCCAGCGGACTGCCGAGGTCTGCCCTCCAACGCTTCAAAGATAGCTCCGGACCGAGATACAAGGGGCCCTCCCGCGGACGAGGGCCCCACCCACGCGGGTGGCACCGCGCGCTCCCCCACCCGTCCCCGCGCACCGCGCGCACCTCCCCCCGCACCGCACCCCCGCGCCCCCAGCCCGCTACGCGAGCCCCACAAACAGGTTCTGCACGTCGTCGTCGTCGTCGAGCGCCGCGAGGAACGCCTCGACCTCGGCGCGCGCGGCGTCGTCGAGCGTGGCGGCGCTCACCGGGTTCTTCGGCCGCCACACGAGGGAGAACTTGGCGACGGAGAAGCCCCGCTCGGCGAGGGCCTTCGCCACGGCGTCGACCTCGGCCGGGCTCGTGTAGAAGCTCGTCGCGCCGTCTTCGGCGGGCTCGAGATCGTCCGCGCCGGCCTCGAGCGCGGCCTCCTCCGGGTCGGCGCCGGCGGGCGCTGTGGCCTCGACGTGGCCCACGCGCGCGAAGTCCCACGAGACGGCGCCCGAGGCCGCCAGCTGGCCTTTCTTGAACAACATCCGCACGTTCGCCGACGTTCGATTTTTGTTGTCGGTCAGGCACTCGACGATGACCGGCACCTGGTGTGGGGCGAACCCCTCGTACGTGACGCTCTCGTAGACGGCCGCTCCGTCGAGGAGCCCGGCGCCCTTCTTGATGGCGCGCTCGATGGTGTCGCGGGTCATCGACTGCTTACGCGCGGCCTCCACCGCCATGCGCAGGCTCGCGTTCGCCGCGGGATCGGCGCCGCCGCGCGCGGCGATGGCGATCTCCTTCGCCAGCTTGGTGAAGATCTTCCCCTTCGCGTTGGCGGCTGCCTCGCGATGCTTCTGCTTCCACTGTGCGCCCACGGAGCGCCGTCTAGCACATCGAGGGAGCCGCCGCGCTAAGCGGTCGCGCCGAAGAGCCTCGCGCGCGCGCGGTCGATCATGCCCATGGCCGCGTGCGCCTTCGTGTCGTCGCGCACCGCGAGGCCGACCCGCCGCATCCACGCGAGCTCTTCGGGGTCGAGCGGGCCGCGGTCGAGCGCGTCGAGCGCGGCGTCGAGCTCGCGGCCGTCCTTCGGGCCCGCCAGCGTGGCGTGCACGTGGGGGCTCGTGAGCGCGAACCGGTAGCAGTCGCTCGCGCTGGGGACGCGCTCGCCCGGCGGGACGAGCCGCGGGTTGAGCAGCGAGCCCCACCGCGTCGCGGTGAACGCGAGCACGCCGGGCGACGCGTCGAGGTTCGGGAAGACCTCGCGCTCGGCGCCGGGGTGCGCGGCGTTGTAGCGCACCATCACCCCGTCGACCCCGTCGAGCTGCGCCATGCGCGGCAGGAGCGTGCGCTCGTGCGACGAGATGACAATCTGCTTGACCATTCCGCGCTCGCGCAGCGCCAAGGCGGCGTCGAGGATGCGGCGCGGCGGCAGCTCGTTCCACCAGCCGAGGCTGAGCACGTCGACGTAGTCGGTGCGGAGCGCGCGCAGCGCCAGCAGGACTGAGGGCCGCATGAGGAAGCCGAGGCGCGTGTAGCTCTGGATGGCGAGCACGACCGAGCCGCGGTCGCGCGCCGCGAGGCGCCGCAGGCCCGCGCCGAACGACCGGCGCCGCCGCAGCCCCCAGAAGAAGAAGTTCACCCCGCGCTCGTACGCGCGCTCGAGATCTTCACCGCCGACGCCGTAGCTCGAGGCGATCGCCACGCGGCTCACGAGCGGCCCGCCCGCCCCGAAGGGCACTCGTTCGAAGGTCATGGCGTGCTCCTCACGAGGCCCGATCCGAGGCGGGGAGCGCCTTCAGGGCCGGAGTGAACCGGTCCATGACCCAGCGCGTGGTCCCGGGGAACCACCGGCTGAGCGCGCCCGAGCGCGGGTAGATCACGCGGGCGGTCTTGCGCTCGATCGCCAGCCGAACGAGGCGCGAGAGCTCGGCCTCGGTGCCCGTGGGGAACGCCGAGAGCAGCTTCGACTCCTCGAACTTGTTCATCGCCGCCTGCGCCATCTCGGTGGAGGCGATGATGCCGGGGTACACGGTGACCACGTGCACGCCCGTGCCGCGCAGCTCGCCGCGCAGCGACTCCGAGGCGGCGGCGAGGCCAGCCTTGGCCGCGTTGTAGTGGGTCATCCCCGGGGTGGGCGCGAGGGCGGCCATCGACGCAACGTCGACGATCGTGCCGCTCCCGCGGGCCAACATCGCGGGCAGCACGGCCCGCGTGAGGCGCAGGGGCACGAGGAGATCGACGGCCAGGAGCGCGTCGGCCTCGTCGGGATCGACCGTGGCGGTAGGCGCCACGATCTGCACGCCCGCGTTGTTCACGAGCACGTCGACAGGTCCGAGCGCCTCCTCCGCGGCGGGGAGCCACCCCGCGGCGTTCTTCGCGTCCGAGAGATCCCACGGCGCCACGTGCACGCGCGCGCCTGCGCTCCCCGCAGGCGTGGCCTGGGCCAGCTCGGCGGCGAGGGCGCGGAGGCGGTCCTCCCGCCGCGCGACGAGCGTGAGGGAGTGGCCGTGCTTCGCGAGCTCGCGGGCGAGAGAGGCTCCGATGCCAGACGAGGCTCCAGTGATGGCGATGTGCATGTGAGGCTCCGAGGTGGAGGTGCGTGGTTCGAGCGTTGTGACTGTTTTGGTTTTTTGGTCAGCGCGACGCATGATGAAGTCGAAGTGCGCGGCGCGAAGAAGACGGGCTTAGCGCGCGCAGAGGCCGTGGAGGACGAGGTCGAGCCCGACGCGGACGCGCGCCTCGACCTCCCGGGCGCGCGAAGGGCTCCCCTCGAGGCCGCGGTAGGCGGCGAGCTGGAAGTCTTGGAGGAGGCTGGCGACGGTGTCGATCTCGAGGTCGGCCCGAAAGAGCTCCTGGCGGACGCCGATGCGGAGCACCTCGACCACGTTCGCGCGACCGACCTCGCGGAGGCCTTCGAGGCGCTCGGACCAGTCGGGCAGGGCGCGCAGGGTCTCGCCGAGCAGCAAATCGAGCACCAGCGGGTGCCGCTCGACGTGCTGCATCGCCGTGGTGAGGAGCGTACCCAGGAGCTGGTCGGCGGGCACCCGGGGGTCGATGGTGCGCGCGCACTCCGACTGCCACGCGCGGACCTCGCGGTGGAGCACCTGGTAGAAGAGGTCCTCCTTCGAGTCGGCGGCGAGGTAGACGGTGCCCTTGCCCACGCCTGCCTCGCGCGCGATGTCGTCGATGGACGCCTTCTTGAACCCGAAGCGCGAGAAAGCGCGGGCGGCCTGGAGCAGAATGCAGTCTTTCTTGGCGGCGTCCAACGAGTGACTGATATAGTTCTCCAGTCAGTCCTGTCAAGGCGGCCCGGGTCGGTGATCCGGGGGTAGCCTCAGGCGATGGCCCCCGAGCTCCAGACCCCGCGCCTCGTCCTCCGGCCCCCCGACGCCGGCGACGCCGACGCCTTCTTCTCCATGTGCTCCGACCCGGCGGTGATGGAACACTTCCCGGCGACGCTCACGCGGACGGAGAGCGATGCCCTGCTCGGGAGGATCCAGGCGGGCATGACAGAACGAGGGTTCGGCGTGTGGGCCGTGGTCGTGCCCGAGGTCACGCCGTTCGCGGGGCTCGTGGGCCTCTCTGTGCCCGGGTTCATCCCCGGGATAGAGCTCGCGTGGCGGCTCGCCGTGCCCTTCTGGGGCCGCGGCTACGCGCGCGAGGCGGCCGGCGCGGCCATCACCTTCGCGTTCGAGACGCTCGACGCCGCGCAGCTCGTGGCCTTCACCACCCCCATGAACCGCCGCTCCCTGCGGGTGATGGAGGCGCTCGGCATGGAACGCGACGAGGCCTCGGACTTCGACCACCCGCGCGTGGCGCCGGGCCACAGGCTACGGCGCCACGTGGTCTATCGCCTCGCGCGTCAGCCTCGCCCGCCGAGCGAGCCCGACCGCAGCGCGAAGGGTGTCGCCGCGCGGTTCGCCGCCGCGCTCGACGCCGACGCGTTCGAGGTCGTGAGGCCGCTCTTGGCGCCCGAGTGTGTGTACGAGGTGCGCGGCGAGACGCTCGTCGGGCGCGACGCGATCCTTCGCTCGTACGCGGCGGCCTCGCGGGCGGGGCGGCGCAGGTTCGACCACGTGACCTACGCGAGCGCGGTCGAGGACACCGAGGTCGGCGCGCTCGTGCGCTTCGTCGACGTGCTCGGGCTCGGCGGGCGCGAGCACCGCCATACGTCCCACCAGCACCTGACCCTCGGGCCCTCGGGGAGCCGCGTGACGCGCATCGTACACGAGGACCTGCCCGGAGAGCGGGAGGCCCTCGCGGCCTTCGAAGCGGCCGGGGTCGCCGCGCGCGGCGGCGATCTCAGCGGGTGAGCTTCCCGATGATGTCGGCGTGCTGAGGGAACCGCGCGAGGAGGGCCGCGCGGTCGTCCATCACGAAGTCGGCGAACTCGAAGCCCGGCGACACCGTGCAGCCCACGAGGGCGTAGGGCGCGTCGCCCTCGGGGTAGCTGCCGAACACGCGCCCGTGCGGCACCACGTGGAAGGGCCGCTCGCCGCGCGCGTAGTCCTTGCCGAGCAGCAGATCCCGACGCTCACCGGCCGCGTCGATCGTGACGACGCGGAGGGCGCCGCCGTCGTAGTGGTGCCAGCACTCGTCGCTCGCGATGGTGTGGAGCGACGAGAACGTGCCGTGCGGCACCATGAAGTAGATCGCGGTCGAGAAGCTGCGAGCGGCGGGGAAGCGGCCAGGGAGCGCGCCCTGCGCGACGCCCTCGGTCGCGCGGTAGACCTCGCGGTAGAAGCCACCCTCGGGGTGCGGCGCGAGCTCGAGCTCGGAGACGAGCAGGTGGGCGGGGAGCATACGTGAAGAGTACACGGAATCGCAGGCGTGCGTCACGCCACGGCGGGCGGGCCGACGCGCAGCGCGAGGCGGCCGGGGAGCGGCAGCGCTCCCACGCCTAGAAGCGCGGTTGGATCACGCGGGTGGCGCGCACGAATCTCATCGTGACGGTAGCAGGAAGGCGCTCTCACCCCCTGTTGGGCGGCCTTGGTCAGCCGAGGATCTCGAGCAGCGCCTGCACCGACGCGTTGATCTCTTCGTCGCGGATTCCGTAGAAGAGCGGCAGGTTGACCACGCTCTTGCAGAGGGCGCGCGAGTGCTCGAGCGTGCCGAACGGGATGGCCACGCCCTTCGTGGGCGGCTGCGCGTCCATGGGCTCGGGGTAGGTGCGGGCGGCGCCGATGCCCTTCGCCTTGAGCGCGTCGACGATCTCCTGGCCGCCGCGGCCCTGCACCGTGAACACGTTGAGGTAGCCGTTCTCGACCACGCCCGCCGGGGGGCCGTACACTCGCAGCTTGCCGTGGCTCGAGAGGCGCTCGCGGTAACGCTCGGCGGCAGCGCGGCGCGTGGACACGATCTCGGGGGCGAGCTCGAGCACGGCGTTCAAGAACGCCGCCTGCACGCCGCCCATGCGCGAGTTCCAGCCCACGTGAGCGTAGGCGTAGTGGTCGGCGCGGCCGTGGTTGCAGAGCGAGCGCACGAGCTTCTCCTGCTCGGCCGTCTGGAGGGTGATGGCGCCGCCGTCCATCGCGCCGCCGATGACCTTCGCCGGGTAGAACGACAGCGTGCCTACCGTGGCCTTGGAGAGCACCGGCTCGCCCGCGACCTCGACACCGAAGCACTGCGCGCCGTCCTCGAGGAGGCCGATGTTGCGCTCCGCGCAGAACGCGCGGATGTCGGCGAGGCGGGCCGAAGCCCAGCCGTAGAGGTGCACGAGCGCCACGGCCTCGAAGCGGTGCGCCTCGTGGGCCTTCTTCAGCTCGTCGAAGCTGAGCTGGAGATCGTCGGGGTCGATGTCGACCAGCACCGGGATGGCGCCCAGCACGGCGACCGCCTCGTACGTGGCCCAGAACGTGAGGTTCGGGACGGCGACCTTCGTGCCCGCCTTCACGCCGAGCGCCTGGAGCCCGACGATGAGCGCGTCGGTGCCGTTGGCGCACGACACGGTCCGCGGCACCGCCAGGATCTTGGAGAGGTTCTGCTCCACGCGCGCGACGCCGGGGCCACCGACGAACTCGCAGCGATCGAGGCAGCCCTTCCAGGCGGCGTGGACGTCGGCGGAGACTTTCTGGGTAACGCGGGAGAGGTCGATGAAGGGTACTTGCACGAGGCGCTCCTTAGCATGGGGCGGCGGCGGCGCGCGAGGTGGCCGCCCACGGCTTCATTGAAAAAGGGTGGGGTCGGCGGCTTCGTTGCTCCCGGGGCCACCGGCGTTCGAGCGCTCCATGGGGCGCCACAAGAAAGAGCGTCTTATGCTACGAGTTCGCGCCATGGGCGAGTCGTACGATCCGCAGAACGAGGCCGAGTTCGACGCCCACGCGGGCACCTACGCCGAGCTTCACGCCTCAAGCGTGAAGGCGAGCGGCGAGGACCCTGCGTACTTCTCGGAGTACAAGCAGAAGTGGCTTGAGCGCATGTTTAGCGCCGATCCGCGGCCGGTGCTCGACTTCGGGTGCGGCATTGGCAACCTCACGCACCTGCTCGAGCGCTCGTTCCCTGTCGTACACGGCTTCGATCCCTCCAAGAAGAGCGTCGAGATGGCCCGCGAGCGCGCGCCTGGGGCCACCTTCTTCGACGACAAGGCGGGCCTCCCTCGAGACACCTACGGCACCATCGTGCTCGCCAACGTGCTCCACCACGTGCGGCCGTCGGACCGCGCCGATCTCGTGGGCGAGCTCGCGAAGCTCCTCGCCCCGGGCGGGCGCCTCGTGATCTTCGAGCACAACCCTCTGAACCCCGTCACGGTGAACGCCGTGCAGGCCTGCGCGTTCGACGCTGACGCCGTGCTCCTCTTCCCGTGGGAGGTGACACGCCTGCTCGACGGCGCCGGGCTGACGAAGCGCAAGCTCGACTTCATCGTCTTCTTCCCGCGCCAGCTCGCGAGGCTTCGCCCGCTCGAGCCCTTCCTCGCGCGCGTCCCCGTTGGCGCGCAGGTGTGCGCGTGGGCCGAGCGGCGCTGAAGAATCGGCGGCGTGACCTTCGAGCGACCCCGCGGATCCCGGGCGGCTGCGAGCCGCGCGCGCTCAGCGGTTCTTCTTGGCCAGGTCGGCGAGGCCGGCCGGCGCGGGCACGCCCATGACGGTCTTGGCTTCTGCGTCGGCGTTCGCGTCGGTCACGACGCGCGCCTTCGAGGGCTCGGGATCGTCGATCGACTCGACGGACTGCTCGCCGAGGTAGGTGTGATCTTCACCGTCGGCCGTGTCGTCGGTGACGACCCGGGTGGCGGGCGGGTACATCGAGCTCGCCACGTCGAGCTCGCTCGTGTCGGGCGAGAGCGGCATGTTCTGCGTCTCGCGGAGCACGTAGAGCGGGCGCGCCTTCACCTGCTCGTAGATGCGACCCACGTACTCGCCGAGAATGCCAATCATCAGCAGCTGCACGGCAGCGAGCAGCGACACGAGCACGGTGACGGCGGTCCAGCCCGGGACGGTCGCGTCGAAGACGAACTTCGCGAGGACCGCCCACGCGGCCACGCCCACGGCGCCGACCGCGATGATCGCGCCCGCATAGGTGGCGAGGCGCAGCGGCAGGACGCTGAAGCTCGTGATGCCGTCAGCCGCGAACTTGAGCATCTTTCGCAGCGGGTATTTGGTCTCGCCCGCGAAGCGTCCCGCGCGGTCGTAGAGCACCGCGGTCTGCTTGAAGCCGACCCAGGAGACCATGCCGCGCACGAACCTGTGCACCTCGCGGAGCTCGCGGAGGGCCACCACCACGCGGCGGCTCATGAGGCGGAAGTCGCCGGTGTCGAGCGGCACCTCGATGGGGATCATCGCCGCGAAGAGCCGATAGAACCAGCGCGCGGTGAGCAGCTTGAACCACGTCTCGCCCGCGCGACTGCGGCGCTTGCCGTAGACGACGTCGTAGCCTTCGCGCCACTTCGCGACCATTTCGGCCACGACCTCGGGGGGGTCCTGGAGGTCGGCGTCCATGACCACGACAGCCTCGCCGCGCGCGTAGTCGATTCCGGCGGTGATGGCGACCTGGTGGCCGAAATTGCGAGCAAAGCTCAGCACTTTGTAGCGAGGCTGCGCGCGCGCCATGTCGCGCAGGAGCCGGAGCGAGTCGTCCTTCGAACCGTCGTCGACGAAGATGACCTCGGTGTCGGCGGGCAGCTGCCCCATGAACTCTGTGAGACGCGCGCGGAGCTCCGGGAGGACCTCGGCCTCGTTGAAGATCGGGAGCACGAGGCTGAGGGTCGGTCGCTTCATCGAGGCGAGTGGGGTCCTAGCACGAAGTCTGGGGAATTCGGGGCGGGTTTCCTTGAGAACCGCCGCGCAGGCGGTAGGCTGAGCGCATGAGAACCGATTCCGCAAGAGCTCGCGCGGCGCTCATCACGTCAACCCTCGCGGCGGCGACCGCCATGCTCGTCGGCGCGTGCGACGGCTTCGTGAAGATCGACGACCCGAGCGACGCGGGCGGCGGGGCCGACGCGCAGCTCCCGCCCCCGGGGGCCGACGCGACCCCCACGGCGGACGTCGGCGCGCCCGACACGCTCCCGCCGCCGCCGGACGCGACCTCCGACACGCTCCCGCCGCCGCCGGACGCCGGCCCCGACGCGACCCCCGACGCCGCGCCGGACGCCACCCCCGACGCGACCCCCGACGCGACCCCCGACGCCGCGCCGGACGCCACCCCCGACGCCGCGCCCCCGGCGTGCACGCGGAACCCGGTCGCCGGCCAACCCTGCGGGCCGGGCGCCACCGCGTGCGGCGAGGTCGACATCTGCTGCAATGGCGGGGACAAGTTCCGCTGCACGGCGGGGATGTGGGAGCGCTACCCCTCCGGTATCCTCTGCCTCTTTTGCGCCGCCACGCCCTGCGGCACGCAGCGCTGCCTCGGTAGCCAGTATTGCCTCGAGCGCGACGACGTCGGCGGCACCGTCCACACCTGCGTCGACTACCCAGCGGCCTGCTCCGACAGCTGGACGTGTGGCTGCGTCGCGCCGCTCGTGCCCTCGTGCCCCGGGGCCACGTGCAAGGCCACCCCAGCCCATCACCTCACCATCGCCTGCCCGCCCTGACCTCTTGCCCGATGCCGCGCGGACTCGGTCCGTTTATCGACGGGCTGCTACTAGAGCGAGCAGCTCGGCGTAGACGTCGAGGGTGGCGCGGGCGACGTGACTTTGGTCGAAGTCGGCGAGCGCTATCTCGCGACCGCGGGCGCCCAGCCGAAGCCGCAGCTCCTTGTCCACGATGACCCGCCGGAGCGCGGCGGTCAGCGCGCGCGCGTCGCGAGGCGGCACCAGCAGCGCGTTCTCGTCGTGGCGCGCCACCTCTCGGCAGCCCGGCACGTCGGTCGACACGATCGCGCGCCCCGACGCCGCCGCCTCGAGCAGCGCCTTCGGGAGCCCCTCTCCGTAGGAGGGCAGGCACGTCACGTGCGATTCGCGATGCACGCGCTCCATGTCGTCGCGCCACCCGAGGGTCTCGACGAGACCCTCGCGCGCCCACGCGGCCACCTCGTCCGACGTGATGGAGGCAGGGTTGCCAGGGTCGGGCTCGCCGACCAGCCCGAAGCGCGCGGCCAGGCCTTCGGCGCGGAGCGCACGGGCGGCCTCGACGAACTCCCGAACCCCCTTGTCCCTCAAGAGGCGCGCGGGGAGCACGACGAAACAGGGCCCTTCCGGCTCCGGGGCGGGCGCGAAGCGGGCGGTGTCGACGCCGGCGCCGCGGATGAGCACGACGCGATCGCGGCGCATGACTCCCCACGCGATCCACTTCTCGAGGTCGTCGGGGTTCTGGAGGATGGTGCGCGTGTTTGGGGACGTAAGCAGCGCCTTGTACGCGGTCTCGACCATGACGCGGATGGCGCGCGACAGCGGGTCCTTGTTCAGGAAGACATAGCCCATGCCGGGCATGGCGTTGACGATCGCGGGCACGCGGGCCGCCTTGGCGGCCACGGTGCCGTAGATCATCGGCTTGATCGCCACGTGGTGCACGACGTCGGGGCGCTCGCGCCGGTAGAGCTCGACGAGCCGGCGGGTGGTGTTGAGGTCGGAGAGGGGGTTTCGGCCCTGACGATCCATCACCACCGGCACGTGGCGGAGGCCGGCTGCCTCGATCTGGGTCGTGTACGGCCCCGTGGGCGTGACGACCGTCACGTCGTATCCGGCGGCCTGCGCTGCGAGGCCGAGCGAGAGCCGATGGCACAGGAAGTACCAGTCGGAGGCGACGAGGAAGAGAAGGCGCGGCCTCCGTCCGTCCCGGAGCGGCGCCGGCATGGCGCTCACGCAGGCCTCCGGCGGCGGCGCTCTGCGGGTGCGCGGGCCGACATGTCCGAGGCGTCGAGCTGCATGCCAGAGCGGATATCAGCGTGCTTACGCAAAAGAAATGTAAATCCGAGCGCTTTCGGGCACGGGTTTGAGGTGCCCTGCCGCGGGCAGCGGGTAGTGTCGGGCGAGCCGTGCCGCGCGCCCCGCGCCCCGCGCCCGCCCCCAACGAACGGGAGACCCTATGCCTTCGTCGTCGCCCGCGCCGCAGCATCTTCTCCGTCGACGTGGAGGACTGGTTCAACACGGTGCGGAACGAGCCCAAGCCCTCGGACTGGGACACGATCCCCTCGCACGTGGAGAAGAACCTGCGAAGGTTCCTCGACCTGTTCGACGAGACGGGCACGAAGACCACGTGCTTCTTCCTCGGCTACGTCGGCCGGCGCTTCCCCGACCTCGTGAAGGAGACCGCGGCGCGGGGCCACGAGATCGCGTCGCACGGGTTCTTCCACAGCTGCATTTACGATCTCACCCGCGAGGCCTTCCGTAAGGACATCGCGGAGTCGAAGAAGGTCCTCGAGGACGCGGCGGGCAAGGCGGTCAAGGGCTACCGGGCGCCAGGCTTCTCCGTCGACCAGCGCTCGCCGTGGTTCTTCGAGGTGCGTCCTCGACGAGGAGCGACCGGTTGTATATTACATTCACCCGCGCGAGATCGATCCGCACCACCCGCGCTCGCCGATGAAGCCCCTCGCGAAGTTCAGCGCCTACGTGAACCTCGCGTCCACCGAGCCGAAGGTGCGACAGCTCTTGCGCGACTTTCCGTCGACGAGCTTCGAGGGCTATCTGCGCGACCACCCGGTGTCGTAGCTCGTAGCCCTCCACCCAAGGGCGCCGCGCCTCGCCCGACGCTCCGTCATTCGACAGGGGTGCTAGAACGCGAAGCCGAGGGTGGCGTCGAGGTGGAGGCCCGCCGTGTAGAAGCTCGGCGGCGCCGCGCTGCCCTCGAGCTTGGCGAAGTGGAGCTGCCCGCCGAGCCCGAGCGAGAGGTGGACGATGTTGCCGAGCAGCAGCGCATACCCGATCGACGCGCCGAGGGCGCCGGTCCCGCCGGACTTCTCCACGCCGTTCTGGGTTCCGTGCACCGACCCGCCCTGAATGAACGGCGAGATCCAGAGGCCGCGCGGGGCCTCTTCCGTCGCGTAGAAGTAGGGGCGCGCGCGGATCATCCACCCGCGAATATCGCCGACCTTCTCGGTCACGGTCCACGGATCGTAGAGCCCGCCCGAGACCGCGACGGCCACGTGAGGCGCCACTGTGCGTTGGAAGCCGAGACCGATGACGTGCAGGCCGAGGTCGGCGAACACGACGTTCTTCTTCGACGGGAGCGCGGGCTTGGCGTCCTCCGGCTCGTGCTCGGCTGCCTTCTTCTCCTCCTCGGCCGCGGCTGGGGCGGCGAGGCCCAAGAGGGGCAGGAGCACGGCGCCGAGGGCGAAGAGAGGAGCGCGCTTTCGCATTTCTCCGTCGTCGCACACTTGTTTCCGAAATACGTGCAATTTCGCCCTCGCGCGGCGGTTCGTGGCGCGGGGGCGCCGCGAGACCGGCGAGCGCGTATGCTCGCGGCGTGACCACCGAGATCGTGTACCTGACCGACGTCGAGGGGCGCTGGGACAAGCTCGCGGACGCGCTGAGCGGTCACGTGGGGGTCAGCCTGCGCGGGGACCACATCGAGGTCGCCGAGGACGCGACCCTCGTCTTTGGGGGCGACGCGACCGATCGCGGGAGCGCGGGGCGGCGCGTGATGCGGGCGCTGCTGGACGCCAAGATGCGTCACCCAAGCCGCGTGGCGCTCCTCGCGGGGAATCGCGATCTGAACAAGCTGCGCCTGCGAGTCGAGCTCTGCGGCAGGCCGCCCGAGCGCGCGCCTACGGAGGTGCGCCAGGGGCCGCGGGCCGAGCTCCTCCGGTGGCTCTTCACGAACACGATGGGCGCGCGCGAAGCGTTCGACAACCGGGCGATCGAGCTCGACGTCACCGGCGCCGGCGCCGACGACGCGGTCGTGGGCTCGTTCCTCGACGACGTGGGTCGCGACGGTCTGACGACCCGTTACCTCGCGCAATGCCAGCTCGGCGTTCGGTTCGACGAGACCCTGTTCGTGCACGGCGGCGTCACCTCCGAGAGCCTGGGTCACGTCCCCGGTCTTCGTTCGAGCGCGAGCTCGCGCGCACGCGAGAGCGTCGACGAATGGCTCGAGGCCCTGAACCGCTGGTACGCCGAGCAGCTCGACGCCTACGCGGGCGCGCGCGACCTCGAGAGCGGCGCCTACGAGCCTATCGTCGCGTACCAGGCGCCCGTTCCCGGCACGCGACGGCACCAAGCGAGCGTCGTGTATGGCCGCCTCGCCGACGCGCACAACAACCCCGAGCTGCCGCCGGCGGACGTGCGCGCGGCGCTGCGGCGGAGCGGCGTCTCTCGGCTCGTGGTGGGGCACACGCCGACCGGCGACGTGCCCGTGGTGCTGCGCGCGGAGGCCGAGCGCTTCGAGCTCGTGTGCGCCGACAACTCGTACGGGCGCCTGGAGCGCGGGCCCCGCGTGGTGGTGCGCGGCGACGAGCTCACTATGGAGGGGAGCGCGCGGCTCGACGGCGGCGACGAGGCGCGCGCCCTGACGAGGCTCTCGCTCGCGGAGCGCAGTGGGCCGATCGGGCTACGCGATCGCAGCACGGGACACCTCGTGGGCGGGCGCCTCGCGGGCGACCAGGTGTACCTCTACCGCTCGGCCGGGGGCTTCGTGGTCGAACAGCTCGCGCAGGCGACCTCGGAGGCGGCGGGGCGACCGCTGGCGGAGCCGGCCGAGCGCACGCCGGGCTAGCAGCCCGTTGATTGACTCCCGTCGGCCCGTCGCCGCCGCATCCCGACCGCGGTCGTTGCGATCCTGCGGTGCGTGCTCACCTAGAAACGCCCACCTGGAACACGCTCCGCGCGCTCCTCGGATCGCGCCTTGGCGGGCCGGGCGCGGACGACGCCGGGCCTCGGTCCGTAAATCCACAGGCTGCTAGCTAGACCTCCCCGCGTGACGAGCGGCTAGTCCCCTGGAAGCGTGATCCCTTCCAGAAGTCGCGCGGCTCGGCCTTTCGCCACAAGGGAGCGAGGGGGTGTCCCGTTTTCGGCGGCGGTGGGAGGATACTCATGTTCGAGGGTCGGCGTTCTCGCGCGGTCACACCCGAAACCACTGTCCCCTGAGCGCAAAGCGCCGCCTCCACCGCGCGGAACGACGTCCGAGTTGAGACGGCCCGCCGCCGCCGAAAACGGGCACCCCCTCGCTCCTCGGAATGACACCGAAGACCGGACTCTGATACGAACCACGACTCCAGGGACTAGTCTCCTGGAAGCGTGATCCCTTCCAGAAGTCGCGCGGCTCGGCCTTTCGCCACAAAGGGAGCGAGGGGTGTCCCGTTTCCGGCGGGGGGGGGGGGATGTTCGAGGGTCGGCGTTCGCGCGGTCACACCCGAAACCACTGTCCCCTGAGCGCAAGCGCCGCCTCCACCGCGCGGAACGACGTCCGAGTTGAGGACGGGCCCGCCGCCGCCGAAAACGGGGCACCCCCTCGCTCCTCGGAATGACACCGAAGACCCGACTTCTGATACGAACCACGACTCCAGGGGACTAGCTAGTCTCCTGGAAGCGTGATCCCTTCCAGAAGTCGCGCGGCTCGGCCTTTCGCCACAAGGGAGCGAGGGGGTGTCCCGTTTTCGGCGGCGTGAAAGCCCGGGGCAGGGAAAGCTCCGGGTGGCGTTGCGCGAAGCCCGCCGCAGCGGCGGGCTGTTTCGGCTCTCGTCGCGACCTTGACGGCGAGCCCGCCCCGCGGGCTTTGAGCGGGTTGATCCCCGGATTTCCCTGCGGGCTTTCAGCCCGGTGGCGGCTAACCGGGATGGGCCCCCCTCAGTTCGGCTGGCCCTCGGGGTCGTCCGCCGTTCGTCCGGTGGTGCACCGGGCCACGCACTGCTGCTGCTGCTCGCCGCAGTCGTTGTAGTTCGTGCCCGACGGCGCCTTCCGCACACAGTCGTTGTACTGCTTGTCGCAGGCCGCGGTGCACACCGAGTTGCACCCGCCCGCGAGCGTGGGCCGCGAGCGCGAGCGCGAGCGCGAAGGCAAGAGGGAGGCGGGGGCGCGGACGCCTTGGGGACACGGGCACGGGATCGCTCACCCCCAAACCATGCGCTACGGTGGCGATCATGGCAACCTCGGCGCCGCGCGGCGCGCGCGACCCCGGACTCGGCGCAGTCGAGCACCACAAGACCCTCTGCAACCGCGACTGTCCCGACGTGTGCGGCATCGTCGCGACTGTGGAGGGCGGTCGCGTGACGCGCCTCCGGGGCGATCCCGAGCACCCCATCACGCGCGGCTTCTTGTGCCACCGCACGAGCCATTTCTTGGAGACGCAGTACGACCCCGCGCGGCTCACCACGCCGCTGTGGCGCGCGCGGCTCGACGACGAATTTCAGCCCATTTCGTGGGAAGAGGCGCTCACCCGCGCCGCCGAGTCGCTCCTTCGGATACGCGCCGAATCCGGCCCCGCGGCCATTTTTCATTACCGAAGCGGCGGCTCCCTGGGGCTCTTGAAGCACCTCTCGGACTACTTCTTCGAGCGCTTCGGCCCGGTGACGCAGAAGCGCGGCGACATCTGCTCGGGCGCGGGCGACGCGGCGCAGCTGCTCGATTTCGGCGAGGAGGACAGCCGCGATCTGTCCGAGCTGAAAGATGCAAAGCACATCCTTCTGTGGGGGAAGAACGTCTTCGTCTCGAGCCCACACCTCATCCCGCTCTTGAACGAGGCGCGGCGGCGCGGGACGACCCTCGCGCTCATCGACCCCGTCCACCACAAGACCGCGTCGATCTGCGACCTGGTCGCCCAGCCCCGCCCTGGCGGTGATTTCGCGCTCGCCATGGCGGTCGGGCGGCGGCTCTTCGAGCTCGGCCTCACCGACCCCGAGGCCGCCACCTACTGCGACCACCTGGCGGAGCTGCGCGCCCTCTGCTTCTCCCGGAGCCTGGAGGCCTGGCGGGAAGAGGCCGACGTGCCGCTCGAGGCCATCGACGCGCTCGCGCGGCGCCTCGGCGACGGCCCCACCACGGTGTTCATCGGCTGGGGCATGGGGCGGAGGCAAAACGGCGGGGCCATCGTGCGCGCGCTCGACGCGCTCGTGGCCATCACCGGGAACCTCGGCGTGCCCGGGGGCGGCGCGTCGTTCTACTTCAAGCGGCGCGGGGCGTTCGACCTGTCGTTCATCGGGCGGGCGGCGCCGCCGCGCACGGTCTGCGAGCCGCGCTTCGGCGCCGAGGTGCTGGGCATGAGCGACCCGCCCATTCGCGCGGTGTGGATCACCGCGGGCAACCCGGTGGCCATGCTCCCGGAGTCGCGCACGATCGAGCGGGCGCTCCGCACGCGCGAGCTCGTCGTGGTGGTCGACGCGTTCCTCACCGACACGGCCCGCTGCGCGCACCTCGTGCTGCCCACCACCACCCTGCTCGAGGCCGACGATCTCCTGGGCTCCTACGGGCACGCCTTCATCGGCGCCGCCGTGCCGGTGGTGCCGCCCCCGGAGGGCGTGAAGAGCGATCTCGGGATCGTGCAGGCCCTCGCCGAGCGCGTGGGCCTCGCGAGCGATCTCGCCGGCGACGCGCGCGCGTGGAAGGAGCGCATGCTCGCGAAGGTCGCCCCCTACGGGGTCACGCCGGAGCGCCTCGCCCAGGGCGCGGTGCCGAACCCGCTCGCGCCGAAGGCTCTTTTCGAGGGGCGGGTGTTCCCGACGCCGAGCGGAAAGGTCAACCTTATTTACGAGATGCCGACGCGAGGCGCGCCCCGCGTGACGGAAGAGCACCCGCTCTTGCTCACCGCGCTGTCCACCGAGCGCTCGCAGTCCTCGCAGTGGGCACGCGGACGCTCGACCCCGCGCGAGGGCGCGAGCGCAGAGGAGCGCCTCGCGGTCGCCACGGTGCACCCCGACGCCGCGGCGAAGGCCGGGCTGTGCGACGGCGAGGAGGCCGTGGTCGAGGGGGGCCTCGGCTCACTCCGCGTGCACGTGCGCTGCGACGCGAGGCAGCGCCGCGACGTGCTGCTGCTTCCGAAGGGCGGCCACCTGAGGGACGGGCGCTGCGCGAACGCGCTCATCCCCGCCCGGACGACCGATCTGGGCGAGGGCGGCGCGCTGCACGACGAGCCGGTGCGGCTCCGGCGGCCGTCGTGAGCTGCACCTGATCGGCAGTCGTCGCGGCGGTCAGACCGCGGCGCTCAGGCCGCGCGCTTTCCCAGACGCCGCATCGCGACGGCGGAGCCGACGAGCCCGAGCGCCGTGAGCACGAAGCCGAGCGTGAGCCCGTGGGGCCAGTAGCGCAGCGTGACGTGGTGCCGACCGGCCGGGAGGTCGAGAACGAGGAGCTTGCCCTCGTCGGCGAGCGTCCCCACGTCGGTGCGCCAGCCGCGATCGTAGGTGCCGTTCACGAGCACGCGCGAGGGCTGGTCGGCCACCACGTCGAGGGTGAAGGTGTTCTGCGTGCGGCGGACGGTCTCCACCCGCGCCGCCGCGCCGGGCGCGGGCCTCGCCTGAGGCACGTCACCGTCCCACATCGGGGCGCCGGCGCCGAAGCCCCACTCGTCCCAGCAGGCGAGGCGCATGCGGTTCTGCCGGGGCTGATCGATCATGCCGGCGAGGTTCGGGCCGTGAACGTAGAGCCGCGCCGAGGGCGCCACGCGCTGCTCGGGCGCGTTGCCGAAGCACACCTGAAACCAGTCGATCCCGACGGCGATCATGTCGCCCGCGCCGACGAGCGCGAGGCCGAGGGCGACCGTGCGCACCGCGCGCGTGGGGTGCCCGGGCAGGAGCGCCGCGAGCTTCGGGAGCCTGTCGACCGCGAGCCCGGCGAACAGGGCGAGGAAGAGCGACACCTCGCAGCGAAACCTGGAAGGCACACGCATTTCCTTGAACGGGAACACGTGGCCCTTGAGCACGGCCCACGGCGCGAGCGGCGAGAAGTGCCCCATCATCAGCACGAAGGCCACGCCGAAGAGGAGCACGAGCCACGGCGCCTCGAACGCGGCGAAGAGCAGGCCCACGCACGCCAGCGCGAACAGGAACGGCCCCAGGTACGTGCCGTACTCGGGCCACACGTAGCTCTGCCCCGGCACGCCGCGCGCGTGGGTGCGCGAGAGGAACATGTCGCGGAGGGTCTCCCACTGGATGTGGTCGTTCTCGACGCCGATGGGGCGCACGTGGCTCCGGAGCTGGTCCATCACGGGCAGAAAGCGCGACGCGCCCACGGTGAAGCCCACGACGAGCACGACCGCGGCGGCCCGCGCGATGGGCACGAGAGAGCGCTTGTTCAGCCGGGTGAGGGTCTCGACGAAGAGCAGCACGAGCAGGTGCGGCAGCGGGTAGACGGCGCCCTCGTACATCATCCACGCCACCAGCCAGCCGAGGGCCACGGCGTGGCGGAGATCGCGCTCGGCGCGCCGCCACAAGAGGAACGCGAGCGGGAAATACAGGAAGGGGACGAACGTGAAATGCCCACCCGAGTAGTGCTGCTGGTGAAAGCCCGAGAACGCCCAGCCCACGCTCGCCACCAGGGTGCCGGCGCGCGAAAGCTTCACCTCGTCGCGGGCGAAGAACCACATCGACGCGAAGCCCATCGCCGAGTGGAGCAGGTACCAGAGCACCATGGCGGCGGTGGTGCCGATGAGGAACATGGGCCACACGAGCGGCGCGCCCACGGGCGCCTGGGGGTTGTCCCACAGGGGCAGCCCGCCGCACTCGTAGGGATTCCAGAGAGGCAGCTCGTGATACCGCACGAGGCTGACGCGCGCGGCCTCGAGGGTCTTGTGGTACGGCGGGCCGTCGCCGCCTTGGGTGTTCGGGTACGCGGCCAACATGGGCCACCACGCGAAGACCGCGAGCACGAGGCCCACCAGGGTGACTCCGACGGCGCGGCGGAGCGGCGCGCGGCCGAACGCGGGCGAGGGCGACGGCGAGGGCTCGGCGATCTTCACTTGCAGGTCTCCGGGGCGACGGCGCCGGCGAGCGCCGCGTGCCGGGCGGCCTCGGCGTCCAGCGCCATGCTCTTCTCGAGCGCCGCGAGCCGGAGGTAGCCGCAGGGCGCGTGCGTCTTGCCGACCCGCTCGCGCAGCTTGGCGATGCGGTCGCGGCCCGCGGGCTCCCACACCTCGGCGAAGTACCGGCGCGTGGCCACCCCGCCGTCGGTGCCCTCCTCGGGGGCCGGCTCGCTGAACGCGGGGACGAGGGCGAGGCCCGCGACGACCAGGCCGCCCGCCGCGCGCCCCACGCGGCGCGCCCAGGTCTCGCGCGGGGGCGGCGCGAAGACCAGCAGCGAGCCGCAGGCGAGCGCGCCCGCGAGCACCACGAGGTAGCCAAAAGTCGGCGAGGAAACCCCTGCGAGATCAAGGAGATGGCGAGGCACAAAGCCCGCGCGCAGCAGCGGCAGCGCGACCTCCGGGAGCGGCCGCCCCACGGTCTCGGGGAGCGTGTTGCACAGCACCGACACGAGGCCGGTCTGCGCGGCGCTCGCGAGGGCGGCGCCAGCCGCGAGGGCCCTCACCCACACTCGACGTGAGCGGCGCCCCCGCGCGAGCTGCTCTTGGGCGGTCACGGCGCCGAGCACGAGGAAGGCGGGGCACGCCCCGAGGTACCTCGGGCCCACGGTCCACCCGCCACGCCAGTTGATGGCGGCGCTCACGGTGAGCACGAGCACACCGCAGGCGGCGAGCCACACGAGCGTGGCGCCGCGGCGAGCCCCGCGGCTCCGCGGACCGCCGAACCCCGAGAGCACGCCGAACGGCACGACGAGGAGGCCGAGCCACAGATAGGGGCTCGTGCCGAAGAGCCCGTAGCCGCGGTTGAAGAGGAGGCTGCCCGCGTGCCCGAGATCGGGCGTCTGGATACCGAAATAGCCCTGGTTGAGCAGCCGCGCGAACTCGCCGTTTTCGCTCATGCGGTGGCCCGGCGTGAGGGGGCTGCCGAACGCGCGCCACTGGAAGAACGCCATGAGCGCGACGTGGAGGAGTCCGCCGCCTGCGAGCGCGGCGAACGGCCCGAGCCGGCTCGGGCGGAAGAGCGGCCTGAAGGTGACCGCGGCGTAGAGCGCGAGCACCACCGACACCGGCAGCGCGTGGTACTCGAGCAGCGTGACCCACCCGGCGCAGAAGCCGGCGACGAACGCGTCACGCGCGGTGCGGTCTCGCGACGGCGTGGTGCGGGCGCGCGCCGTGACGGCGAACGACACGAAGGCGGCGACGGCGAAGAGCGCGTGGCTCGCGAACATGAGGGCGTACGCGAGGTAGTTCGTGCCGAGCCCCAGCGCGGCCACGGCGGCCAGGCGGAGCACCGGATCGCGGGTCGTCGCGCGCAGATAGCGCTCGAGCCACACGAGGAACGCCAAGCACGGGAGCTGCACGCTGAAGAGACGCAGCGCCCACGTGGCGTCGGCGAGCCAGCGCGCGCGCGCTTCGGGCGGCGAGCGGAGCGTGGGTACCGGGCGGCCGAGCCGTGGCATCACCTTCGTGAAGGCCCAGTAGACCGGCACTCCGGCGTAGCTCACCGCGGGCGCCTTCACCGAGTAAAGGTGGAACACGCCGGTCTTCTTGTCGGGCGCCCGCGCCATGTCGTTGGTCCAGCCGTGGCGGTCGACCATCGCGTCGATCTTGAACGTGCCCTCCTCGACCAGGGCCATGGTCATGTAGGTGCGCACGTTCTCGTTCGGGTTGTTGATGACCCCGATGTACGGGAACACGCCGACATAGACGACGAGCAGGAGCGCGAAGAACGCGCCCACGAACCCTGGCGTCTTGACGTTCCGAGCGCCCACCCCGACCCGTGTATCACCTCGCGCGTGTGTGTGTGTAGGCCGACTCACGCGACGCGGCGGAGGTGGCGCGGCGCGTGCTCGATCTTTGTTTCGGGGGCGCGGTCCATGCGGATCAGCGCGCCTTCCTCGACGAGCGCCCAGGGCTCGCTCGTGAGCTGTTCGGAGGCCACGATGGCCTCACCGTTCGGGCGCTCGAGCAGGAACATGCTCCGTCCGAAGCGGTGGGCGTAGGTGCTCTCGCCGTCGGACAGGAGAAAGTTGAAGGCGCCCATCCCCGGGCGGGCGCGGAGCTCGGCGCAGGTCTCGGCGACGAGGCGATCGGTGGCGGCGCTCGCCGGGGCGCCGGTGAGGCCCACCTCGTCGAGGCGGGTGAGGAGGAAGGCGAACAAGCGCTCGCTGTCGGTGTCGCCCCGGACCTCGTCGGCGCGCTCGGGCGCGGTGTGCGCGCGTAGATAAGCCACGTCGGTCACCGTGCCGTTGTGCGCGAAGACCCACCGGCCTTGGGCGCAGGCGAAAGGGTGCGTGTTCTCGAGCGACGTCGGGCCCACGGTCTTCTGGCGAATGTGCCCGATGAGCACCGACGCGCGGGTGGCCGCCGCCAGCGCCCGAAAGCGCACGCAATCGAGCGCCCGCTCGACCCCACGGTGGACCTCCCAGGCGCGTCCGCGCGGCTCGAAGAGCGCGACCCCCCAGCCGTCCGGGTGCTCGCGGGAGAGCTCGGCGAGGCTCCGCGGCCCCGCCTGGAGACAGGCCCGAAGCTCGACCGCTTGAGCGGCGACCATGGCGAGAAACCTGCACATTGTCGTGTGGTTCAGTTTACCTCGTGCCCCTCGACGGGGCACGAAAGTGGCGCCGTTTTCCGGTGCGAGCCGCCGCCCGCGCCGCCCGCGAGGGTCAGTGCGCCGGGTAGCTCGGAGCCGCGGGCGCGAGGCGAGGATCGAGGGTGACCTTCACCGTCGAGTCGGCGAGCGCGAGATCGATCGAGGCACACTGCTTGGCCTCCACGCCGACCCCCTCGGCGTGGTCCGCGAGCTTCCCGAGGGCGGTGTACTCTCGATCCGCCGCCTCGGCGTCTCGCCGCGCGAGGGCGTCGCGGATCGCGGGCGCCCGCGCATCGGCGGCGCGGATCGCCACGTTGAGCTGCGTGAGCTTCTCGGTGAGGCACGCGGTGACCACGAGGTCGCGGGCGCGCTGGAGGCGCCTGCGGACGAGCGTCGACTGAGCTCGCATGCGGTCGAGGCGACGCTGCGACTCGGTGAGCTGCTCCTCCGGCGTGAGGCGTGTCTTCTTGTCCGCCGCCTCGGCTGTGGCCGTGACCGCGGGTGGCGCCTCCCCGGCCTGCGCGCGAGGTGCGACGGTGGCCGGCGGTGTGGGCCGGGCAGCCGGCTCGGCCGGCGGCGCGGGGCTTGGCGGGGCAGGCGGGGCAGGCGGGGCAGGCGGGGCAGGCTGGGCAGGCGTGGTGGCGACGTGCGCGGCGGACGCGGGCGGAGACGCGAGCGCCAGCGCCCCGTGTCCCACGAGCACGGCGGCGACCAGCACCCCGCGGAGGAGGCTCTTCGTCTTCATCGTGAGGGATCTGGTGCGCGGGCCGCGGCGATCATTCGCGCGACCGCTCGCTCTGATCGGGCGGGTCGGCGCGCGTGCGCTGGCCCGCCCCCGTGCTATCTGACCTCCGGTGAGGTCCACCAAGCTGGTCGCGTGCGCCACCCTGCCCGTCGCGTCCGTCGCGTCCGTCGCGCTCGCCACGCTCGTCGCGCTCGTCGCGTGTGGTGGCCCGCGCAAGCACACGAGCACGGGCGAGGGCTCGAGCGCGATCCAGGGAGGCACCGAGGACGAGGTCCACACCTTCGCGGTGGCCGTGATCATGCCGGAGTCCACCTGCTCGGGGACGCTCATCGCGCCGAACCTGGTGCTCACCGCGCGCCACTGCGTCGCCGACAGCGGCAACAGCGACGAGGTCGACTGCGCGCGCGACCGGTTCTCCGCGCCCGCGCCGGCGAGCCGCTTCTCCGTGACCACCGCGAAGGTCGTTCGCGGCAGCACGGCGCGATACCGCGTGGCGAAGATCGTCGTGCCCTCGGAGTCCAAGTTCTGCGGCAACGACATCGCCCTGCTGCAGCTCACCGACAACGTTCCTGCCTCGGAGGCGACGCCGGCCACCCCGGCGCTCGACCCGCCGATGACCTCGCACCCCCTCTACGGCACCACGGTGGCGACGCTGGGCTACGGCATTTCGGGCCCCAAGAAGACCGACGACGGCACGCGGAGGCTGCGTGAGGACGTCCCCATCCAGTGCACGCCGGGCGATCCCGAGAAGAGCTGCCGCCTCTCGGACTTCGACATCACCCCCACCGAGTTCGTCGCCGGCGACGGCCTGTGCTCGGGCGACTCCGGCGGCAGCGCGTTCGACCAAGAGAGCTTCACGCGCGGGCGCCCCGTCACGTTCGGCGTGCTCTCGCGAGCCAGCGAGACCGGCTTCAAGTGCATCGATGCCGTGTTCACCCGCACCGACGCGTTCGCAGGCCTGCTCGTCGCGGCCGCGACCGAGGCCGCGGAACAGGGCGGCTATCCGCTGCCCGTGTGGGCAGGCGGGGCGGGCAGCGCCGACGCGGGGGCCGAGGGCGGGCCCGCGGCTCCCCCCACGGTGGAGGCCGCGAGCCCACCGGGAGCGGCCTGCGCGACCGGCTCGGCGGGTCGAGGCCCCTCGGGCGCCGCCCCCGCCACGCTGGTCGCGGTCCTCGCTTGCGTAGCCGCGGCGCGGAGGCGACGGCGCTAGCAGCCCGTTGATCTGCGGACCGAGACCTGTCGTCGTCCGCGCCCGACCCGCCGAGGCGCGAACCGATGAGCCCTGCCCAGGCTGCTACGGGCACCCGGCGGAGTCGACCTCGTGCGCTCCGTACGCGACGGGCGCCGAGCGCGCGGTGCCGAAGAGATCGGTCTTGGCGTCGTTGTGCGCCCCCGCGCCCCCGCGGACTCGACAGCTCGCGCCGGAGGTCAGCTTCCAGCCCGTCTCGAGGAGTCGCTTCGTGCCGAAGTCCGCCTCGGTGGCGCCTTCCATGTAGGGGAGGAGCGCGCCGAAGCTGCCGTTCGCCGAGGCCTCCTTCACGCACAGCGCCGCCGGGATCGTCTTGCAGTCGGCCTGGATGAATACGTTATTTCGTATTTGCTCGGGCTTGTACCAGTTGGCCGCTATCATCTCCTCGAGGGTGTTGTACACGTCGTTCGGCCGCGGAGCGCCGTCCTTCGCGTTGGTGTGGATCATCAACACCGCCGGCCCGCGAAAGTTCACGAATGCGTTGTTCTCCACGAGGCCGAGCGCCTCGTCGGCCTCCACCAGGGTGAACGCGAACTCCCCCGCTCCCGCGCCGCCCACCGTGAGCGCGAGGTTGTTCTGGACGACGGCGCCGGTGTAGCCGATGGCCATATAGAACGGTCGGACGACGTCCCAACCCTTCCCGCCCTTCTGGGAGTTCTCGGTGGGGGGCGACACCGGATCGCCCGCGACCGTAAACAGCGTGTTGTGGATGGCGCGCCCGCCGTGGCCGCGATCGTCGAACATGAGCGCGGTCGCGTTGCGCTCGTTGTAGAAGCCCTTCTTGCCCTCGACGTTGAAGCCCGCCATCGAGGCGGGCGACACCGTGTCGGAGTAGAGGCCACCCGAGAACACCATATTATTGACCACGAGCGCGTCCTCCGCGTGGTCGACGCGAATGCCACGGACGAACACGAAGCTGCGGTCCATGTTGGTCTCGGGGTCGGGCGGGTCCATCACGGCGTCGCCGCCGTACACCCGGTTTCCTTCGACGTGGATCCGCGCGGTCTCGGCCGCGAGGATGCCCCAGATGAGGCAGGTCTCGAAGCAGGAGGCGATACCCCCCTTGATGACGTTGCCCACGATGTTGAGCTCGGTGTCGCCGACCGCCGCCACGCCGATGCCGCCGTTGTAGCCGCTCGCCTCCATGCGAGGCTTGTCCCACGTGATGAAGTTGTTGCGTATCTCGCGCTTGCCCGCCGAGGCGACCGAGATCGCGGTGGTCGCGTCGGCGCCGGTGCCCGAACCGCCGTTCACGACGTTCTCCACCACCTCGACGTCGCCGCCGCCCTGCAGCAGCATGCCGTACGAGCCGTTGCCCGCGCCGCGACCCTTGCGCGCGTTCTCGGGGGTGTCGGGCTCGTAGCACTTGCCCTCGCCACCATAGATGTCGTTGTTCTTGATGAGCGGCGAGCCGTCGATGACCCAAACGCCCATGCTGCCGAAGGTGGACGAGCAGATGCCGTTCCCGCCCTTGATCTTGTTGTCACTCAGGGTCGGCGACGCACCGTCGGTGATGGTGACCCCCACGGTGCCCGAGTTGCCCTCTCCCGCGTCGATCGTGAGCCCGTCGATGATGGTGTCGGTCCGGGTGATCTTGGTGTCTTGGCGGCGCAGGACGAACGTGAGGGGCGAGTTGTACTCCGGCGAGTAGGCGCCGTTCTGGAGGATGGTCTCGTTCGTCGACTTGAAGCCCTTCGCGTACCCGAAGCCGTCGTCGCGCTTGAATCCCGCGCAGTCGTACCCTCCGCGGATGGAGAGCGGATACTCCACCACGAGCTGCGACTCCTTGTAGGTGCCCGCGCACACATGAACTTCCCACGGGAGCACGCCGCCGTCGGTTTGGAAGCCCGCGCGCGCCTTGGTGATGGCGCCCACCGCCGCCTTGATGGTCGCCTTGGGCTTCGCGGGGGAGCAGCCGTCGTTCTTGTCGTCGCCCTTGGCGGATACGTACAGGAAGCGCTCCGGGCCGCTGCACGGCGGCGGGAGCACGCAGTCTTCGCCGACCCCGCACCGCCCGTTCGCGCCGCCCGCGTCGGCCAGCGTGCCGGGCAGCTCGAGCTCGCCGCAGCCCGTGGAGGTCGCCGAGCCACCCGTGACGATCAGCGAAAGCCCGCCAAGAAAAAGCCATCTCCGCATTCTCTGGATTCTGGGCGAAATCCGCCGGTTCGTCGAGCGCCGCGCGCCGTTTCGGCGCTGCTAGTAGACTGGGCCAATGTCGAGCTATCGCGACGCGCAGCCACCCGGGCTGGAGAAGACGGCGGAGCTGCACACATGGGATTCGCCGCGGTCGTGTCCGCGGTGCAAGTTCGGGCTCTACTGCGGGAAGAAAGACGACCTCGAGCTCGACGCGTGTGGCCGCTGCGGCGGCGTGTGGCTGCGCTCGGATCAGGCGAGCCGGGCGCTCTCGACCGGCTCACGGGCACACGAGGAGCTCGCCTCGAAGGTCGAGCGCGCGACGCGCGCGGCGCCGGTGCGCGAGACGGGCCCTCTGCTCTGCCCCGAGTGCGCCAAGCGAATGACGCGGGGCACCGTGGAGGGCGTCCCGATCGACACCTGCTCGCACGGCACGTGGTTCGACCGCACCGAGCTCATCGCGATCATGCGCTCCCGCCGCGGCGAGCTCTCGAGCGGCCGCGGCCTCGACGCGGTCTTCCTCCGAGAGCACGCCGACCGGGAGCGGTGGGGCCCGCTCATGTCGGCCGTCGAGGCGGTCCGCCGGCTCCTCCGCTGAGCCGACGCCGGCCTGGCGGCGCAGTGGGCGGCGTCCCCGCGCTGCGGTCGAGGCAGCGGTCGTGAGCGATAATCACGGCCACGGGCTCAGAGCAGCACGCGGAACGTGGAGGCGGCCTCGCCGTCCTGGAGCTCGACGCCGAGCTCCATCAGCTCCTTGCGGAGCGCGTCAGCGCGGGCGAAATCCTTCTGGTCGCGCGCCTCACGGCGCTCGGCCACCTTCGCCTCGATCTGGGCGCCGTCGAGCCCGCGAATGCGGAGCCGCTGCGCGCGCGTGCGCTCGAAGAACTCCTCGGCGGGCGCTCGCATGAGGCCGAGCGGGCCCACCGAGCCGTCGAGCGCGTTCACGCACGCCGCGGCGAGCTTGCGCGCCTCGTCTTGGGCGGGCTTGTCCTTCTTCAGCTTCGCGACCTGCTGGACGATCTCGTTGCCCGCCTTCGCGAGCTCCGCGAGCACGGAGAGCGCGACCGGGGCGTTCAGGTCCTTGTCGAGCGCGCCGAGGACGTTCGCGGCGGCGGACTCGACGACCTTCGCCTGACCTTGCAGCACGTTGCCGACCTTGGGCTCGTGCCCCGCGGCGGCGCGGAGGAGCGCCTCTCGTGTAGAATACAGGTACTCGACCCGACGCTCCGCCTCGTCGACGCCGGGGAAGACCACGCGCCCGTCGGGGCGCTTCTCCACGTCGAAAGCGAGGGGGCCGCGGTAGTGCGTGCCGAGCAGAAAGTACCGGAAGCCTTCGGGATCGTTGCGTTCGAAGACGTCGCGGATCGTCACGAAATTGCCGAGCGACTTGCTCATTTTCTCGCTGTCGACGTTCAAGAACCCGCCGTGCATCCACACCTTCGCCAGCTCCGGGCCGTGGGCGGCCTCGCTCTGCGCGATCTCGTTCTCGTGGTGCGGGAACATGAGGTCCATGCCGCCGCAGTGGATGTCGAAGTGCGGTCCGAGGTAGCGCTCCGCCATCGCGGAGCACTCGATGTGCCAGCCGGGCCTGCCCTTCCCCCAGGGGCTCTCGAAGCCGAAGGCCTCGTCGGTCGAGCCCTTCCAGAGGGCGAAATCGAGCGGATCGCGCTTGATGTCGCCGACCTCCACGCGCGCGCCAGACAGCAGCTCGTCGATCTTCCGGCGGGAGAGCTTCCCGTAGCTCGGGAACGAGCGCACGGCGAAATACACGTCGCGCCCCTTGGCGGTGTCGGCCGCGTAGGCGTGGCCCCGCTCGATCAGCGCCGCGATGAGGGTCACGATCTCGTCGATGTGGGTGGAGACCCGGGGCGAGTGATCGGGCGCTTGGCAGCCGAGGCGCGCGAGATCGGCGTCCGCCATGTCGCTCATGCGCCGCGAGAGCGCGAGCGGCTCCTCGCCGTTCTCGGCGGCGCGTCGCACGATCTTGTCGTCCACGTCGGTCACGTTGCGCACGTGCGTCACCCGGAGCCCTCGCGCGCGGAGGTGGCGCACCAGCACGTCGAAGGTGGTGTACGTGCGCGCGTGCCCCGCGTGGGCGAGATCGTACGTGGTGATGCCGCAGACGTAGAGACGGGCCTCGCCAGGCACCGTGGGCTCGAAGGGCTCGAGCTTCTGAGAGAGCGAGTTGTAGAGGCGTATCGACATGGCCGCGCGACTCTACACGAAGCTCGGCCGCGTTCGGCCTCCGAGTGTTCCAGGGGCGTGGTAACCTTCGCCCGGCCATGTCTCCGTCCAGCGCGAGCGTCCGCCTCCGCGTTTTCGTGCAGATTGCAGCCATCTCGGCGGCAGTCCTAGGGAGCGGCGCGCTCGGTTGCGGTGGGGGCCGCTCGTTCGATGCCGGCGTCTTCCGGCAGGGCGAGCACATCGCGTTCCGCGTCCCCGAGCCGCCCGCCAGCTGGCGGCGCCTGGAGATGGCGCAGGCGAGCCTCGCCTTCCGCGACGACGCGGCGGGCGCGAGCGTCCTCGTGAACGCGCAGTGCAAGCGCGCCGACGACGACACGCCGCTCGCGGCGCTCACGAACCACCTCCTCATCGGCACGACCGAGCGGCAGCTCGAGTCGCAGACCGTGGCCCCCTTCGACGGCCGCGAGGCCCTGCAGACCAAGGTCCGCGCGAAGCTCGATGGCGTGCCGTTCGCGTTCGACATCTTCGTGCTGAAGAAGGATGGCTGCATCTACGACTTCGTGCTGGTGGCCCCCGAAGAGAGCGCCGAGGCGAGCCGTCCCACGTTCGAGGGGTGGGTGCGCGGGTTCCGCACGCTGCCCGGCGCGGGGGTCCTGTGAGCGGCCTCGCCGCCACGCCGTCCCCCGGGGGGGACGCGCCTCCGCCTTCTCGCCGAGCCTCGATCGTCGCGCCGCCCGAGCCGCCGAAGCCCGATCGCAAGCTCGAGGCGCTTCAGTTCCTCGAGCACCTCGGCGAGGTCACCGTGCTCTCGGCGCGCACCTTCCGCATGCTCTGGAAGCGACCCTTCGAGACGCGCTCGACGCTCCACCAGATGGAAATGCTCGGCGTGAAGTCGATGGGCATCGTCAGCGTGACGAGCATCTTCATCGGCATGGTCATGACGATCCAGTTCGCGTTCGGTCTGAAGCGCTTCGGTGGGCTCGAGTACATCCCGCGAGTCATCGTGCTCTCGTTCCTCCGCGAGCTCGCGCCCACCCTCACCGCCGTCATCGTGGGGGGGCGCATCGGCAGCGGCATGACGGCCGAGGTCGGGGCGATGAACGTGACCGAGCAGGTGGACGCGATCCGCGCGCTCGGCGCCGATCCGGCGAAGAAGCTCGTGCTCCCGCGGGTCTTGGCGAGCGTCCTCATCATGCCGGTGCTCAGCGTGTACGCGCTGATCCTGGGCACCGTCGGCGCGATCGTGATTTGCGCCGCCCAGTTCGGGATCGCGCCCAAGAATTTCGTGCTCTCGGCGCTCGAGGTCATCAAGATGGGTGACTTCTTCAGCGGTCTCCTGAAGACGCCGGTGTTCGGGTTCATCATCGGCATCGTCGGGTGCCACTACGGCCTGCGCACCTCGGGCGGCACCGAGGGCGTGGGCCTCTCGACCACGCGCACCGTGGTGGCAGTGAGCATCTCCATCCTCATCGCGGACTTCCTGCTGACCAAGCTCTTCATGCTCTTCATGCCGATGGCCGGTGGCTGAGGCCGATGGCTGATCTGGCCAGCGCCGAGGCGGCCGAGGCGGGGGGTGCGGGCGACGCCACACACCGCGCGCGCGCGGGGTTCTCGACCGGCCGCGGCATCGTCGCCGCCGGGATGCTGGTCGCGCTGCCCCTCACCATCGCGGCGCTCGGGACGCACGCCTCGCTCGCGCGACGCGCCGAGGCCGCCCGCGCGCCCGCCAAGCGGCTCGTAGTGAGCCGCCTGCCGTCCGCCGATCTCGCCTTCGCTGGAGGCTCGCGCCACCTCCGCTTTCTCTCGCTCGAGGAGCCACAAGCCGCCTTCGCGGACGGCCCGGGTCTGCCCGATCCCGATCCGGCGGGCGGCCTCGTCGGGGTGCCACGCGAGACCTTCGCGGGCGCCTACACCCGCGAGGCGCCCGCGAAGACCAAAGGCCGCGAGGCGCGGCCATGAACCCCCAAACGAGCCAGCGGCACGCGGCGTGTCTATGCCACCCGACCGAAGCGACCGCGGCATGAACGAAGGTCGATGGCGAGCCCGAGCCGAGGGCGAGGTGGCGCCGTGAACCTCGGCCTGCTCGCGTTCGCGCTCCGCGCCGTCGCGAGGCGCAGAGCTCGCGCCGTGGCCACCGGCGGTGGGCTCACGTTCGCCGTGGCCCTCGTGGCCGCCGTCCTCTTCCTCGCGGACGCGCTGCGCGCAGAGTCGACCGCGGCCCGCGACGCCCTGCCGGACGTGGTGGTCTCGCGCCTCGTAGGCGGCCGGCCGGCGGTCATCTCCATGCAGTCTGCACACAAACTCGCGCGCATCGACTCCGTGCGGCGTGTGAGGCCACGGGTATGGGGCTACGTGTTCGTGCCCGCCCTCCAGTCGAACGTGGTGGTCATGGGTGCGCCGCCGGACGCCCCCTCCCTCGAGGCGGTGGGGGGCGCGCTCGCCGCGGGGCGCGACCTGCGGCCCGGCGCCCACGAGATGGTCGCGGGCGCGCGGATCGCCAAGTTCCTCGGGCTCGAGGTGGGCGACCAAATGGTCCTGCCGTCGCCCAACCCCCTCGCGCCCTCGCTCCAGCTCGTGGGCACGTTCGACTCGCGGATCGATCTGTTCACCACCGACGTCGTGATGATGTCGAACGACGACGCGCGCGCGGTGCTCGGCATGGCCGAGGACCAGGCCACGGACCTCGCGCTCGACCTCGCGAACCCCGACGAGTCCCCCATCGTCGCGCGCACCGTGCTCGAGCGCATGCCGGACGCCCGGGTGATCGACAAGAAGCTCCTCGTGCGCGCGCACACGCTCGCCTTCGGACGTCGCTCCGGGATCGTCCTCGCCGCCTCCGCGCCCGTGCTGCTCGTGCTCCTCGTGCTCGCGTGGGACCGCCTGAGCGGCTTCGGCGACGCCGAGCAGCGCGAGATCGCCGTGCTGAAGGCCGTGGGCTGGAGCACGAGCGAGGTGCTCTGGGCGAAGCTCTCCGAGTCGCTCCTCGTTGGCGCCTTCTCCACCGCTGCGGGCCTCGTGCTGGCGTACGTGTGGGTGTTCGTGGCGGGCGCGCCGCTCTTGCGTCCCGCCCTCGCGGGCTTCGGCGTGCTTTACCCGGAGGCGCCGCTCACCCCGCAGGTGGACGCGGCGCAGCTCTTGGCGGTCACGCTCGCCGTGCTCGGACCGTACGCCGCGCTCTCGATCGTTCCCGCGTGGCGCGCCGCCCAGATCGATCCGATGGACGCGATGCGAGGTTAGCGCGGACGTCGGGCGCGTCGGTCACCCTCGATGCTCACGTCGACTCATGCGAGCATGCCAGCATGGAAGTCGACCGCGACGCCGCCGCGAGCCACATCGAAGGTTTCCTCCGCGCCATAGGCCGTGATCCCGACGCCGATCCCGAGCTCGCCGAGACGGGCCGACGCGTGGCCGAGGCGTTCGTCGACGAACTGTGTGCAGGATACACTCTTTCGCCGCAGCTGCTCCTCCGCGAGAGCGCGATCGAGGGGACCGCGGAGCTCGTCGTCGTGCGCGACGTGCGGCTCGCCACCACCTGCCCCCACCACCTGATGCCCGCGATCGGCCACGCTACGGTGGCGTTCGCGCCGGCCGGCCTGCTCGTGGGCGTCGGGACGATCGTGACCGTGCTCGAGGCGTGCGCGCGGCGCCTCGTGCTGCAGGAGGCGCTCGGCGAGGACGTGGTCGAGGCGCTCGACGCCGAGCTCCGGCCGCGCTGGGTAGGGTGCCGCCTGGTGCTGACCCACGGCTGCATGGTCGCCCGCGGCGAGCGCGCGCACGGCGCCGTCGTCGAGACCCTCGCCCTCCGTGGGTTCGCAGAGGGCGACGTGAGCGGGCGCCTCATGGCCCACCAAGTGCTCGGGCTCGGGCAGAGGGCCCTGTGAGCGCGCCGCGCGGCGTCGCGGTCGTGACAGGCGCGGGGAGCGGCATCGGCCGCGCGGTCGCGAAGGCCCTCTTCGCGCGAGGACTCGACCTGGCGCTGCTCGGGCGCACCAAGGCCACGCTGGAAGCGACGGCGCGGGAGGTGCTCGACGGGGCGACCGCAGGGCGAGCGCTCGCGCTGCGGTGCGACGTCTCCGACCCGGCCGGGGTCGCCCACGCCTGCCGCAGGGCGGTCTCGGAGCTCGGCGTCCCGCGCGTGGTGGTGCACAGCGCAGGCGTCGTGGTGCGCGCACCGGTCGAGGCGACCACCGACGACGCGTGGCGCTCGGTGCTGGGCATCAACCTGGACGGGACGTTCCACGTCACGCGCGCGCTGCTGCCTGCGATGCGCGAGCGCGGCGAGGGGCGCTTCGTGGCCATCGCGAGCATCTCGTCGACGCTCGGAACCCCCAAGCTCTCCGCCTACTGCGCCGCGAAATGGGGCGTCGTTGGCTTCATGAAGGCGCTCGCCGAGGAGCTCCGCGGCTCCGCGCTCGCCGCGATGTCGGTCCTGCCTGGCTCGGTCGACACGGCCATGCTCGACGGCAGCGGCTTCGCGCCAGCGATGCAGCCGGAAGACGTGGCCAACACGGTAGTGTACGCCGCGCTCGACGCGCCCCTCGCGATGAACGGGAGCGCGATCGAGATCTTCGGCTGAGCTGCGCTTCACCATCGCGCGGCGTCCGAGAGGTCTTCGACGAGGGTGGGCGCTGGCTTGGACTAGCTGGTTCTCACGAGCCGGCGCACCACGTCCGGGTGGTCGGTGGTGATGGCGTCGACCCCAGCCTCCAGCAGCCCGCGCACGATCGCCCGATCGGACGTGGTCCAAGGGGCGACCGCGAGCCCGGCGCCGTGCGCCGCTGCGACGCTCGCCTCGGTCACGAACGACCAGTGCGGGAGGAGCACGTCGGCCTTCGCGCGGCGCGCCATCTCCAGCTCGTCGACGGGACGGCACGCGTAGAGAATTCCCGTGAGAATACGCCTAGATAGGAGCTTGATTTGCCTCACCAGCGCGTGGTCGAAGCCGATCACCATCGCGCGGTCGAGCATGCCGAGGCTCGTGAGCAAGTCGACGACCGCGACGTCGATGCCCGGGGTGTCGACGGGGCAGTTCTTGAGCTCAATCTCGACCCCCACGCCCGCCCCGTCGGCCCACACGAGCGCCTGCTCGAGCGTGGGGACTCGCTCGCCGGCCCAGGCATCGCCGAACCAGCTCCCCGCGTCGAGCTGCGCGAGCTGCGCGCGCGTGCGCGACCGCACGGGCCCTCGACCCGACGTGGTGCGGGCGAGCGTGTCGTCGTGGATCACGACGGGCACTCCGTCGCGCGAGAGCTGCACGTCGAGCTCGATCCAGTCGGCCCCGAGCTTGGCGGCCCGGGCGAAGCTGCCGAGCGTGTTCTCGGGGCTCGTGCCCATCGCTCCCCGATGACCGACCACCGCGGGCCTGCCAGAGCGCCGCACGCGGCCGACGGCGGTGTCGGGCTCAGCCTCGGCGTTCTCAGGGGCGCCTCTCGGCGCGCGCTTGGTCGACGAAGTCACTCCGCGTCCCGCTCGTGTTGCCATGCGCGGAGTAGAGCACGACGAGGCGCCCGCGCGCGCGTGAGCGCGCCGAGAAGTTGCCCCGCGCGGGCCGCGGGTGATTGGGTGCCGGCATGCGACACGCCGTCCACACCTCCTCGAGCGCGAGCGCCCACGCGACCGCTCCCGCGGCTCGGCCCCGCGAGCGCGGCCCCTCGCTCCGACACGCTCCCGTACGCCGCCACGACCCCCGCGAGGAGCCGCTCCCGCAGCCACTTCCCTTGCTTCGCGACGCGCTCGACGAGCTGGGTGACGCCGGGCTCCAGCGGTCCGCGCGCGCCCTCCACGTGATCGAGATCTACGAGCCCTGGTCGCGTATGCGTGACCTTCGACGCGAGCGCTGAACCAGCGCTCACGCTCTTCGAGCCGGCGTAACGCCGAACGCTCCAACGGCGCGCCGCGCCTGGTAGGCTCTCCCGATGGGCACCTCGCGCGCGGCCACGGCCATGCTGACCGCCGGCCTCGTGGCGGCGCTGCTGGGCGTCTCGTGTGGCCGGTCGCTCCCGTCCTCACCGCACGCGCCGGGCGGCCCGCGGCCCGAGGCGGCGCACCTCGCGAACGAGGGCTGCACGACCTGCCACGAGGCCATCGGCCAGGAGTGGCGCGCGTCGAACCACGCCGAGGCGTTCCGACACGGCACCTTCCAGCTCGCCTACACCATCGAGCCGCTCGCTTTCTGCGCTCGGTGTCACGCGCCCGAGGCCGACGCGTCGCGACCGCTGCCGCCCGCGTCGGAGCTCGGCGTGGCGTGCGTCACCTGCCACCCGGGGGGACGACGCTGGCGGACCCCCACGCCCGCGGGGAGCACGCCGCTCGCTCGCGCCGACGCGGCCTGCGCTTCTTGCCACGAGTTCCCCTTCCCGAGCGACGGCGCGGGGACTCCATCGCGCCTCATGCAGAAGACCATGAGCGAGCACGCGATCGCCTCGGCCAAGGGCACGCCGTGCGTCGGGTGCCACATGCCCTCGGTCGCAGAGCCTGGCGGCGGACGCCACGTGGATCACCGGTTTTTCGCCTCGCGCAGCGCCGAGCTCGTGCGGCGGGCCGCGCGGATCGAGGTGCGTCGTGAGGGCGCGGCGGCGGTCTTCACGTTCACCCGCGCAAGCGCCGGCCACGCGCTCCCGACCGGCGATATTTTCCGGAGACTGCGCCTCGTCGTGGAGTCGGACTCGGCGAAGCGGACCACGTGGCTCGCGAGGAGGACCCGAGAGTCGGCCGCCGACGGGACCGAGCCCGACACGCGGCCTTTCGCCGATGGGCGCGACGTGTACGTGGCGGTCGTCCCGCTGCACGACCTACGCGGGGACCTCCGCTATCGGGTCGTCTACGAGCGCGTCGCGCACCCCAACGGCGAGGACGACGAGGGCGCGACGGTCGACGGGGCGATCGAGCTCACCCGCGGCGAGCTCCGCTAGAGACGGCGGGGGGGTGGTCGCACCTTGCGCACCTTGCGCGCCTTGCGCGCCTTGCGCACCGACGGGGCGGGCGTAGCGTGGAGCCATGCGCTCCCCGTCCGTGGTCGCCCGGATCTCCGTCACACGTTCGCGCGCGCGCTCGACCGCGCGAGCCTGGGCGATCACCGCGCTCGGCGCGCTCGCCGCAGCGCCGGCCATGGGCGCCTGCGCCCACCCCGATCCCATCACCGTCGAGCTGCCGCGACCGTCGGCGAGCGGTCCGCGCCCCGACCTCTTCCCGACCGCGTCCGTCGCCACGCCGGCGCCCGCTCCCACCGCGACCGAGCCCGCGAAGCCGACGCCCTTCCCTCTCACCCAGCTCCAGACCAACGCGCCCGCGCTCGGCGGCCCATGCGGCGCGAGCACGCGCGCGTTCTGCGGGACCAGCGGCCGCGTGGCGGTGACCGCGCACCAGTTTCAGTTCCGCGGGCCGGAGCAGCCCGCGTGCCAGCCCGTCAGCCTGGGCCGCCCGGACGTCGCCGCCCCCCACGTGACCTCGGCCTGCGTCGAGGGCGACCACCTCTTCGTCACCACGAGCTGCATCATCTGTCGCTCGCCCTCGGGCACCTCCATCGAGGGGCTCGTCTCGGACATGACCCCAGGCCAGCTCGCCTTCGTCCAGAAGCAAGCCGGCCTCGACGGGCCGCCCCTGCTCAGCGCGCAGGAGTGGGACCTGGCGATTCGCTCGGCGCACTCCAACTCACTGAAAGAGAAGCACTAACCGGCGCGCGGGCTCGACCTGGCCGACCGCCACGATGGCGCGACCGCTCGCGTCGTTCGTGGCGCAACGGTAAAGTCGAGATCCTTTGGACGCCCCGCCCGACCTCATCGCCGCGCTCCCCTGCCTGCCGCTCTTCCCTCTCCCCGAGGTCGTGTTGCTCCCGGGGGCGCGCCTGCCCCTGCACGTGTTCGAGCCGCGCTACCGCGTGATGCTCGAGCGGTGCATGGCCACCCACCGCGCGCTCGCCGTCGTGCAGCTGCTGCGCGGGACCGACGCGCAGGGCCTCCCGCGCCTCGCGAGACTCGCTGGCGGCGGCATCATCACCGAGCACCACGCGCTGGCGGACGGGCGGGCGAACATCCTCGTCGAGGGCTTGGCGCGCCTCGAGCTCGAGGAGCTCGCGTTCGAGCCACCCTACCGGCGCGCGCGCGCGACCGTGCTGCACGACGCGCCGGGCCAGCTCGCGGAGCCCGACCGCAGGGCCCTCCTCAGCGCCGCGACCACCTTCGCGCGCCTCGTGCGCGGCCACGATCGATCGTTCTCGTTCCACGTCGACCCAGCCGAGCCGCGCCTCGTCGAGCTCTGCGCGTTTCAGCTCGTCGTCGACGCCGAGCTCCGCCAGTCCCTCCTGGAGGAGCCGAGCTTGGCTGTGCGCGCTCAGAAGGTCACGGAGGCGCTGATGGTTCAAGCGGCCACGCTCGGGCAGCAGAGCGGCGCGGGGCGCGATGTCAACTGAAGGCCGCGCGCCAAAGCTCGTCGGGACGCTCACGCTCGAAGCCCTCGAAGGCCAGGCGCACGTGCGAATGCCCTACCCGCCCTTCGACGTGCTCGTCGCGATGGTGGAGGGCGTGCCGCGCGCGATCGAAGACGCGTGCAACCACGCCGGCGCCAGCTTGAGCCCGGGCCCCCGCACGAAGGACGGGCGGTGTGTCGTGTGTCCGGTGCACGGGTACGTCTTCCAGCTCGTCGACGGGAAGCTGCGCAGCCCTCGTGGGCTGTGCGGCGACCAGCGCACCTTCGAGGTGCGGAGAGAGCCCGACGGCACCCTCTCGGTCTGGGACACCTTCGACCTCACGGTGAGCGCCGCGCCTTGACCGCGGACCGCCCGCGGAGGCGCGCCGCCGCCTGGCGCGCGAGGGCGCTGAGGCGCTAACCTTCGGCGCCATGGCACCGTTCTTCATCTTCGGCGGCATCCTGCTCCTCGTGGGCGTGATCATCACGGCCGCCAACCTCAAGAACTTCCGGCGCCGTCAGCGCATCCTGCAGACGCCGACCTCGCCGATCGCGCAGGCCCCGGGCGCCGGCCCCGTCGAGGTGAAGGGTCGCATCGTGCCGGGCGAGCAAGGCGTACTTCAGACGCCCTTCAGCGGTCGGCACGCGGTGTGGTGCCGCATCACCGTGCTCGAGCACCGCTCCTCGGGCCGCAACAGCTATTGGGCCACCATCATCAAGGAGACCGACCAGCGCGAGTTCTTCGTGGACGACGGCTCGGGTCAGATGGCGAAGATCGTGCCCCACGGGGCCGAGGTCATCCTCGACGCGCAGAACGTCGCGAGCTCCGGCACGTTCAACGACGCGTCGCCGCACCTTCAGGGCTTCCTCGCCTCGCGCGGCCACTCCACCCAGACGTTCCTCGGCTTCAACAAGTCGATGCGCTACACGGAAGAGGTCCTCTCGCCGAACGATCCTCTGTACGCGCTCGGACCTTCACGCCGCGAGGCCGGCCCGCCGGTGAACGACGGCTACCGCATGGCGCCCTCGAGCCAGCTCGTATTGGGCGCCGGTCACGGCGAGGCGCACGAGCTCATCCTCACCAACAAAACCGAGGAGCAGCTCGTGTCGCGGCTGCTCTGGGGGTTCGTGGGTGGCCTCATTTGCGTGGGCGTCTCGCTGGTGTGCGGCGCAATAGGTCTTATCTTTGCGATCGCCGAAATGATCTAGCCGAGGGCGACCGCTAGAAGCGACCGAGCAGCGCGCCGCCCGCGCCGCCGGGGCCCACGACAGGCACGAGGCTGACGCGATCTCGCTCGCGCGGGTTCGGCGTAGCCCACGGGCGCAGCACGAGCGCCGACACCACCGCGGCGCCCAAGAACACGCCGCCGCCAACGTAGCCAACGATCGACCCCGTGCCGAGGCCCGACGCCTTCGACGCGGCGTCCTCGAGGGGCTGGCAGCCGGGCGCCCCGGGCCGAGGGCAGGGCGCGCCGACGCTGAGGAGCCGGAGCTCGTCGTCCGAGCTGGCCGACATCGCGCCCATCACCGCGCCCGCCCCGAGGCCGGCGACGCCGACCACGCCGAGCACCACGGGCACCGTCCACGAAGCCCCGGCTTCGCGCTCCGCGGGAGGCGGCGATGGCGGCGGCGGCGACGTGTCGCCCTCGAGCGCGACCACCACCGTGCGCTCGGCGGGGCACGCCACGGGGCGCTTTCGCCGGCGCTGGCCGAAGGTCACGACGACCTCGTGCGGTCCGGCGAGCACCGCGATGGGGTCGGCGAGCGGGGCCTCGCCCGCGACGACGCCGTCGACGCGCACCTGGGTCCCGCGCGGCGTGCCCGGCGCGAGAGTGATGAGGCTCACCTTCGTGCCGAGGTCCGCGAAGAGCTTCTTGGCGAGCGTGGTGTGCGCGGGATCGGTCTGCGGCAGCTTCAGGAGCTCGCGAAAGTGGTGGTACGCGCCGAGCACGTGGCCTACGCGGTGCTCGGCGCGCGCGAGGTTGAACAGCACGTCGGGCTCCTTCAGGACCGCCCACGCCTGCGCGTACTTGAGCCTCGCCTGCTCGTGCTCGCCGCGCCCCCAGAGCGCGTGGCCCTCGTCGAACCGCTGCTTGGCCTCTGCGCTGAACGCATCCTCGGCGCGGGCCTCGGCGCCGCCCGCCGCCAAGGTGACGAGCCCCACGGTCAGCCCGAGCGCCGCCCGGACAAGCCACGTGCGCGCTCGCGTCCTCGCTTGCGCTTCACGCTCGCTCACGGCGCCACCTCCAGCTCGGACTGCGACAGCCCCGCGGGGCCGTCATTCACTCCCGCCGCTCCGCCTACGCCTCCCGCTCCCCCGGCTCCTGCCTTCAGCGTCCCGTCTCCCGTGGGCTTCGTTCCCTTGTAGACTACAGCTACCGAGATCCCGCCCGCTCCGCCAGCTCCCGCTCCGCCCGCTCCGCCCTTCCCGCCGTCTCCCCCGCCGCAGCCCGGGGCAGCCACCTCGGCCGCCCCAGGTCCGCCCCCGCCCCCGGTACCCCCGGTACCCCCGGTACCCCCGGCAGCGGCCGTGAGCGTCACGTTCGTCATCGTCACGTTCGAGCTCACGCTCAGCAGCGCGATGCTCCCGCCTCCGCTCTTGCCCCCCTTCCCTCCCGTACCCCCGCATCCCCCGCAGGCGCCTCCGCCTCCAAAGCTGTCCGCTCCGCGTGAGCCTCCGCCCCCGCCACCTTGACCGGGCAGTCCGCTCGCTCCCGCGGGCGCCTCCGACGGCGTCCACTCCCCGCTCCCGGATATCCCTCCCGGCGTCGTCACCTTCGCAGCTGGCGCTCCCTCGGCTCGCTCTGCTCCGGTGTTCCCCGAGCCGTTCGGCTCCGCAGCTACGCAGCTCGCTAGGGCGACTCCACCCGCTCCGTCGGTCGGCGCGACCCCGCCCAGCGCCTCGGCTCCGCTCCCAGCCGTGATCCAATGGGGCGCCGCCGCCCCCCCTCCGGATCCGCCTCCCGAGCTGCACGTGCACGGCTTCGCCGCTCCCCCGCGCTCGCGCTCGCCGGGTTCCGTTCCCGTTCCCCGTCGCGTACGTCCCCGTCGTCCCGCCCGCTCCAGCCTCCCCAGCGAATCCACCCTTCGCCTCCACTCCCACCTTCCGTAGGCTCACCTTCACCGCCTCCACAGCCCACACTCCCACGCTCGTACGCGACCCCGCCGTCCCCGCCGCTCCTTCGATGTCCAGCTCCGCCAGCGTCGCCGTCACCTTCCCTATCTTCACCGCGTACTCTGGCTTCGTCCCCACCACCTTCGCTCGCCCTCCAGCCTTCCCGAAGTCGCACGTCACTCCCGAGTACACCTCCACGTCGCTCTTCACCTCCACGCTCTCCGCGTACGTCCCCTCGCACACCACCACCCGCCCGCGACCCGCAGAGAGCCCCTTCCCCACCGTCTTGTAGGGCTTCGTCCTCGTCCCCGCGTTCCCGTCGTCCCCACTCGGCGACACGTACACTCCGTAGCTGTCCACTAGGCACTTCCTCAGGGTTCTTCACTGGCTCGTTCGGCGTCTCGCACCCGCCCCCGGCCTCACGGCGCCACCTCCAGCTCGGACTGCGACAGCCCCGCGGGGCCGTCATTCACTCCCGCCGCTCCGCCTACGCCTCCCGCTCCCCCGGCTCCTGCCTTCAGCGTCCCGTCTCCCGTCGGCTTCGTTCCCTTGTACACTACAGCTACCGAGATCCCGCCCGCTCCGCCCGCTCCCGCTCCGCCCGCTCCGCCCTTCCCGCCGTCTCCCCCGCCGCAGCCGGAGAGCGAGCCACCTCCAGCCGCCCCGGGTCCGCCCCCGCCCCCGGTACCCCCGGTACCCCCGGTACCCCCGGTACCCCCGGTACCCCCGGCAGCGGCCGTGAGCGTCACGTTCGTCATCGTCACGTTCGAGCTCACGCTCAGCAGCGCGATGCTCCCGCCTCCGCTCTTGCCCCCCTTCCCTCCCGTACCCCCGCATCCCCCGCAGGCGCCTCCGCCTCCAAAGCTGTCCGCTCCGCGTGAGCCTCCGCCCCCGCCACCTTGACCGGGCAGTCCGCTCGCTCCCGCGGGCGCCTCCGACGGCGTCCACTCCCCGCTCCCGGATATCCCTCCCGGCGTCGTCACCTTCGCAGCTGGCGCTCCCTCGGCTCGGTCTGCTCCGGTGTTCCCCGAGCCGTTCGGCTCCGCAGCTACGCAGCTCGCTAGTGCGACTCCACCCGCTCCGTCGGTCGGCGCCACTCCGCCCAGCGCCTCGAGCCCGCTCCCAGCCGTATCCAATGGAGCGCCGCCTCGGGCCCCAGCGGTCACGCCTCCCGAGCTGCACGTGCACGGCTTCGCCGCTCCCCCCGCGCTCGCGCTCGCCGGGTTCCCGTTCCCGTTCCCCGTCGCGTACGTCCCCGTCGTCCCGCCCGCTCCAGCCTCCCCAGCGAATCCACCCTTCGCCTCCACTCCCACCTTCCGTAGGCTCACCTTCACCGCCTCCACAGCCCACACTCCCACGCTCGTACGCGACCCCGCCGTCCCCGCCGCTCCTTCGATGTCCAGCTCCGCCAGCGTCGCCGTCACCTTCCCCACTCTCACCGCGTACTCTGGCTTCGTCCCCACCACCTTCGCTCGCCCTCCAGCCTTCCCGACGTCGCTCGTCACCCCCGAGTACACCTCCACGTCGCTCTTCACCTCCACGCTCTCCGCGTACGTCCCTCGCACACCACCACCCGCCCGCGACCCGCAGAGAGCCCCTTCCCCACCGTCTTGTAGGGCTTCGTCCTCGTCCCGGGGTTCCCGTCGTCCCCACTCGGCGACACGTACACTCCGTAGCTGTCCACTAGGCACTTCTCAGGGTTCTTCACTGGCTCGTTCGGCGTCTCGCACCCGGGCGGAACCACCACGTCCACTCCCCCGTCCACCGACCCCTCCCCGACCCCGCCCTCTCCCACCCCTCCGTCCGAAGCCTCCGTCACGTAATAGTTGTTCGTCGTGCACCCCGACCCCGAAACCAGGCCCGCCAGCACGAACGCGCACAGCGCCACCCCCGGCCTCACGGCGCCACCTCCAGCTCGGACTGCGACAGCCCCGCGGGGCCGTCATTCACTCCCGCCGCTCCTCCCACGCCTCCCGCTCCCCCCGCTCCCGCCTTCAGCGTCGCGTCTCCCGTCGGCTTCGTTCCCTTGTAGACTACAGCTACCGAGATCCCGCCCGCTCCGCCCGCTCCCGCTCCGCCCGCTCCGCCCTTCCCGCCGTCTCCCCCGCCGCAGCCCGGCGTTCCGCCACCGGCCACCCCACCAAGTCCGCCCCCGCCCCCGGTACCCCCGGTACCCCCGGTACCCCCCGGTCCCCCCGGCAGCGGCCGTGAGCGTCACGTTCGTCATCGTCACGTGCGAGCTCACGCTCAGCAGCGCGATGCTCCCGCCTCCGCCCTTGCCCCCCTTCCCTCCCGTACCCCCGCATCCCCCGCAGCCGCCTCCGCCTCCAAAGCTGTCCGCCCCGCGTGACCCACCGCCGCCACCCCCTTGACCGGGCAGTCCGCTCGCTCCCGCGGCCGCCTCCGACGGCGTCCCCTCCCGCTCCCGGATATCCCTCCCGGCGTCGTCACCTTCGCAGCTGGCGCTCCTCGGCTCGGTCTGCTCCGGTGTTCCCCGAGCCGTTCGGCTCCGCAGCTACGCAGCTCGCTAGTGCGACTCCACCCGCTCCGTCGGTCGGCGCCACTCCGCCGAGCGCCTCGGCTCCGCTCCCAGCCGTGATCAACGGGGCGCCGCCGCCCCCTCCTCCGGATCCGCCTCCCGAGCTGCACGTGCACGGCTTCGCCGCTCCCCCCGCGCTCGCGCTCGCCGGGTTCCCGTTCCCGTTCCCCGTCGCGTACGTCCCTGTCGTCCCGCCCGCTCCAGCCTCCCCACCGAATCCACCCTTCGCCTCCACTCCCACCTTCCGAAGGCTCACCTTCACCGCCTCCACAGCCCACACTCCCACGCTCGTACGCGACCCCGCCGTCCCCGCCGCTCCTTCGATGTCCAGCTCCGCCAGCGTCGCCGTCACCTTCCCCACCTTCACCGCGTACTCGGGCTTCGTCCCCACCACCTTCGCTCGCCCTCCAGCCTTCCCGAAGTCGCACGTCACTCCCGAGTACACCTCCACGTCGCTCTTCACCTCCACGCTCTCCGCGTACGTCCCCTCGCACACCACCACCCGCCCGCGACCCGCAGAGAGCCCCTTCCCCACCGTCTTGTAGGGCTTCGTCCTCGTCCCGGGGTTCCCGTCGTCCCCACTCGGCGACACGTACACTCCGTAGCTGTCCACTAGGCACTTCTCAGGGTTCTTCACTGGCTCGTTCGGCGTCTCGCACCCGGGCGGAACCACCACGTCCACTCCCCCGTCCACCGACCCCTCCCCGACCCCGCCCTCTCCCACCCCTCCGTCCGACTCGGCGTCGCACGTTCCGTTGTCGCAGAGCGACGGAATCGAAAAACACCCCGCGAACACGAGCGCGGTGGTCGTCGCGAGCCCAAGTGCAATGATCTTCTTCATGTCGAGGCTCCTGGGCGCTCAGAACGAACCGGAGATCGAAGCGCCCGAGTAGCCGGGAGCGAACGTGGGGGCGAGCGTGGGGCCGCGGAGGAAGCCGTGCGTCGGCGTCCTCGGACGGGTCTCCCACGGGCGCATGATGAGCACGCTCACGACAGCGGCCCCGAGCGCCGCCGAGCCCCCGATGAGCCCGACCGCGCTCACGGTCCGCTGGGTCGAGGCGGCGTCGAGCTTGTCCGAGAGCGCCACGCAACCCGCGCTCGCGCGGTCTGCGCACACGCCAGATCGCTGGAGCCCCGTCGCGTCGTCGCGCGAGCCCACGCCCACGAAGTGGAACGTCGCGCCCACGCCGAGCCCCACGAGCCCCACCCCGGCGAGGACGCCGGGCAAGAGCCAGCTGCCCTTCTCGCCCGCCTCAGCGGGCGGCGGCGTGACAGGCCCGGGGCTCGGCACCGCGGGAAGGGGAGGTCCATCCGCCGGCGGGTCCTCGTACGTCACGACGACGGTCTCGTTCGCCGCGCACTTCACCGGCTTGAGCTTCTCGCCCTTCGGCCCCTGCATGCGGACGAGGTGCTCCCCGACCTCGACGAGCACGAGCCCCTGGCCGGGTGTGCCGTCCACCTTGCAGCTCAGCGCGCGGAGGTCGAGCGCGCAGAGCTTGGTGCTCGCCTGGTCGAGCAGCGCCTGCGCGTCTCGGCGATCCGAGGCCGTCACCTTGTCGTTCTCGGGCAGCGCGAGGTAGCTCTTCAGGAGCGCGGCGGCCTCGAGGTAGTGGTACGTGCGGATCGTGGCCTCGGCCTGGTTCAAGAGCGAATTCGGGTTCTGTCCGCGCGCGTAGGCCTCGCGAAACTTGGCGCGAGCGCCCTCGTAGTCGCCCTTCGTGAACAGCTGCGCGCCCTCCTCGTGCAGCTTGGCGGCTTGCGCGCGGCGGCTCTTCAGGTCCTCGTCCTTGGGGCCCGCCAGCGCGTGGGGCGCGAGCGCCAGGTAGAACGCCACGAGGGCGAGGGCGGCGGCCTTGGTGGTGCACGAGCTCTTCACGGATCTCTCCACTTGCTTCATCGAGACGGTCTCATCGTCACAGGGGGCTCGGCGCGCCGGCGGCGTTCGCGTCGTTCTCCTCAAAATGGCCTCATCTTCGACGAGGTGGGCACCGGCTCGACCGATCCGGAGGCGGTGGCCGACGGGCGCGGCCCAGGCTCGGTGGGACCCGGGGCGGTGGCAGCCGCCGTGACGTGCGCAGGCGCGACCGTCGCCGCGCTCGGCGCGACCGCGCGCGGAGGTACGGCGGCGACCGTGGGTGCTCCTGCCGAGGGCCCCGGCGGCGTGACGACGGCCGAGGCGAGCCCGCTCGGCGACGCGGCGACGGACGGCGCGGGCGGAGCGGGCGGAGGGGCCGCGGACGGGACGCTCGAGGCGCTCGGCGCGGCCGCGATCAACGGGCTCACACCCATGTTTCTATTAACAAAATAGTACACCACGCTCGCCCCGAAGGTCACCATGAGCGCCCCGGAGACGGCCCCGACGAGGCGACGGCGACGGCGGGCCGCGCCCTCCGCGGCCTCTTCTGCTTCGCGGACGCGGAGCGAGGGGACCGTGGCCGCCCGCCTGACGTCGGCGTCGCGGACGAAGGCCTCGAGGTCGACCTCGCGCGAGGGGTTGGCGGTGGCCAGCGCGTGCGCGCGGGCCTCCGCGATCGGCAGGGGCTCGACCAGCACTTCTCCGGTCGGCTGGGTCTTGTCGCGCACACGCTGAGGCACGCCCGCGCCGCCCGAGAAGCGCGCGTTCTTCGCGCCGGCCGAGTCGGGGCGCTCGGGGATCGCGGGCGTGCCTCGCGCGGCGTCGAGCAGCTCGTCGAAGTAGCCGTCCGGCACCGGCGCCTCCGAGGGATGCCCGCCCTGCAGCAGCGCGGGGCGCCCGGGCGCCGTGTCGAGCAGCTCGCTCGGCAGGTTCTCTTCGCCGGGAAAGGGCTTGGTCTTCATGGGCGGGTTCATGGTGGACGGGCGGATCGCCCCCCGCGGCGAAGTGTAGACGCCTCGCCCCGGAGAAGTCGAACCCACGACGTATCGGGCCCACGACACCCTCGACCGACTCGCGGGGCCGAAGCGGCCCGTTGCGGCGGTCGCGCGGGGCCGATAGCCTCCAGCGTTAGGGGATAGCGGTGCGCTACGTCTCCGCGGCTCCCGCTCCTTCCCCCTTCGCGCACGCCCACCGCCGCCCGCCGCCCGCCTCGCCGCGCCCGCCCCATGCTCTCGACCACCGGCCTCGCCTCCTCCACCGACTCGAGCTCTGGCAGGGCCGGAGCGACCTATGGGCGCGGCGACGTGCTTCGCGCGGGGCCGCAGGCCTTCCGTGTGCTTCGCTGCCTGGGGATAGGCGCGATGGGCGAGGTCTACGAGGTCGAGGACCAGAACCTCGGCGTCACCCGAGTCGTCAAGCTGCTGCTCCCCGAGATCGCGCGCGCCCACGCCGGGTTGGTCGACCGCTTCGTGCGCGAGGCGAAGGTGCTCGCGAAGCTGCAGCACCCGAACGTGGTGCGGGTGCTCCAGGCCGGGCGCCTCGACGAGGGCACGCCGTTCTACATGATGGAGAAGGTCGAGGGCGTGAGCCTCGCGAGCTTCATCGCGAAGAAGGCGCCGCTCGCGCCGAGCGTGGTGATCCCGATCGTCGTCCAGCTCGCCGCCGGCCTCGAGGCGGTCCACGCGAGGGGCGTCGTGCACCGCGACGTGAAGCCCGACAACATCCTCATTTTCAAAGATCGCGGCGAACTTCGGGCGATCTTGCTCGATTTTGGCGTGATGAAGCTCGCGAGCGATCCCACGCCGGAGGGCTACTGCGGCACGCCGCTCTACTCGGCGCCCGAGCAGATCCTGGGAGAGCCCGTCGACGCGAAGATGGACGTGTTCGCGCTGGGGCTCGTGGCCTTCGAGATGCTCACGCGGAAGCGGGCGTACGAGGACTTCCCGAACCCGCTCCACCGCGTCACGGTGCCGGCGCCGCTCGTCTCGGACGTGGGCCCGCGCGTGAGCGACGCGCTGTCGCTCGTGCTGACCGACACGCTGTCGCTCGATCCTTCGAAGCGGCCCGCGGCCGACCTCTTGGCGAACCGCCTCCTCGAGTGCCCGGAGGCCACGGCGCGCTCGGCGCCGCTCAGCGACGTCGCCGCGATGACCCAAGAAGAGCTGCTCGCGATCCCGCCGCTCTACGAGGCGCCCATCACCGTGGGCGAGCTCGACCAGCACACTGTGCCCGGCGGACCGCCACCGGAGGTCCTGGAGGCCGCGCGGCGGGCGCTCAACCCGACCCTCCGCGGACAGACGCACACCGGCGGATCGGCGGCGTTCAGCGACGACGTGGTCTACCAGACGGCGGCGAACGACGGCGGCGACACCTTCGACGTGATGGCGCACGCGATGAATATCGCGAAAGAAAAAGCGAGGTTACGCGCGGCCACCACGCGCACCGCGCTCCCCGGGCGCGCGCCCGAAGGCCCTGGCAACGCAGGCCCGGGCGGCACCGCCCGCATGAACGGCACGGCCCGCATGGGGAACCCCGACGTCCCGACCGGCCCCACGGGCACCGCGCTGCTCGCCCCCGGTGCAGAGCGCGCCCCGTCCTCCGCGGGCTCGTCTCCGGGCGCCACCTCGGCGCCCGAGCCCGAACAGGTGGCGAGCGCGGTGGACGCGGCGCGAGAGGCCCATGACGCCGAGCGCCTCCAGAGCGCGGCCCAGCGGCGCACGATCGCGCTCGCGTGCGTGCTCGTCGTGCTTGGCGCCGGCTCCCTGATCGCGGCGCGCATGCTGGCAGATTCGCCATGAGCAGCGGCGCGATGCCGCCGACCGCTTGTTTGCCGCCCGAAGCGCACTCTCCCGGGGTGGGGCAGGTCCTCCCTGGCACGAAGTATTTGCTCCTCTCGAAGCTGGGAGAGGGCGGCATGGGCGTGGTGTACGAGGTCCTGAAGCCGCCGGAGATCGCCGGCGTGCTCAAGCGCATGAGCCTCGATCTCGCGCGGAGCAGCCGCGCCAAGGCGATGTTCCTCGCCGAGACGAGCATCCTCGCCCAGCTCGACCACCCCAACATCGTGCGTGTGTACGACTTCGACGAGGACGCGTTCGGCGTGCCCTTCTTCGTGATGGAGCGCCTGATGGGGCGCACCGTGCGCGATCTGCTGCTGAGCCGGAGCCGCGTACGTCCCGCGGAGGCCTACGAGATCACGCGGCAGCTCCTGGAGGCGCTCCACGCAGCGCACACCCACGACACGCCCGTCGTGCACCGCGACGTGAAGCCGGAGAACATCTTCCTTCACCAACCGAAGCACGGCGCCGCGGCGCTCAAGCTCATCGACTTCGGCATCGTCGCCGACGCTGGCGAGAAGGCCGGCGAGTTCGTCGGGACGATCGACTACGCCGCGCCCGAGCAGCTCTTCGGCCAGCGGGTCACGGCGAAGGCCGACCTCTACGCGGTGGCGTCGGTGCTCTACGAAATGTTGAGCGGGCGCCTCCCCTTTCCCGGCAAGACCCTCGCCGAGACCGGCGCGGCGAAGGGCCGCGGCGCGTTCCCGCCGCTGCGGAGCTTCGTGCCCGAGATCCCCGAGGCGGTGGCGGCGCTGGTCGCGCGGGCCCTCGCGAAGGACCCGGCGGCGCGCCCCGCGAGCGCGAGGCACTTCCGCGATCTGCTCGACGCGGCGATCGCGACGGGCGACGGCCCGATCGCCACGAAGGTCCCCGCCTTCACGCGCCCAGGGCTCGAGGTCGAGCGCGAGGCGGCGGGGGCGCGGTCCGACGGCGCCGCCTACGCCCGCACGACCCTCGAAGAGCCCCAGGGAGGCCGCTTCTTCGCGCTGCTCCCATCGATCGCGGCCGGGGTCGTGGCCGGCGCGGCGCTGCTCGCCGCGCTCCACTGGACGCTGCGCTGAGCGAGAGGGCCGCTACGGGAAGGTGATCTCGGCGCTGCCCGTGTAGGTCTGGCCGGCCACGCTCGTCGTCGCCGCGACCTTCACGCTGCCGCTGGTGGGCTTGCCCGCGGTGTACTTGACGTCGTTGAAGGTCGTGTCGGAGGTCCACGCGACCGTGCCCACGCCCGCGGGCGCGCCGGAGTCGCCGAGGTTGAGCGAGGTGCTGCCGGTCGACTTGACGAAGCCCTTCAGCGACGAGGCCGACGCCTGCACGTCGCAGTCGAGGGTGATCTTGGTCTTGCTGCCGCCCGTGGTCGCCGCGGAGATGTCGTAGGTGAGGCCTACGCACTTGAGGTTCCCGCCGGTCCACGAGAGCACGCCGGAGATCGTGACGCTGCTCTGCGGGGTCTCGGTGCCGCACCCCTTGAAGTCGCAGGTGGTGCCCGTGCACGCGCCCTCGCAGCTGGTGATCGCCTGAGACACCTGGCCGACGAAGTCGCGCAGCGCCACGTTGGAGGGCTTCGCGGCCCCGCCACCGGCCGAGGGTGTCACGACGCTCTGGCTCTGTTGGGCGCCCTGGATGAGCAGCGCGAGCGAGGCGTTGCCGTCGTTGCCGTCGACCGCCTTGGACACGCCACCGACGAGGGTGGTGGAGCTCGACTTTGCGGCCTGAGGGTTGACGGTGCCGGGCGTGCCCGGCGGCCCCGCGTCGGCCGCGGTCGTGGTGTCGGAGCTACAAGCGAGCCAGCACGAGGCCCCGAGGGCGAGCGAGGCAAGCGAAAAATACAGCGATTTCATGATGTTCATTCTCCAAACTTGAACCACGGGGGGAGCGCGCACGGGGCGACGCTCGGGCAGAGTGGACTCTAGCTTGACGTGGCTGGGGTCAGAAGATTCTGACCAATCTCAACCCGTAGGACCCGGCGCCCACGTTGGCCCCGCGCATACGCCGGCCTTCAACCCCGGACGCGACCCGCCCACGGCTTGGCGCGGAGGTGGGCGACGAGCGCGCCGAGGTCGAGCTGCTCGACGGCCTCACCCTCGAAGATCACCGCGCCGCCGCCGGCAGCTTCGTCGAAGTGGCCTACCGCGACGACCTCCACGCCCGAGAGGCCGAGCCGCTCACCCTCGTGCAGGCAAATCAGGAGCGGGCGCGAGGCGGCGGTGGCGGCGCGGTCCACCACGGGTGGGCGGGTCGACCTGTGGCGCGCCCCGCAGCCCAAATCCAACACCGGGACGAGCGCGCCGGAGACCGCCGCGACGCCTACGAGGGGGAGTGTCCCACCGACGACCGGCGTCGTCTTGGGCATGGGCGCGAGCGCCTCGATGGACGCGACGCCAACGAAGGCGCGCACGTCCCCGTGGTCTCCGCGGTGCCGCACCACGACGCCACCCTGCCTCGCTCCCATGGAAGACACGGTACCGCGAGTCGCCGCGCGCGCCCACGCGAAGGCGCTCGTCGCGCTCTACGGGGGCACGGAGAACGCCGAATCCCAGGGGGTTTCAGAGGTTTCGGATCGCCTCGCGCGCTGGCTCTGCCCGCGCCACTGGCGCGCCAACCCGGGCCGCGCGAAATCGTCGGACCCGCGACTGGACCCGTGCTCTAGACTCAGCGCGCGATGCGCGAACCCGACCTCACGGGGGTGGCATGAGCCGCTCCTCCACGACGCTCCCCGCGCGGGAGTCGGTGCTTGTCACTGGCGGCCGGGTCGTCACCTGCGATCCGGACGATCGCGTCGTCGACGGCGACGTCCTGATCGAGGACGGGCGCATCACCGCGATAGGCCCCGACGCCCTGTCGAAGCGCTCGCGCCCGGGCCTCGTTCGGGTGCTCGACGCCTCGGGCTGCGCCGTGCTCCCGGGCTTCGTGCAGCCGCACATCCACCTCTGTCAGACGCTCTTCCGCGGCATGGCGGACGACCTGCCGCTCCTCGATTGGCTTCGCGAGCGCGTGTGGCCGCTCGAGGCCGCGCACGACGAGCGCTCACTGGCCGCCAGCGCCGAGCTCGGCCTGCTCGAGCTCGTCCTCGGTGGGACGACGACCCTCCTCGACATGGGCACTGTGAGCGGCCACGACGCCGTGTTCGACGCGTGCGCGCGGAGCGGCCTCCGCGTGTTCTCGGGCAAGGCCATGATGGACTCCGGCGCGGGCGTGCCGAAGGGCCTCCGCGAGACGACCCGCCGGAGCCTCGACGAGAGCGACGCGCTCTTCGCCCGCTGGGACGGCGCGGCGGAAGGGCGGCTCCGTTACGCCTACGCCCCGCGCTTCATTCTCTCGTGCACCGAGGGCCTCTTCCGGGGGGTGGTGGAGCGCGCGCGCGAGAACGGCGCGAAGCTCCACAGCCACGCGGCGGAGCACCCAGGGGAGCGCCGCGCCGTGCGCGAGCTGCTGGGACAGGACGACGTGGATGTGCTTGAATCTTATGGGTTTTGCGGCGAGAACACGCTCCTCGCCCACGGCGTCCAGCTCACGAAGGCGCAGGAGCGCCGCGCCGCCAAGCTGGGCACGCGCTTCATCCACTGCCCCAGCTCGAACCTGAAGCTCGGCTCCGGCATCGCGCGGGTGGCCGATCTGCTCGCGTCGGGAGTGAAGGTCGGGCTCGCCGCCGACGGCGCTCCCTGCACGAACAACCTCGACGCCTTCACCGAGCTCCGCCACGCCGCCCTGCTGGCCAAGACACGCTCGGGCACGACCAGCCTCCCGGCGCGGCACGCGCTGCGCCTCGCGACCGTGCTCGGCGCGGAGGCCCTCGGCATCGCGGATCAGGTGGGCTCGCTGGAGCCCGGTAAGCGCGCCGATCTCCAGGTGGTGCGCGTCGACGGGCCCCACGTGGAGCCGGGCGGCGACGTGTTCTCTCGCCTCGTGTACGCGTGCCGCTCGAGCGACATCGTGCATGTGCTCGTCGACGGTCGCCTGCTCGTCAAGCTGGGCGAGTCGCGAGTGTACGACCGTGAGCGCGTGACCCGCGTCGCTCGCGTCCAGGGCGACGCGGTCCGCGCCAGAGCAGGCCTGTAGCGACGCGCGTTCCGGCTCGGGCTACTCGCCGTCGTGCGAGGCCTGGGCCTCGGTGGCCTCGATCTGCGCGAGGACCACGGCGAGCGCGTCTTTCGCGCGGTCGAGCGACGCGCGGTCCGCGTCCCACTTGCTGGCCGCCGCGCGCGCACGCTCGCGCTCCTTGGAGAGATCGAGCTCGACGGCCGCGAGGCGCGCCAGGGTCGACTCGTGCGACGCCTGCAGGGCCGTGTAGAGCCCGTCGAGCGCGAGGCCGTGCCGGCGCGCGACCTCGAGCTCGGCGAACACCCCGTCGCGCTCGCGCGCGCGTTCGGCGACGGACTGCTCGAGCGTGGCCGCGCGCCGCGTCTCGGCGTCGAGGCTGGCCCGCGTCTCGCCGAGCACCCCCTCGAGGAAGGCCACGCGAGAGGTGAGGTCGGCGTTGAGCGACGCGAGCGCGTCGTGCCGCGCGTGGGCCTCGCCGAGCGCCTCGACGCCGGCCGCGCGCGCCGTCTGCGCGGCCTGGAGCTCCTCGCGGGTGGCCGCGTGCCCGGTCTGCTCAACACGGAGATCTTCGCGGGTGGTCGCGAGCGAGGTCTGCTCGGCGCGCAGCTCCTCGCGGGTGGTCGCGAGCGAGGTCTGCTCAGCGCGGAGCTGCTCGCGGGTGCTCCCGAGCGAGGCCGCGAGCCCCTCGAGCTGCTCGGTGAGCTCGGCGCGCGTGTCCTGAAGCGCGGCCTGCTCCCGCGCGAGCGCGCTCGCCGTGTCGTCCCGCGCGGTCGCGAGGTCGCGGGCGGTTGCCGTGAGGCGCGCGACGTCCTCGGCGTGGGCGGCCTCCGCGACGGCCACGGCCTCGCCGTGGGCGGCTTCGGCGCGGGCCAAAGCCTCCGCGCGGGCGGCCTCCGCGACGGCCAAGGCCTCGGCGTGGGCGGCTTCGGCGCGGGCCAACGCCTCGGCGTGGCCGGCCTCGGCGCGGGCCAACGCCTCGGCGCCCGCGGCCTGGCGCTCGGCGAGCGACCGCCCGAGTACGTCCTCGAACATCGCCTCGAGGGAGGCGGCCTGCTCGGTCAGCGCGGCGTCGCGCTCGGCTTCCTTCTCGACGATCGTCCTCGCGACGTCGGCGGCGGCTTCCCGGCGCGCGGCCTCGAGCTCCGCCACGCGGCGGCCCTCGGCTTGGGCGAGCGCGGTCTCGTGCGCAGCCTGCGCCTGGAGAGCGGCCGCGGTGGCGGCGTCGATGCGCGCGTCGCGCTCCGCGATCCATGTGTCGCGCACCACGGTGTCGTTCGTGCGTTCGGCGAGGCGCAGCTCGCGGTCGACCAGCATCGTGTTGAGGGTCTGGATGGCCTCTTCGCGATCGACCAGGGCCCGGCTTCGCTCGGCGATCGTCGCGTCCCGCTCGGCGATCGTGCCGTCCCGCTCGGCCAGCAAGGCCTCGAGGGAAGTCCGCCGGGTGTCGCCCTCCGCCATCCTGGCGTCGCGTTCCCTGAGGCTCGCCTCGACCGACGCGTGGGAGGCACGAAGCTCGTTGAGCACCGCCTCCCGGTCCGCGAGCGTCGCCGTCTGCTCCAGCAGGTGGGCGCGCAGCGAGCCGACGGCGGCGTCGCGCTCGGCGATGGTCGCCTCCGCGGTGGCGAGCGAGCTACGCGCGGCGTCCGCGAGGCGCTTCGCCTCGTCGAGCTCCCACTGCGCGGTCTGCGCGCTCTCCCGGGCGTCCGAGAGCTCGCGCTCTTTCGCGATCACCCTGTCTTCGAGATCCGCGCTCGCGCGCTCCACGGCGAGGGAGCGATCCCGGGACTCGGTGATCTCGTGATCTTTCGCGGAGAGATGCTCTCTAAGTGATAGTATCTCCTTGTCTTTTCGGTTCAGTGCCTCGCGCAGATCGAGGAACTCGCGGCTCGTCGCGGGTGCGACGGCTCGCTGCGGCGCGGCGTTGATGCGACGGCGGAGCTCTTCGACTTCTCGCTGGAGGGCAGCGACCTCGGCGGCCCGGGGATCGACCGCGGCCATCACCAGCGTCGGGTACACGGGCGGCGGCTGCGAGGCGGCGACGGGGCTGGGCGCTCCAGGAGGTGGCGCGGTCTCGACGAGCGAGGCCGAGGGCGCGGGAGGTGGCGCGGCGGTGCGCGTCGGGACGGCGGGGCGGTCGAGCTCGTCGAACGCGGGGGGCGGGGCGGGTGGGCGGCCGGTCTGCGCGATGCGCTCGCGCGCCTCGCCCCGGCCGGGGTCCGGCACGGCGACGGTGTCTGGATTGTCGCTGCCGCTCGGGACCACGACGCTGCTCGGCGGCGACGCGCCGTAGGGGACCGGCATGCCTGGCGTCGTCACGGGGCGGGCGGAGAGGGGGTTCTCGCGGTGGCCGGGGATCTCGACGGTCTTGTCGATCGCGTCGTAGGCGGGCGGGGGCACGGCCAGGGTGATCTCCCCCGAGCCGTGCCTCAGGAGCGGGCGGGCGGCGACCGTGATCTCCCCCTCACTGCTGAGATCGTCGTCCTGGACGTCGATCGACACGTCGTACGAGTCGTCGCGCGAGTCGCCGAAGTCGACGAAGGTCTCGATGCGTCGGATGAGGGAGTCGACGGCGATAGGCTTGTGGACGTACTCCTCCGCCCGCGTGCGGAGCTTGCGGTGCTGCTCGAAGGTCTCCTCGCTCGACTCGCTCGAGAGGATGACCAGGGGCACCTCCCGAAAGACCATGTCCTTCTTCAGCTTGTTGCAGACCGAGAACCCGTTCATGCGGGGCAGCTCGATCGCCAGGAGGATGAGGTCGGGCTTGAGCTGCGACGCGAGCATGAGCCCCGCGTTGCCGTCCTCGACGATCTGAACCGCGCAGCCTTTCGCTTCCAAACCAGCGCGAAGCGCCGCCGCGAAGGCGGGGTCGCCCTCGAACACTAGGACGTTGAGGGGCATGGCGTCTCAACGATACGAGGGCCCCAGAAGCAGTGTCAAACCCGGTCTTCTCGAGACCAGGGCGGCCACGACATTCCGCGAGGGCGACGACTTCCGCGCAGCCTCGCGGGTTTTCTGCGATGGTGCGCCGTGGCCCGTGAGACGCTCGCCTTCGCGACCCCTCGAAAGCTCCCGCGGGCGAAGGACCTCGAGGGCCGCGTCGCCGTGCTCGACGTGGCCTTCGCGTCGGAGGCCTCGGGCGGCGGCTTCGACAAGATCACCCTCCCGCTGATCGAGGGCCTGGGCACCCGCCTCGCGGCCTGGATCGATCACCACGACCACGTCCTGCACGGGCGCTACGCCGCGGATCCGCGCTTCGTGCTCGCGACCAAAGCGCAGCACGGCGCCTGCCCCGAGATGCTGAGCCCCGAGCGGGTGCGCCGGCTCGGCCCGGTCGACACGATCGTGTGCCACACCGACTTCGACGGGCTCGCGAGCGCGGCGAAGTGGATGCTCGGCGGCGAGGAGCCGTACCCCGGCTGCGACGACGACGCGCGGGCCATCGACACGCGCATCGGCGCGCCGAGCCCCATCGCCGCGCGAGTCGACCGGGCCCTCCGCGCGCGTGGGCGCGATCCGGCGCTGTTCGGCGCCGTCGTGCGCCTGTTGGTCTCGCGCCTCGCCGACGCCGCGCTCTGGGAGCCCATCGACCGCGCGGGCGCGGAGCTCGTCGTCATCGAGCGGGCCACGCGCCGAATCGCGGAGGGCTACGCGCGCGTCGAGCTGCGCAAGTGCCCCTTCCCCCGCGTCACCACGCTCGCCTACCTCGACGCGACCGGCGCGACCGCGCGCGGCGAACGCTACGACCGCACTCAGCTCTTGCTGCTCGGCCAGGAGCGCGCGAGCGTCGCGTTGCTCGTCGACCGCGACAACCTCACGCTCGCCGCGCCGTTCGACAGCGGGGTTAACTTCCTGAAACTACTAGGTCTTTCCGGCGGGATGCCGACCCTCGTCTCCGTGCCCAAGGCGCGCCTCGGTGAGGCGCTGGCGGGGCTCGGCGTGGGCGCCGACGACGCCTCCCGCCTCGTCGGCTGATGACCGCGACCACGTCACTCCGGCCGCGCGCGCGAAGGCGAGGCAGCGCCGGGCGTCAGAGCGGTCTGCCGAGGGCGGCGAGCTCTTCGTAGAGGTACACGTTCGCGGCCACGGTCTTGCGGTACACGCCGAGGTGCATCGACTCGTTCGGCCCGTGCGCGCCGGTCTCGGGGTCGATGACCCCGTTCAGGATGAGCGGGAGGGTGGAGAAGCGCTCGCCGAAGAGCGCGACGAACGGGATCGAGCCGCCGATGCCGATGCGGAGCGGGGCGCGCCCCCACGCCTTCGTGTACGCGCGATCGGCCGCGTCGAACGCGCGCCCCTCGGCGACGTAGTCCCACGAGGCCGACGCCGCGGGCAGACGGCGGACCTCCACGGCGAGGCCACCCGGCACGTCGCGCCCGAGCTCCGCCGACACGAGCGCGAGGAGCTCGTCGCCGGTCTGGCCAGGCGCGACGCGCAAGCTGAGCTTGGCCGACGCGCGGGCGCGGATGGCGTTCTTCTCGGTGCCCGGCGCGGGGAACGTGGTCGAGAGCACGGTCACCGCGGGCTGGCGCCACGCCCACGCCGCGGGGCTGAGGCCCTTCGCCGGGAGCGGCTCGACGCCCTCGCGGAGGCGCGCGCCGACCCGGATGACCTCCGGCGTGAGCGGCACGTCCCACGAGCTGGCGAGCCAGCCGGGCTCGATGTCCTTCCGACCGAAGCGCAGGCGGCCGTCCTCGTCGACCAGGCGAGCGAGCAGCGCGACGAGCGTCACCGCGGGGTCGGGCACGATGTTGCCCCAGAGCCCCGAGTGCACGTCGCTCTTTGCGCTGGCGAGCTCCACCTCGACCTCCAGCAGACCCCGGAGGCTCACGGTGATCCCCGGGAGGTCGAGGCTGGGGTTCTCGCAGTCGGTGAGGACCATCGCGTCGGCCCCGAAGGCGTCGGGGTAGGCGTCCATGAAGCGCGCGAGGTTCGGGCTCCCGATCTCCTCCTCGCCCTCGATGAGGAGCTTGACGTTGCAGGGGAGCGCGCCGGTCTCGCCGAGCCACGCCTCCATCGCGAGCAGGTGGCTTAGCCAGCCGCCCATGTCGTCGGCCGAGCCACGCCCGTAGAGGCGATCGCCCTTGCGCACGAGGGTGTGAGGGGGCGTGTCCCACGCCTCGCCCGCGACAGGCTGCACGTCGAAGTGCCCGTACACGAGGATCGTCGGCTTGCTGGGTCCGGCGCCCATCCACTCCGCGGCGACGCAGGGGAGCGCGTCGGGGAGCTCGAGCACCCTCGCGCGGCTCATGCCGAGGGCGCCGAGGTCGGCCACGAGCACACGCGCCAGCTCGAGCACGTGCGGGGCACGCGACGGATCGCTCGAGATGGGCGCGAACGACAGATAGCGGTCGAGCCGAGAGAGCGAGCCCTCGACGGCCTGCTCGGCGCGCGCGGCGACGCGGACCGCGGGGGATTCGTGGGCGGGGGTCGTGCTCATGGTTCGCCGCGTAGCACATCGAGCGACGCCGGGCCTCGCTCGATCGCGTCTCAGGTCTGGCGACGAACCGCTCAGGGGGAGAGGCGCACGCGGGTCCACGCGCCGTCGGGGCCGCGGGTGTAGCGCACGCGGTCGTGGAGGCGGCTCGCGCGGCCCTGCCACAGCTCGACCTGCGTGGGCACGACGCGGAAGCCGCCCCAGCCGTCGGGGAGCGGCACCGGTCCGCCCTCGAAGCGCGCCGTCACCTCGGCCATCTTGGCCTCGAGCTCGTCGCGCGACGCCAGCACGGCGCTCTGCCGTGACGCCCAGGCGCCGAGCTGGCTCTGGCGCGGGCGCGTGCGGAAGTACTCCCCCGACTCCTCCCGCGACACGCGCTCGGCGCGCCCCCTCACGCGGACCTGGCGCATCGCCCCGAGCCAGTCGAACACGAGGGCGCACGCCGGGTCGCGCGCGAGCTCACGCGCCTTGCCGCTCTCGTAGCTGGTATAGAAGACAAATCCCCTTTCATCTCGTGCTTTTAGCAGCACGATCCGGGCCTCGGGGCCGGCCTCTCCCAGGGTGGCGAGGGTCATCGCGTTGGGCTCGGGGAGGCCCGCCGCGAGGGCCTCGCCGAGCCACACGTCGAACGCGACGAGCGGGCACTCCGGCAGGGTCGCGGGGTCGATGCCGTGATCGCCGTACTCTTCCCGCAGCGCCGCGAGGGCGACGGGATCCACGCGCGTCGACGAGGGCGTCGAGGGCGAGGGCGAGGGCGAGGGCGAGGGGCGCGACGAGGGCGGCATCCGCGCGAGGTTACCAGCGGCGGAGCTTCGGGTAGGATGCATTCCGAGGGGTCCGCTGGGGCCCTTGCGGGAGCGCACCATGACCCACTCGGCGGACACCCCCCCACGCAGCGAGCCGCAAGCGGGCGGCGCGAGCCTCGCGCCCATCGACCCGCCGCGCCTCTACGACGAGATGAACCGCCTCGCCGAGCGGCTGCTCGAGCTGCCCCACGGCGCGAAGGCCGGGCGCCCGCACCCGCTGCTCGTGTCGCTGCTCCGCGACGGGGCGATGGTCGTGTACGTGCCCGCCCGCGTGTGGGACGACGCGCGCTCGCTCGTCGCGCCGTTCGCGCAGCGGTGCGCCGAGGGCACCGCGCTCCTCGTGCTCGTCGGGCGGCCCCGCTTGCGCGACTACACGCGGGCGAGCGGCCTCGGCATCTCCACGGTGCTCCCCGAAGACGCCTGCCGCGAGGAGCTGGAGATCGCGACTGACCGCGCGTTCGAACTGCTCGAGGCGAAGGGCCACGCCGAGAGCCGCGCCGCCTCTCTGTCGCGCTTTCGCTTCGAGACCGACGAGCTCGTCGACATCGCGCGGGCCATGACCACCGAGCGCGACGTCGACAAGCTGCTCGGTCTCATCCTGCAGAAGAGCCGCTTCGTCACCGGCGCCGACGCGGGCAGCATCTACGTCGTGGAGAACGAGGGGGAGACCCTCCGCTTCAAGCTCTCTCAGAACGACAGCATCTCGTTCGACTCGCGCGAGTTCACGATGCCCCTCTCGAACCGCTCCATCGCGGGCGCCGCGGCCGTCGAGAAGCGCGCGATCATGATCGAGGACGTGTACGCGCTGCCCCCGTCGTCCACGTTCGCCTTCGACCGCCGCTTCGACGAGAAGATCGGGTACCGCACGAAGAGCATGATGACCGTGCCGCTCATCTCGCAGCGCGGCGAGGTGCTGGGGGTCATCCAGCTCATCAACAAGAAGCGCGATCCCCGGGCGAAGGTCGTGGGCGACGACGCCGTGGCGCTCCAGGTGGTGCCCTTCGACGAGCGCAGCGCCGAGCTGCTCGGGCTCGTGGCCGCGCAGGCGGGCATCTCGCTCGAGACGGCCACGCTCTACCAGGAGATCCAGGCGCTGTTCGAGGGGTTCGTGGGCGCGAGCGTCGAGGCCATCGAGTCGCGCGATCCGACCACCAGCGGTCACTCGCGTCGCGTCGCGAACCTCACCGTGGCGCTCGCCAAGGCGGTCGACCGCACGGCGAGCGGCCCCTACGCCGCGGCGACCTTCGGCCGGGAAGACCTCCGCGAGCTCGAGTACGCCAGTTTACTTCATGATTTCGGAAAGATAGGGGTACGCGAGAGCGTGCTCGTGAAGGCGAAGAAGCTCTTCGACGAGCGACTCGAGCTCATCCGCGCGCGCTTCGATTTCGTGGCGCGCTCCATCGAGACCGACATCCTCTCGCGCAAGCTGCAGGCGGTGGAGCGCCAGGCCCCGCTGTCGGAGCTGCGGGCGCTCGACGACGAGCTCACCCGGCGGATCCGCGCGCTCGACGAGTCGATGCAGACCATCCTCGCCGCGAACGAGCCCACCGTGCTCGCGGCGGGCGACTTCGCGAAGATCGAGGCGCTCGCGAAAGAGTGGTACCTCGACCTCCGGGGTGAGACCCGCCTCTTGCTCGAGCCCGACGAGGTCACGGCCCTGTCGGTGAAGAAGGGCTCGCTCACCCCGGTCGAGTACGACGAGATCACCCAGCACGTGACCCACACGTTCCGCTTCCTCTCGCGCATCCCGTGGGGCAAGGCGCTGCGGCGCGTGCCGCACATCGCGGGGGCGCACCACGAGCGCGTGAACGGCACGGGGTACCCGAACCGCCTGCGCTCGGAGGAGATCCCCGTGCAGTCGAAGATGATGAGCGTCACCGACATCTTCGACGCCCTGACGGCGAGCGATCGCCCCTACAAGAAGGCCGTTCCGCTCGAGCGCGCGATCGACATCCTCGAGTACTCGGTGAAGGACGGCCACGTCGACGGCGACCTCGTGCGCATCTTCAAAGAGGCGCGCTGCTGGGAGGCGACACGGCCGTGAGCCTGCTCGGAGCCGGGAGGCGCGCGGCCACCCACCTCACACGCCGAGGGTTCCTCGCGGGGTGCGCGGCGTTGGGGGCGAGCGGGGCCAGCGGGTGCACCTCCACGACGCCCAGCGACGCAGGGGACGCGGGCGACGCGGGCGAGCTCCCGCTCGACGTCTTCGTGACGGAGCAGCTCGCGCTCGCCAAGCTGCCGGGCCTCTCGGCCGCCATCGTGAAGGGCGGCAAGCTCGCGCTCCTGCGCCACTACGGCGCCGCCGATCTCGAGGCCCGCCGCGCGCCGGCGGACGACACGGCGTTCTTCCTCGCGTCGCTCTCCAAGACCACCACGGGCATCGGGGCCATGCGCCTCGTGGAGGCCGGCAAGCTCGCGCTCGACGAGGACGTGAACACGTACCTGCCCTTCAAGGTGCGCAACCCGCGCTTCCCCGAACAGAAGATCACGACCCGCCACCTCATGACCCACACGTCGGGTGTCCACGAGACCGGCGTTCGCCTGCTCTCGCTCGCGAAGCCGGGCGATCCGACGACGTCGCTCCAGGAGCTGCTCGAGCCGTACCTCGTGCCGGGAGGCGCGACGTACGTCGCGGGCGAGAGCTACTCGCCCGAGGTGGCGCCGGGGCAGCGGTTTCTCTACTCGAACTTCGGGGCCGCCCTCGTGGGGCTCGTGATCGAGCGCGTCAGCGGGAAGCCCTTCGCGGCGTACATGCGCGACGAGGTGTTCGCGAAGCTCGGGCTCGTGAACACTGGGTTTTCTGCTGCGCGATCTCGACGCGGCGAAGATAGCTGTACCCTACACCTACGTGACGGGCAAAGGCCAGGTCGCCGAGCCGCAGACGAGCGTGCCCTACCTGCCCGCCACAGCCCTGCGGACACCGGCGAAGGAGCTCGCGAAGCTGCTGCTCGCGGTGGCGCGCGGCGGCGAGCTCGACGGCGCGCGCGTCCTCTCCGCCGAGACCGTCCGCGAGATGACCCGCGCGCAGGTTCCGGCCGCGGAGAAGGGCAACGACATCGACGGGCAAGGCCTCTTGTGGGAGCACCGCGTGGTGGCCGGGGAGCGGTGTTACGGCCACGGGGGCAGCTACTACGGCGCGTCCACGCGCATGCACATCCGCCCCGACGGTCTCGGCGTCATCACCCTCGCGAACGGCGACGTGCACCTGCGGCTCTCGGCCACCCGCCCCGAGGAGCTCTCGGCCTACCAGGCGATCGAGGCGCGGCTCTTCGCCGAGGGCGCCCGGCTCGGATAGCTCGCCCTCCTCCGGGTCGTGCAGGCGATTCCCTTGGTCGCCGGCCACCGTGGGCCCTACGGCCTTCGTCTTGACCGACGAGATGCTCGGCGGGCCGGCCTACGGCGAGCGCGACCACGGCCGGCCAAAGAGCGCCGGCGCGACGCCCGAGCGTGGTCCATACACGTGCATAGTACACATGTCACCGCGACCTCAGGGGAGCCGCGACAGGCCAAAGAAGCGCGCCGCGCTCGCGGCCGCGCAGACGCCCACGTCGAGCGCGTAGGTGCCGGGGGCGCCGCAGGGCGCGTCGGCCCCGCGCGTGGCCATGGGCGCGCCGTGGCCCATGCCTCGCACGAGGCCGAGCTCGACCCGCACCGTGCCGGCGGAGTCCTTGTAGGCGCGTCGGGTCACAGCGCCGAGGGTGGTCTCCTCGTCGGCCACGGCGTCGATCCCCGCGACGTGGGTCCACTGGCTGACCAGCGCGTCGGCGTTGGCGGGCTTCACGATCGGGTCCTGATCGCCGTGCCAGAGCTGCACGCGGACCCGCGCGCTCGGGGCCGCCGCCGCGCGCACGAGATCGCCCCATTGGGCCGGGGAGAGACTCTTTGGAGCGCTGGCGCACCCCGCGCCCTCGAACGCGGTCTTCGCGCAGCCGAACGGGATCGCCGCCTGGAGGCTCGCCGCCTCGAACAGCTCCGGGTACCCCGCGAGGAGCGCGGCGGCCATCGCGCCACCCGCGGACAGGCCGGCGACGTACACGTGGTCCGCCCCGAGGCGCGCCTTGGCGTCGAGAGCTAGCGCCGCGATCGAGGCGGCCTCGCCCCTGCCCCGCGACGCGTGCTCGGGCGCGAACCACCGGAAGCAGGTCGTCGGATCGTTCGGCGCCGTCTGCTCGGGGTAGAGCGCCGCGAACCCGTACGCGCGCGCCGCGTCCGACCAGCCGCTGCTCGCCGCGTCGGACGCGCGCTGCGTGCACCCGTGCAGCACCACGACCAGGGCGCGGGCCGGGTTGCCCGCGGGCGCCTCGGCGAAGGCGACGAGCCCGCCAGGGTTCTCCGGTGGCGACGCGTACGCGCGCAGCGAGAAGCCCGGCAGGGGCCCGCCGTCAGCCGGCGGCTCGGGCACGGCCGCGTCGACGGGCGTCACGGGTCCCCCGTCGACCGGCGGGGCGGGCGCCACGGGCCCCGCGTCCCCCGAGGTGGTCGAGGAGCTGCACGCGAGCGGCCCGAGCGAGGTGGTCACGGCGAGGGCGACGAGGGCGGCAGCGCGCTTCATGGCCGGCACCCTGCCACCGTTTGCACCGTGCTGCAACGCAACACGCCACGCCGAAGCCGTGTGTGAGAGGCGTTGGAAGCCGATGGATCTGGATGCTGCGTCGCAACATGGCGCCCGCCCGGGGGATGCAGGTACTCCATCTCGTCGTCGCTCCACATGCTGGACGTCGAGCTCGGCTGGGAGTGGACGCTCGTGAGGCACCTCTTCCTGCGCGCCGCGGTGGGCGGCGGTTCACGCTGGGCTCGTCGACGAACATCGCTCCCGAGTTCGCGCGCGCGCGCGCCGCGCCTCACGGCGGCCTTCGCGAAGGCAGGCGAGACCTACCTCGACGACACGTACCGCTCGTACGTGTTCACACCCGTGGTGTAGGCCTGGCTCGGCTACGCGTTCTAGATTCACGCCCCGCCGCTGATTTGCTCCCCGCCGACGCGCGCGGCACGGCGACGCGCAACTCTGCTATTTCCACCGGTGCGTGGAAGACCTCCCCGACACCGCCTACCGACGCACCCTCGATCGCTACGCGCTCTACGGCGAGATCGCGGCCGGGGGGATGGCGCGCGTCCATTTCGGGCGAGTGCTCGGCGCGCAGAGCGTGCCGCGCGTGGTCGCCATCAAGTGCCTCCTGCCCGAGCTCGCGGTCGACCCCACCTTCGTCCGCATGTTCCTCGCCGAGGGCCGGCTCGCGTCGCGCGTTCGGCACCCGAACGTCGTCGCGACCCACGACGTCGTGTCGCTGCCCGCCGGCGCGGAGGGCTCGCCCGGCCAGCTCTTCCACGTCATGGAGTACGTGGCGGGTGACTCGCTGTCGCGGCTGGTGCGCAAGTCGCGCGAGCGCGGCGTCCCGGTGCCACCGCGCGTCGCGGTGAGCGTCGCGTGTGGCCTGCTCGAGGGGCTGCACGCGGCCCACGAGGCGAAGAGCGAGACCGGCGAGCCGCTCGGCCTCGTGCACCGCGACGTCTCGCCGCAGAACGTGATGGTCGGCGTCGATGGCCTCGCGCGCGTGCTCGACTTCGGCGTCGCCACGGCGACCCACCTCGTGGACGAGGCGCCCGACCAGATCAAGGGCAAGGTCGGCTACATGGCGCCCGAGCAGCTCGCGCACGAGGGGGTCGATCGGCGGACCGACCTGTACGCCGCCGCCGTGGTGCTGTGGGAGACGCTCACGGGTCGACGCCTCTTCAAGGCCGACAACCTCTCCGCCCTCATCGTGAAGGTGATGGCCGATCCGGTGGAGGTACCCAGCACCTACGCAGACGGAATCCCTAGCGATATCGACATGATACTCATGAAGGCGCTCTCGCGCGACGTGCGCGATCGGTGGACGACCGCGCGCGAGCTCGCGGTGTTGCTGGAGGGCGCGCTGCCGCCGGCGCCGGCGCGCGACGTGGGCGCGTGGGTCGAGGAGGTCGGCGGAGACCGCCTGCGGTACCGGGCCGAGGTCGTCGCGGCGATCGAGGCGCAGTCGATCGCCCACCTGAAGGTGCCGAGCGCGGCGCGCTCGCTCGGGCGCATCACGGTCGAGAGCGCGAGCTCCGATCTGACCGGCCTCGACGCGGACGCGCTGCCGGGCGCCGTCGAGCAGGCGCTCGCCAGCGATCCGCAGATCAAGGCCGTCATGCTGCGCCGCTCGCAGCCGCTCTTCGGGGCCGAGCCGTCGACGTCCAGGCTCCCTCAGCTTCAGGCCGGGCGCGCGAATCCCTGCGCGCCGGAGCGCGGGCAAGAGCCGCCGCCCGGGGCGCAAGCGACTCTTGGGGCCGCGCCCGTCGCGCCCGTCGCGCCCGTCGCGCCCGCGCCGTTCGCGCCGGTCGTGGACACCCCCGCTCCGACCCCACCGCGACCGCAGCCCGCGCGCGCTGCCAAGCGTGGCCTGAGCAGCGGCGCGCGCTCGGCGCTCCTCGCCCTCGGGGTGCTCGTGCTCATCGTGTGCGCGGCCTACGCGGGGCTCACCCTCGGCAGGATCGATCCGCCGTAGCGCGCGCGGACTCGGGCTCGCCGCCCGATCCTGCGGATCAGCTGCCCCGCGCGCCCGGCAGGGGGCACGACTCTCGGCCGGTCTTCTCGTCGTACTGCTGGTGGTAGTCCTCCGCCTTCCAGAAGACCTTGAGCGGCGCGAGCTCGGTGGTGATGGGGCGGGGGCGGCGGGTCTGCTCGGCCGCCATCGACGCCCGCGCGGCCGCGTCCTGCGCCGCCGAAAACGTGTAGATTGCACTCCTGTATTGGTCGCCCACGTCGGGCCCCTGGCGGTTCTTCGTCGTGGGGTCGTGCGAGCTCCAGAAGGTCTCGAGCAGCTTGAGGTAGGTGACCTGGCCGGGGTCGAACTCCACGAGGACGACCTCGGCGTGGCCGGTGCCGTGCGCGCACACCGTCTCGTAGGTAGGGGCCTCGGTGTGGCCGCCCGCGTAGCCGACCGCGGTCGCGACCACGCCCGGGACACGGCGGAAAGTGTTCTCCGAGCCCCAGAAGCAGCCCTCGGCGAAGGCGGCGAGCTCGTGGCCAGGCGCGGGAGAGAGCGGCGTGCCGCGCCCCGCGTGCCCCGGATCGGCGCCGATCTTGGGCACAGTCTTCGCCGCCACGCCTAGCGCGAGGGTCGCGTCGGCGGGTGCCGTGGTCGCGCCGCCGCGGCATCCCGCCAGGGTCGCCAGCGCGGCGACGGCGACGGCAGAGGTGAACGCGGAGGTGAGGATTCCAGGGATGATCGCGCGCATGCTCACCCCTACGCGTGGCGCGTGGCGCGGTATCGCGGCGCGACGCCGCGAGGCCACGACACCGAGGGCCGTGTAGAGTCAGCGCGAGATGGAACCTGTCGATCCGCGCGCGCTCCGGCCGCACTACGGCGCTTTTCTCCGACCTGGCCGCGTGCTCCTCACCGGGCACTCCCACCAGGCCTGGCCGGACGCGGCACGCGCGGGCCACCTCGAGGCGTTCGAGGCCGCGGCGGCGCACGTCGACGACAAATGGGCGAGCGCGTTCGAGGCCGCGGGGGCCGTCCGGGCGAGCGTCGCGTCCCACCTCGGCGTGCGCCCCGGCTCGGTGGCGCTGGGCGCGAGCACGCACGATCTGGTGGTGCGGCTGCTGTCCGCTCTGCCGCTCGGCAGGAGACGCCACGTCGTGGCGACCGCCGGCGAGTTTCACACCCTGTACCGCCAGCTGACCCGCCTCGCCGAGGAGGGCGTCGAGGTCGAGCTCGTCCCGACCGAGCCCGTCGCGACGCTCGCGGAGCGCTTGGCGGCGGCCGTCCGCGACGACACGGCCGCGCTGTTCGCTTCGACCGTCCTCTTCGAGAGCGGCGCGGTGGTCCCGCACCTCGCCGACGCCGCCGTCGCCGCGCGGGCTCGCGGGGCCGAGGTCGTCTTGGACGCGTACCACCACTTCATGGTGAGGCCGCTCTCGGCCTCGGACTACGCGGGCGGCGACGTGTTCGTCCTCGGCGGCGGCTACAAGTACGCGCAGTGGGGCGAGGGCGTGTGCTTCATGACCGTGCCCGCGTCGTGCGCGCTGCGCCCGGTGGTGACGGGCTGGTTCTCCGACTTCGCCGGCCTCGGGGCGCCCCGAGGCCAGGGCCCGGTGGGGTACGGGCCGACCCTCGCCGACCGCTTCGCGGGCTCGACCTACGACCCCACGAGCCACTTCCGCGCGCGCGCCGTCGCGGCGTTCTTCTCCACGCAGGGCCTCACACCTGGGCGCCTCGAGGAGAGCTACATGCGCCAAACAACACGTATTTTTGAGGGCCTTGCGGGCGCGGGGCTCGCGCTCGTCTCCCCCACCGACGCGCTCGCTCGCGGCGGGTTCGTGGCCGCGCGCCTCGCGAGCCCGGACGCGGCATCGGCGGTGGTGAAGGGCCTCCGCGACGAGGGCGTGTGGGTCGACGCCCGCGGCCCGTTGGCGCGCCTCGGGCCCGCGCCGTACGTCACGGACGACGAGCTCGACCTCGGGGTGGAGGCGTTCGTACGCCACGCGCTGGCTGCGCGGTCGTGAGCGAGCCGTCGTTTCGAGCGTAGGCGCCCTCGCGTGCTCAGCGCGCGAGGAGCGCCCGCAGCGCCGCGAGCGGATCGAACCCGAGCACGCCCGCGAGGTCGGTGTCGCCCGCCGCCGCGCCCACCGTGTCGCGGAGCAGCGAGAGCACCGGCTCGAGCCTGCGCACGGCGGGGAGCCTCCCGATGCGCTCGGCCGCGAACCTCGCCCCGTCGATGCCGAGGGCGAGCGCGATGGCGGGCGGCACCGGGGACACGGACACCTCGCGGATGGCCACCGCGCGGCCCCACTCGCCGGGTCGGGCCTCGCGCTGGAGGCGCTGGAAGGTGTCGACCTCGGCGAAGACGCCCAGCGCGAGCGGGCCGTAGAGCTCCTCGACGGTACGTGCGAGATACATGTCGTCTCGGCGCCAGTCACCCGAGAGGTGCCCCGTGCGAGGGAGCACCTCCGCGGGCCCGGCGAGGACATCGAAGCCGCTGCCCTGCCGACGGAGCACGGCCATCGTGTAGAGCTCGCCCTGGTCGAAGAGGCCGAGCATCACCGACTTGCCCGACGGGCACACCGAGTCGAGGGCGCGACGCACCACGGTCTGCGTGGGCGGCGGCACGCCGTGCAGGCGACGCGGCCAGCGCTCGAGCAGTCCCTCGGCGGTCATCTGCTGCACGATCCCCACGAGCGTGAGCGCCTGCGCCGTGAGGTCGTCGCTGCGCCGGAGCCGCGCGCCGAAGCGCTCCATGATCTCCTCGAGGGCGTAGCGCTCGGCGGCGATCGCGAAGCTCGCGCCGTGGCGCGCGGCGAGCTCCGGGAGCGGGGTCGGCCAGGGACCGCCCGGCGTGAGCCGGCCGCGCTTCGTGTGGACCAGCTTCCGGATGACGCCGCCCTCGTGGAGCACGAAGAGCCCGCCGCGCGCCCGCTCGGCCTCGCGATCCTCGGTGCGCGCCCGCGGCTTCCACAGCGCGAGGAACCGAGACCACGACTCGTGGGTCCACCCTTCGAAGCGAACGTCGGCGGTCAACATGGGCTGAAAAACAAAGACCCCAAGCGCGCCCGTTCTGCAATCGTTTCCCGCGAGCCCGCGGCGTGTCGCTTCGCCGAGCGGCGCCGCCTCGTGGGCTGCTAGGTTCGCGCCGTGGACGCCACCCCCACGACCGCCGAGTCGCTCTTCCTCTCCCACTTCCTGCCGCTCTACCCCGAGTCGGCCCGCGCCGACCTCGGGCTCGCCCGGGCGACCGACGCGAACCCGGGCAAGAACCCCGCGCTCGTCGACCAGCTCGAAGACACGGCGCTGCGCTTCGCGGCCCTCTTTCCGCGGCTGGTAGAGGGCGCCGTCCTCGACTTCTCCGACGCCAGCGTGCACCGGCTGAGCGCGTCGCTCACGAGAGAGCGCCGCGAGGCCTGGGCGAGCGACGGCGGCGCCGCGGGGGCGGCCGACAACACGCTCTTCAACGTGGTGGTGCATGGCGCCGCGTACGTGGCGGCGTGCATCGTCAAGAACCACGGCGGCCGCTGGGCGGTCCGCAACCCGCTCTGGGAGAGCCTGGTGTCGCTCACCTCGCGCGCGGGCACGGGCGATCTGCCCGTGTTCCACTGGTGGCTCAAGGCGCTCTCCGACGCGGCGCTGGCGGGCGAGGCGAACCTCTCGGACCGGTACCGAGCGCAGGTCGAGCTCCCGTGCGCGCGCCCCGAGACCTGGCCGCGATTGTTCGAGGGCGAGCGGTCGCTGCCGCGCATCACCAAGGTGCGGTACGACGTGCTGCACAAGTACCTGAAGGCGCACGTGCCCGAGGTCCGTGATCTCGGCGTGGTGTTCCCCTCCCCGGAGCGCTTCGACGAGCTCGGCTTCAAGTGGCTCGACGTGCGGGCGCTCGGCGACAACCGAGTGCTGCTCATCTCGGGCCTCGCGCGCGCCGGGTTTCACCTCTTCTTCCTGACGGCGTCCGGCTTCGACAAGGCACTTTACTATCCCGCCGACTCGTTCCCCGAGCCGGTGGTGCGCCCCCGCGGCGACAAGCTGGAGGTGCACCTCGCCGTCGGCACCCAGCCGGTCGTCCACGAGATGCTCTACTGGGGCCTGTAGCAGCTCGCTCGCGCCGCCCGCGGGCGCCGACCGTGCGGCGGTTTTCGCGCGCCGTGGTAGAGAGTCCCCATGACCGCGAAGGCCGAGACCCCCGCGCCAAAGCCCGATGAGACCCCCGCGAAGAAGGCCGACCCGTCGGATGGCGCGTTCTACGTCGTGAGCCTCGCCGTGGTCGTGCTCGCGCTCCTCTTCGGCTTCTTCGGGCTCCCCAAGATGTTCCGCACGGCGCACGCCGAGCGCATCGGGAAAGTGGCGCCCGACTTCACCCTGCCGGTCCTCTCCAACGGGGACGCGCTCGGCCCGAAGACCGAGCAGATCGCGCTCGCGTCGCTCAAGGGGCGGCCGGTGCTGCTCGACTATTGGGCCACGTGGTGCGGCCCCTGCCAGGCCGAGGCGCCCGTCGTCGATCGCATCTACCGTCGCCACAAGGAGCGCGGCCTCGTGGTCCTCGGCGTGAACGTGAACGCGAAGAACGACCTCGACTCGGTGGCGCCCTGGGTTCAGCGCAAAGGGCTGAGCTTCCCCATCCTGCACGACTTCGACAACTCGGGGTCGGCCGCGTTCAACGTCACGAACATCCCCACGCTGGTGCTCATCTCGCGCGAGGGCAAGGTGGTCGCGATCCGCACCGGCGTCACGAGCGACGAGGACCTCGATCGCCTCGTGAAGGAAGCCCTGTAGCGTCGGCTGCTGACCGGCCTCGGCTCGGCCTCGGGTCCGCGGCGGCGCCGAACGCGCCGGGGCGCGCGGCCGCCCGGGGCGCCCCGGCGGGTTTCCCTTCCTTGGCCACGAAGCGTGCGCAATCATGCGGGCGTGTCGGATGACGAGACCCACGGCCCAACTCCGAGGCCCTTCCCCCCCTTTCCGTCGGTCAAGGCGCCGCCGCCGGGACGCGGCCTCGACCCGCGCCAGGCGCACGCGCTGAAGCTCGACGAGGGGCTCGCCGGCAGGCTGCCGACCGCGGTCGACACCGGCGTGGGCTTCCGGGCTTCCGCGGTCGATCTCGGAGAATTGAAGGAGCTCATCGAGGGCGGCACCCGGCGGCTCACCCTCCAGCAGCTCCACACGCGCTGGGACGACGACGTGCGCGGCTTCATCCACTCGGTCGTGACGAGCTGGGTGCAGCGCCCCCGCGACATCGCGGGCGAGCTGCTCGCCGATCGGGTGCGCGTGCGCTTCGTGACGCAGGACGACCACGGCGAGTACTCGTACGCGTTCGACGTCTTCCCAAGGAGCCCGTGACCGCGAGCGACGCGCTCGGCGCGGCCGAGATCGCGCTGCTACGCGAGGTGCGCCTGTCCGACGAGGACCACGGCGGGCTCGACTCGCGCGAGCTCTCCCGCGACGAGTACGACACCATGGACCGCCTCTGCGCGCTCGGGCTGGTCGAGGCGATCGGCGAATACGGCGAGGCGCCCGACGGCGAGGAAGACGAGCGCGAGGCGGGCGACTCCGAGATCGTCTACCGCGTCACCGGCGCCGGGGTGGCGGCGCTCGCGGAGCGTGGCTGAGGTGGGGCAGCCGGTGCGGCGTGGGTGTGAGGGCGTTCCCCCCTCACGCTCCCCCCTTCGCGGCGCGTGTTGTCGGCGTGGCTGAGGCGCGCGAGCGGCGAAAGAGAGGGCGCCGCTGCGATGAACGGGCGTGGCCGCCGTGCGTCAGTCGTGAGAGTGCGCCGCGTCGGTGGCGGCGTCCGCCTGGGGCTTCGCGTCGGTCGCGGCGTCGCCCGAGCCCGCGTCGGCGGTCACCGGCGGCGCGGCCTTGCAGAGCGCGAGGCAGGAGTCCTTCTTCGCCACGCACGCCTCGTCGCTCGTCGCCGACTCCGCCGCTTCGTGGCACTCGTGGATCTGCCCGGTGCCCGGATCGACCGGGTGGCAGGCGTCGATGATGGCGAGGCACGTGGCGAACGAGGTCGTCCCGTGGGAGTGATCGTCCGAGCACCCCGCCCCGACGACGAGGGCCATGGTCGCGAGGGCGGAGGCGAAGAGCAGGGAGCGCAGGGAGCGCAGGGAGCGCAGGGAGCGCAGGGAGCGCAGGGAGCGCAGGGAGAACGAGGCGAGCGACGGCGACTTCATGGCGCCAGGGAACCACGTCACGCGCGCCTACCCATGCGACCCGTTGTCGCACCATGTTCCTGCCGTGCTCCCTTCGGTCGCGTGGCCTAGGCACGCCGCTCGCCTGCGGCTCGCTTGCATGTTCATGCAACTTGCATGCAGTTCTACTGGGGAGCCCCGAGTGGTTGCGTGGCGACGGACGCCTCACCAGTTCCACGGCGTCGGCGGCGGCCACAAGCCTTCGGCGCTGCCGTTCGCAAAGAAGTACTCCGCCCAGCGCCGCTCCGTCTGGGCGGCCTCGCCGGTGAGGCGCGGATTGATCGGCGGCGCGCGGAGCGTGCCCTTCTTGAGGCCTTCTTCCATCGTGGCTGCGAACGGACGCTCGAGGAAATACGCAGCTTCCCTATCGAACTCGCCCAACAAGAGCCTCGTCGCCTCGGCCTCGCCCTTGTTGCTCTCGATCTCGACCCTGACCGAGAGCGGCTCGTCGAGCACGATGGGCGGGGAGGTCGCGAGGGTGATGCGCTGCCGGACCTTCGCCGTCCAGATGGTGAAGTGGTCGGTCTTGGTCGTGGTCGACGTCTTCATCACGGGGCGTTGAGCGGGCGGGAGCTTCTGGATTTCGTCGGCGATCCGCTTCTCTTGCGCTGCGACCAGCGGTCGTAGCTCCGCGGCGCGGCGCTCGGCCTGCCCCTGTTGGAGCACGGCCGAGCCACACTGGACCTTCGAGTAGACCGGCCCACCGACCCGGCTGTTCGCGCCGGTCTTGCCGGGGTCGACGCCCTCGAACTTGTCGCAGCCTCGGTTCGCCTTCGCCGTCTCGATGTCCTTCTCGACCGCGGCGAGCTCGCTCCGCAGCTCTCCGAGCCTTCGATCCAGCTCGCGGAGCGGGGCGAGCGCCGCCTCGCGCGCCGGGTTCGCTTCTTGAACCGTGAAGTTCTTCGAGACGGTGCTCGTCGAGCGGGTGTTCCCCGCGCGCTTCACGTCGGAGATGCTGCGCGGGCCGACCGTCACCGCATAGAGGGTCCTGCCCGCCGCGACCGCGTGTTGCTTGAGCGCGTCTGGCTGGTACAGCCTGCCGTCCGACATGCAGTATCGGTAGCCGGGCGGGGCGTTCGCGCTGAGGCCGCCTCGAAACCAATAGGCCGTCTCAGGGACTTGTCTCCCCCAATCGACGAGCGGCATCGCGCGTCCACACGCCGGCAGGAGCGCTCGCAGGAGGCCGTCCCGCGTGTGTCTCGTCAGCGCGTCGTTGACGTCGTCGACGGAGATGCTGAATTTGAGGTGGTAGTAGATGCCGGCCGCGGTGAACGGGGCTTCGGCCTCCAACTTCGCCGTGCGCGCGAGGAACCGCGAGAACCCGGGCTTGTTGAGCAGCGTCAGCGGGCTCACCTTCGTGCGGTCCAGCTCGGCGAGCTGGGCGTCTCCGAGGGCGGCCTCCTTGTCGCTCGCGATCTTGGCCGCGGCGCTCTGACGCGCGGCGACTTCTCGGTCGCGTACGGCCTCGCGAGCCATCACACGCGCGTGCGCCGCCTGGTCGAAGACTTTGTAGGAGGCTCGGGCGGTTTTGTCGCGGGTTCCGTTGATGTCTTCGGTCGCGCCTCTCCACCCGACGGCGACGAGGCGGCTTCCCTCGAAGACCCACTCGAGCGTCACCGGGACGTCCCGCCTTCGCCCGTCGTCGTACAGCGGCGCGTCCGTCCGGAGGATCGTCACGTGATAGACCTCGGGGCCTCCGGTGATGCGCTCTCCGACTCGATCGACGAACACCTCAGCGGGCAACGCGGCGGCCTGTTGCTTGAGGGTCGCGAGGTCGGTCCCTGCGATGGGCATCCCCGCGACCGACTTGCCCGCCTCGAAGTCCGTGAAACGCACGCTCGACACGCCGCCGCCACACCCTGCGAGCAAGAGAGCGGCGAGGGCACCGAGCGAGAAGAAGGCGCGCATCGTTCGATGTTCTCGTGCGCGTGGCCGCGACGCAACCTCACTGGTCGTCGTGGGCGCGCCGCCCCGCGGGCACGCGGGGACGAGAGCCTACTTGAGGAGCCAGCCGAACAGCAGCTGCTTGGTGGCCTGTCGGGACACCTGCGCGATGCTGTCCACCAGGGGGATCTCCTTCGGGCAGACCTCGACGCAGTTCTGCGCCTTGCCGCAGTCGGCCACGCCGCCCTCGCCCATCAGGGTCTCGAGGCGCTCGGCCGCGTGCATCTTGCCGCTCGGGTGCAGGTTGAAGAGGCGCACCTGGCTGATGGCGGAGGGGCCGATGAAGCTCGACCCTTCGTTCACCTGCGGGCACGCCTCCATGCAGCAGCCGCAGGTCATGCAGCGCGAGAGGGGGTAGGCCTCCTCCTGGTTCTCGGGCGACTGCCGCGGCGCCGGGCCGAGCTCGTGCGAGCCGTCCAGGTTGATCCAGGCCTTCACCTTCTTGAGATCGTTGAACATTCGGCTGCGGTCGACGACGAGGTCCCGCACGAGCGGGAACTTGGTCATCGGCGCGAGCTCGATCGGCTCGCCGTTCGGGGAGAGCTGATCGATGAGCGCGGTGCAGGACTGCCGCACCTTGCCGTTCACGAGCATCGTGCAAGCGCCGCAGACCTCCTCGAGGCACACGGACTCCCACACGACGGGCGCCACGGTCTTTCCCTGGACGGTGACCGGGTTCCGCTGGATCTCCATCAGGACGCTGATGACGTTCATCTGCGGGTGCCACTCGACGTCGAACTCCTCGACGCGCTTGGTCTCGGGGGAGTGCGGCCCGTCTTGGCGGTGGACGCGCACGCGCTGGGTCTTCGCGGACTTGTTGGTTGCCATGGTGGTGTCGTTCTCCTCAGGCGCTCGCGCCTGCGTCCTTTGCGGCGTCCTTGGGCTCGGCCTTCGCGCCGGTCGCGGTGGCGCTCGCGGCGCCCGCGGTCTCGTACTTGCGCGCGCGGGGCGTGACGAGCGAGATGTCGACCGCGTCGGTGACGTGAACGCTCTTGCCGAGCAGGTTGTAGTCGACCGACCGCACGAAGTTGACCTCGCTCTTTCCGCCGTCGCCCTCCTTGTAGAGGGCCATCGTCGTGCGGAGCCAGTTCTCGTCGTCGCGGGTCTTGAAGGCGGGCTTGAAGTGCGCGCCGCGCGACTCGTCGCGGTTCTTCGCGCCGGTCGCGATGACGCGCGCGATGATGAGCATGTTCTTCAGGTGCCGCACGAACTGCGTGCCCTGGTTGGCGCGCGGGCTCGTGTCGGTCACGCCGATGTTGAGGTAGCGCTCCTCGAGCTCGCTCACCTTCTCCAGCACCTTGTCGAGCACGTCGTTGTGCCGCTCGATCGTGACGTCGCGGAGCATGGTGTCGCCGAGCTCCTTGTGGAGCACGTACGCGTTCTCCTTGCCGTCCATCTTGAGGATGGCCTCGTAGCTCTTCTGTTCGCGCTTCTCGGCCTGCTCGAACACCGAAGAGGAGAGGTCCCACGAGCTCTTCTGCAGGTTCGCGCGGTAGGTGGCCATCGCCGGGCCGGTGACGAGGCCGGCGTAGATGCACGACAGGAGCGAGTTGGCGCCGAGGCGGTTTGCGCCATGGTACTGGTAGTCGCACTCGCCGGCCGCGTAGAGGCCCTCGATGTTGGTCGCCTGGTTGCGGGGGGAGCCCTTGACGAGGCCTCCGTCCGCGGAGCGCTCGAAGTCGACCCAGAGTCCGCCCATCGAGTAGTGCACCGCGGGGAACACTCGCATCGGGTTGTGGTACGGGTCCTCGCCGACGAACTTCTCGTAAATTTCGAGAATTCCCGCGAGTTTACGACGCAGCGTGGCCTCGGGGATGTGGGTCAGATCGAGGTAGACCTCGTTCTCGTTCTTGCCGCTCTTCTGGTTGAAGACGCCCCGGCCGTCGTGGAAACATTTGAGGAACAGCTCGCGGCTCGCGATGTCGCGCGGCACGAGGTTGCCGTAGCCGGGGTACTTGTGCTCGAGGAAGTAGTCGCGGTCGCGCTCGGGCACGTCCTTGCCGCGGCGCTTCTCCTTCGGGTCCTTGGGCACCCACACGCGCCCGCCCTCGCCGCGCGCGCTCTCGGAGATGAGGCGCAGCTTGTCGGCGCCCGGGATGGCGGTGGGGTGCACCTGGATGCACTCGCCGTTGCCGTAGACCGCGCCCTGCCGGTACACCGCGCCGGCGGCGGTGCCCGTGTTGATGACGCTGTTCGTGCTCCGGCCGAAGACGATGCCGGGGCCGCCGGTGGCGAGGCACACCGCGTCGCCCGGGAACGACTCGATCTGCATCGACTTCAGGTCCTGCGCCACGATCCCGCGCGCGCGCCCCTCGTCGTCCAGCACGAGCGACAGGAAGTCCCAGAACTCGAACTTGCGGACCATCTTCTCGCCGCGGATGACGATGCCCTTGTCGTCCTCCACGTCGACGGTCTCGTAGCGCCGCACCTGCTCGTCGAGCGCGTAGAGCAGCTGCTGACCGGTGGTCGCGCCCGCGAACGCCGTGCGGTGGAAGAGCGTGCCGCCGAAGCGCCGGAAGTCGAGGAGCCCCTCGGGCGTGCGGTTGAACGGCACGCCCATGCGGTCGAGCATGTAGACGATGCCCGGCGCCGCGTCGGCCATGCCCTTCACGGGGGGCTGGTTGGCCAGGAAGTCACCGCCGTAGACGGTCTCTTCGAGGTGCACCTGGGGCGAGTCGCCCTCGCCCTTCGTGTTCACGCTCGCGTTGATGCCGCCCTGCGCGCACACCGAGTGCGATCGCTTGACCGGCACGAGTGAGAACAGGTCGACCGGGACCCCCGCCTCGCAGAGCTTGATGACCGTGGTGAGGCCGGCGAGCCCGCCGCCGACGACGATGACGCGGCGGACTTTGCCGGATTCTGAGGTGGTGGTGGCCTTGGCTGCCATGGCGACTTGCGACTCCTAGCTGACGTTGCGGGGGCGGACGGCGAGACGAGACGGACGAGACGGACGAGACGAACGAGCGACACACGGACGAGACGGACGAGACGGCGCGCGGGCAGCGTTCATGGGCAAGCGCTCCCCGCGGGGGCAGACGTGAGCGACGCGGGGAGGCGCGCGCCCGTGGCCACCGAGAGGACCGTGGAGGCGCCAACCAGAAAGAGCAAGGCCCCAAGCACCGCCGCGACGCGCGAGAGGCGGCGCTGCGCGGCGCGCGAGGTCACGAGGCCCCAGGTGAGGGCGAAGGTGACGAGCCCGTTGGCGAGGTGAAACACGCTGGCCGCGATGCCGAGGAGGTAGCCGATGGCGATGACGGGCAGGCCGGCCGTCACGGCGGACAGGTGGGCGACGAGCGTGTCGTAGAACGCGAGCTCCGACATGCCGAAGAGCCACTTCTGGACGCGAAGCTCCCACAGGTGGGCGAGGACGAAGGCGAAGGTGACGACGCCCGTGAGCCGCTGGAAGACGTAGGCCCACGCCCGCGCGTAGGGATAGGCGGCCACGTTGGCGCGGCCCCGCGTGGCCAAGTAGACGCCGAAAATCGCGTGAAATGCGAGCGGGAGCAGCACGCCGAGCACCTCGACGGCGGGCAGCATGGGCGTGCGCTGGATCTCGCCCACAGCGTGGTCGAAGGGCGCGCGGCCCCCGAGGAGCGACGCGTTCGTCCACAGGTGGACCGCGAGGAACAGCCCGAGGGGCGCCACGCCGGAGAGCGAGTGGAGCCGCCTGAGCAGGAAGGCACGCCGCCGGCCCCCGAGCGAGCCGCTCGCGGCGTGCTCGCCGCCCGGCGCGGCCGTCGCTGAACCTGTAGACACGGTTCGCATCTAGAAGAAGGGGGCGCCGACGTCAAGGAGCGTGGAGGGCGCCGAGGGGCCCCCTGAGCTCACGTATCCACTGATTATCACAATACAATTGTGCCGACGCTGCGGCTCGCCCGCCCGCGGCGAAGACGCCCGCCCCCCGTGCTCCGCGCGGCGCGCGGGGCGAGCGCGCCCCGGCAGCCCGGCCGGTCCGTTCGTTCACGGGCTGCTAAGCTCCCCGGCGATGGGCTCCTCGACGTCGCGACGCGCCGCCCGTGCGGTCGCCGTGGTCGGCGCGCTCGCCGCGTGTGCGGCGTGTGCGGCGTGCGGCAGAGGCGCGCGCGACGCACGGCCGGTGTACGCGACGGCCAGCACGATGGAGGCGACGCTCGCCTTCGAGGAGCTGCGCGACGCGTGGGAGCGGCGCGACGTAGGCGCCGACCGTCAGCGCGAGGCGCTCGAGCGGCACCTCAAGCGCTTCCCGGGGGACGGGACGGCGACCACGGCGCAGCTCTACCTCGCGTTCCTGCTCATGCAGGCGGGCGAATATTACAAGGCCGACGCGCTGCTCGCGCTCCTCGAGTCGAACCCCAGGGCCCTGCGCGCCGGCCCGGAGCGCGACATGTTCGCCGTGGCGCGGGCCAAGTCGCTGCGGCACCGCGGCGCCCACCCGCAGGCGCTCGCGCTGCTCCAGCCGCTCGCCGGCAAGGCCGTCGACGAGACCCTCCGCGGCATCTTCCTCGAAGAGCTCTGCCTCGCGGCGCTCGGCGCTGGCGAGGACTACGAGGCGATCGGCTACATGGACGCCTGGCTGCGCGGGGTGTCCGAGGACAAGCGCGTCGCGAGCCGCGCGAAGATCGCAGCCGGCCTCGAGGGCATGCCGGCCGGCGTGCTCCAGGCCACCTACCGCGCCATGCGCACGGCCCAGCAGACCGGCTACAGCGCGGAGATCCAGCGCCTGGTCGCGATGAGGGTCGCCGCGATCGTCGTCCAGAACGAGGACGCGACGCTCGCGCGATGGCTCCTCGACGTGACGCCCGGGGGATCCGACGCGCTCGGCGACTCGGGCCCCACGATCCTCGAGCTCGCCGCGAGCCGACGAGGCCTCCGCGAGGTGCAGGGCCGCACCGTCGGCCTCTTGCTCTCCACGGGCGACGCGGAGCGCCGAGAGGCCGCCGCCGCCGTGCTCCGCGGGGTCTCTTGGGCCCTCGAGCTCCCGAAGGCGCCGGCGGCGCGCACCGACCCGCTCCGCCTCGTGGTGCGGACCGACGCGAGCGAGGGCAAGGGGTTGGCCTCCGACCTGGCGATGGAGGAGCTCTTCGGCGAGGGCGCCGGGGTGGTGCTCGCCGGCCTCGATGGGCGCTCGGCCGACCACGCGCTCAAGTGGGGCGAGGACCACGGCCTCCCGGTCGTTCTCCTGCATCCCCCCGCGCGCCAGCCAGTCCCCACCCAGGCGGGCTACGTGATCGGCGAAGCGCGGGCGACGCAGGCCGCCATGCTCGCGCGCGCGCTGGCCCCGCTCGGCGATCGGCGGGTGCAGCTGCTCACCACCTCGCGGGGGAAGGGCCGCGACGCGCTCGAGGCGGCCCTGGCGCTCGGCGGACTCGGCAGGGCACGTGAGACGGTCGACTGCGACGCCGAGGCGCCGCGCCCGGGCATGCCGCGATTCCCCTTCGAGGCCTGGGCGAAGGAGCGCGTCCGCACCTTCGTGGTCGCGGGCGCGAGGGAGTGCCTGACCGACACGCTGGCCGAAATCAAGCTCGCGACGCGTGGCGCCGCCGCCGGTCCAAGACCGCTCGTCGGCGTGGTGCTCGACACCGAGCCGCCCGCAGAGCCCTCCCCTGCCCCCGCGCCGCGGGTGTTCGCCGTCAGCGCGGGCATCCTGCCGCTCGAGCGGGACCGCGTCGCCGCCCTTGGTGATCCGGAGGTCGCTGCATATTACAACGAATTCGGTCAGGTGCCTGGGTGGTGGGCCGCGCTCGGGCGCGACGCGGGGATCCTCGCGCGCCAGGCCGTGAGCGTGCTGCCCTCGAACACCACGGCAGACCCCAAGGCGGTCGCCCAGCGCCACGCGATCGTCGCCGCCGCGCTCGGCCGAGCGCAGGCGCCTTTGTGGACCACCGAGGCCAGCGGCTTCGCGGGCCAGCGCGTGCTCTCGCGCTCACTGCGGGTCGTGGAGCTGAAGTAGACGAGCTGACGTAGACGAGCTGACGTAGACGAGCTGACGTAGACGAGCTGACGTAGACGAGGCGCGATCCTGGGGCCCAAGCCGTGACTGCGTCAGCGCGCGGCCTCCGCCGAAGCGTCGACCACCACCAGCCGGTACGACGCCATGTCGAGGTGAAAGTGGTCCGCGTGGCCCGGGTAACCCGGGCCGAGCACCACGCGAAACAGCGACGTGTCCCGCGCGAGCCGGAGCGCGAGGCGGTGCAAGAAGCGGCGGTGCAGCGCGCGCACGGGAGACTCACGCCCACGGGCCGCCCCGACCGCCCCGAAATGGGCGGCCACGCTCACGTCGAAGGCGCCTCGGAGCGCGCGCGGCGCGCCGGCCGGCAGCGCCGCCCCAGGGGGCAGCGCGCCGAAGCTGAAGGCGTCGACGTCGATGGCGTTGCCGAGGCCATGCTCGCTCACCAGGTGGGGATACGCCGGGATGCGCCGGCAGTTGAAGGTCCCCAGGTGGTGCATGCGGATCGGCGGGCGCCCGTACACCTCGATCGCCACGGCGCGCGCGGCGTCCTCGAGCCCGCGGAGCTTCGCGACGAACGCCGGGTGCACGCGGGCCGGCGCGTGGAAGCGCAGCGCGCTGCCCGAGTAGTCGGTGAGCGGCATGGCGGGGCAGCGCACCGGCCCCCGCGCGGGGATCTCCCGCGAGACCTCGTCGAGCGCGTAGGTGTCGTCGGCGCGCGCAGGCGATGTGTGAAGCGCGAAGCCGAGGACGACCGACGCGGCGACCGGAGCGATGCGTGCGACCGACGCGACCGACGCGACCGACGCGACCGACTGGTTCAGGAGGGTCATGAGGATTCCTCGCGCGAGCGGCGCGACCTGTGACCACCTTTCTCGGTGGCCGACGAGCGCGCGGCACATACCAAATAGTCAAGCATTCTCGGCTGATTGCGCCATCTTCTGTCGAGCCCACGTCACGCCTTCCACACGAGGAGCACGGCGAGGAGCGCGAACCCGAGCACGACGACCGCGAGGCCCACCACCACGCTGCCGGCGCTGCCCCGCTTGGCCACGATCGGGGTGCCAGCGCCCTCGCCGGCTTGCCCGTCGGCCTCGCCGTCCGCCTCGCGCACCGCGATCTCGATCGCGTCGCGCGCCTCGCGCACGGCGGCGAGGGCGAGCATCACCTCGATGACCGCGGCCGCCAGCAGCCCCGCGAGGCCCATGCCCACGCCCACGCGCTCGCGGAAGGTGTCGTCCCGACGGCGCGACGGGAGCCCATCGAGCAGCTCGGTGCGCACGAACCCGCTGCCCGGGTGCATCGACAGATCGGCCCGCTCCTCGCACGTGAGCTTGGCCGCGCGCTCCGACCCCGGAGGCTCGCCGGGGGACAGGGCGCGCACGCGGAAGGCCCGGGCTACCGTCGAGTCCTCGATGCGCTCGGCGCCGCGCGGATCCCCGGAGGTCACGAGCCAGTAGCGACCCGGCGGAAGCGCAGGCGCCTGGAACGTGGCGCTCGGGCCGAAGCGATCGGGCCGGAGAACGAGCGTGGTGCCGAAGACCCGGCCCTCGGCGCTGTCGATCTCCACGTAGGCCACGTCGCGCGTGGCGGGCGCGCGCACCGTCACGGGGAACGGCGTCACGCCGACGTCGCGCGGCGCCTCGACGAGGTTCGCGCCGTGCGCCACCGGCAGAGCCGCGAAGAGCGTGCCCTCTCGACCGTCCATCGCCTTGGCGGAGACCTGGAGCCCCACGGTGTGGAAGAGCGCGATGAGCTCGCCGAAGGCGTACCCCTCGCGGCAGGTGCGCGAGAACGGCTTGGCGTCCAGGCCCGGCTCGGGCGTCACGTTCACCTCGGCGCCGTCGACCGGCCTCCCGCGGTCGTCGGTGATCTTGGCCACCACGGGGACGGGCTGCCCGACCACCAGCCGCTCGTCGGTCACGAAGAGATCGACCGTGAGGCCCCCGGTCCGCTTCGTAGGCCGCGAGGGGGCGACGCGCTCGCGCGAGGCGGGGCCCGGCCCGAACGGTGGCGCGCCGGTCGAGGGCACGCGCACGTCGCCCTCGGCGAGGGGGAGGCGCTCGCCCGGCGCGGTCACCACCACGTGGAGCTCGTCGCCGGGGGCCACGTCGAGCGCGAGGCCGGCCTCTGCGACGCCGTCGTCGTTCGTATCCCCTCGAAATGTAGCGACTTTTCCGCTGCGTGTGGTCGCAGTGAGTGTGAGGTCCCGCGCCGTGACGGCCTCGCGCACGCCTCGATCGTCGACGAACGTGACGATCTGCCACGCCAGCGTGGTGCCGGCGGCGGTCTTGCCCGGCGGGGCGCCCCACACTGTGGCGGCGCGCACGGCGCCCTTCGCGCCGACGCGGAGGCCGAGCGCGAGCACCACCACCGCGAGGAGCGGAGTGACGACGAGGACGAAGGTGCGCAGGCGGCCGAGCACGCCGGCCCTCGGCCCGGGCGGGCGGCGTGGGTGCGCGCGCGGTCCGGGCGGGCGCGCCGCCGGCGGCTCTTCCTTCACTCCCATCGGACCGGCACCGTGTCTGGGCCGCTCTTCTCGACGGGCGCCCCGGACGCGACGCCGAGCGCGCCCGGCTTCAGCACCACGGCCCTCACCCCCGAGGCCGCGTGGACGACCACGCGCCCGTCTTTGCCCTCGAGGTCGACGAACGCGTCACTCGCGCCGGCACGCTCGAGGCGCACGCCGTAGGTCGAGGTGTCCTCCGCGCGCACGCTGCGAAAGGTGACGCGGGCGGGGTGCTCGGGCGCCACGGCGACGGCCGCGCGGCGCACCACCTCCGCCGCGAAGCGCTCGACGAGGCGCCCTTCGTGGCCCACCCCGGGAGCCCGATCGAACCGTACGGCGAACCCGCGCGCGCGGAGCGCTTGGTCGAGCAGCTCGCTCTGGCGGATGGGCGAGACCCGATCGGCCTCCCCGTGCACGAGCCAGATCGGCACGTGCCGCGCGTTGTCGATCACGTCGAGCGCGTTCACCGCGTGCGCGCCGGCCTCGTCGTGGAGGATCGAGCGCACGTACGTGGACAGATCGTAGCGCGCGTCGCCGAAGAAGCTCGTGACGCTGGCGAACCTGTCGGGGCGGTGGAGGCCGATGGTGGTCGCCCCGGCGCCGCCCATCGACGCGCCCCAGATCGACACGCGCCGCGGATCGACCGGCAGCGCGTGACCGAGGGCCTCGAGCGCGCGCATCACCTCGGCCTCGGCCTCCGCGACGTAGAGAGAGTTGCCGAGCCCCGAGGGGTGGAGCAGCACCACGTCGAGGCGCTCCGCCTCTTGGACCAAATGCGTGTACTGTGCATACGTCCAGATCCCGCCGTTCCACGGGTGGACGCCCACGAGGACGCTCGCGGGTCGAGCGCGGTCGTGGGCCTTGGGCACGTACACGGCCGCCACGCCGCCCCCGCGCGCCGTCGACGGACTAGGGAACGCGAGGCTGGAGAATCCCCACGGCCCGCGCCCGGGCTCGCCCGCGCGCGGCGCCTCGCCACACGCGACGCGCCGCTCGTACGGCGACACCACGACGTCGATCGCCACGTCGACCCGCCCGCCGGGCAGCGGCGCGACGAACGGCCCGGACGCCGCGGTAGGGCGCGTCGACGCCGCGTCCCCTGGCGCGCGGACCTCACGCCCGGCCACGCGTACGGCGCGCCGGCCGCCGCACCACGGCACGCGGAGGGCGCGGCCCTCGGCCGTGAACGAGAGGGTCACGAGGCCAGGCTCGAGGCGCTTGACGGCCAGCTCGTCGAACACGACGTTCTCCGTGCGCTTTCCGCGCGCCAGCACCATGTGGGCGATCGCAGGCCCGTCCACCGTCGCGTGCTCGAGCGGATCGCCGGGGCTCGGCTCGGCGTCGGCGCGCGCGGCCGCAGGCGCCACCAGGGCACCCGCGAGGGCGCAGATCGCGACCCGCGCCGCGCGGGCCGCACGATCCGCGCGCGGGAGGCGCGTTCGCCGAGAGCCGGTCACCGCGGCTCTTCCTCGCGCCGCGACCTCAGGTAGGGCAAGACCTTGGCGCGGAACGCGTCGGTCCACGCGGTGGAGGTCCGCGTGGCGACGTCGATGCGCACGAGCGCGCGCGTGCCCACCGCGAAGTCGACGTCCTCGTCCATGGGCATCACGCAGAAGCCGAAGACGAGGCTCGAGCGCCCGAGCCGCTCGATCCAGATGCGCACGCGGACTTCGCCGGTCCCCACCACCGGACGCAGGTACTCGATGTGGTTTTCCCGCACGAGGTGCTGGGCGTCGACGTTCTCCTGCATGTCGCGCCAGCTGCCCCAGCCCAGGCGCTGCCAGAACGAGCCGATCGTCCGCTCGATGAGGAGCAAATAACGTGCGTTGTGCAATATCTGGAACGCGTCGAGATCGTCGAAGTAGATGCCGTGGACGTTCTCGTGGAAGCGGACGCCGGAGGAGAGGGTGGTCACCTCCCACACGATAGCGGAAGTGGAGGCCGACCGTGCCCCCGGGGACCGTTTCGTCGGTTCTAGCCGCGCCGCTCGCCCGGGCTCGCTTGCATGTTCATGGCGAGACCTCGCCTTCGGCTCGGGCACGCCATCGACCTTGGTTCGCCCCTTCGGGGCTCACTTTCAGGTTCCTCTTGTCAACCCTGGAGAAAGAGTCCTAAACCCGCATCCACCATGTCCGAAGCCACCGCCGACGCCCCCACGAAGACCACCGACGGCGCGTTCCTGCGCTCCCGGCTCGGCAGCTTGTTGGCCGTGTTCCCGCTCGGCGTGTGGACCGTGGGCCACTTGTGGAACAACCTCGCCGCCTTCAAGGGCGGCGGCGCGTGGCAGAGCGCCGTCACCGAGTACCCGCACCCCCTCGCGCACCTCGCGACGATGATCGTGGTGCTCCTGCCCCTCGTGCTCCACATGATCTGGGGCATGGCGCGCATGGCGCAGGCGCGCCCGAACCTGCACCGGCACGTGTCGTTCAACAACCTGAAGTACGTCGTGCAGCGCCTCTCGGCGATCGGCCTCATGCTGTTCCTCGGCGCGCACATCTGGCTCGCGATGCTCCACCCCCGCTTCGTGGAGGGTCACCCCGAGCCCTTTGCCGACATCGCCGGGCAGATGCGGCACCACGGGCCGACGCTCGCGGTCTACGTGCTCGGCACGCTCGGCGTGTCGTTCCACCTCGCGAACGGCCTCCACACCTTCGCGATGGGCTGGGGCGTCGTGGCGAGCCGCCGCGCTCTCCGCAAGCTCGACGCCGCCGTGATCGGTCTGTTCCTCGCCCTGCTCGGCATGGGGTGGGCGGTGATCTACGCGCTCTGGTCCGCCGGCGCCTGACCCTCGCTCGACGGGAAAAATCGACGCGGTCGAGCGGGCGGTGATCGATCCGCGCCGGCGGCACACCAGACCCCGCGAACCCCATCACGACCGCCCCGCGGGGCCGCGGGAGTTTTCTCATGCACGCTTCGTCCGCTGCCCCTCCCTCCCTGGCGACGCCTCACGGGCTCGGGCGCCTCGCTCTTGCGGGCGCCGTCGTGCTCGCCCTCCTCGCGCTCCACTGCGGCGGAGGCACCCAGGGCGCCGACACGGGCGCGGTGTGCCCGCCGGGCTCGACGCTCACCTACGCGAGCTTCGGCAAGCCGTTCATGGACAACTACTGTGTCTCTTGCCACTCGGGCAAGGAGCGCCCGAACCTCGACTCGGCGACCTCCGTCAAGCGCGAGATCCGCGGGATCCTCAGCACCACGGCCGCCGGCCCCAAGGCCACGAACGACTCGATGCCCACCGACAGCGACGTCCCTCAGGACGAGCGCGTGAAGCTCGGCGAGTGGCTCGCCTGCGGCGCTCCGTAAACGGGAGGGCGGCGCTAGATCATCTCGAAGTACCGCGAGTGGATCGCCACGGTCACGAGGACCGCCACCTCGCGCGGCACACCGTCGGCCGCCTCCACCACGAAGCGATCCCGCACGTGCGTGAGGCCCTCGCGCTTCTTCACCTCGATGGCCACCTTGCCGGCGGCGTCGGCGCACCTGAAGTCGTACTCGAGCGCGAGCACGCCCGCGTCGGCGGTGTAGGTCTCGCTTCCCACCTTGAGCGCGAGGGTCTTCTTGAACGCGATCGACGGGAAGGTCACGCTCGCGACCTCCTTGCGCTCGCCGTCGAGCACGTGGAACGCGGTCTTGTTGAAGTTGCCCTCCAGGCTCGCGAGCTCCTTGTCGCTCCCGTCGACGATGGCGAACCGCGGCGTGAGGCTCATCGGCGCGCCGCGCACGGTGAGCGCCACGTCTTCTTTGCCCTTTTCGCGCACGTCGTACGTCGTCGCGACGGCCGCCAAGCGCTGAACAACCTCGTACTGACCCATGGTGGTACCTTTCTCGTGTCGCTCGTGTCGCTCGTGTCGCTCGTGTCGCTCGTGTCGCTCGTGTCGCTCGTGTCGCTCGTGTCGCTCGTCGTAGGGGTTCGCGGCGACGCGTGACCGCTTTGCGGCGGCGCTCGCGCACGGTCACGAGCAGCGTACGGGCGCCGAGGCGCCGCGGGGAACAAATCTCCACGGTTTCGTGGTACCCGTCCATGCCTGGAGGGATCATGCTCACTCGCCGAAGGTTCACGCTCTCGCTCGCCACGCTCGGCCTCGTGGTCGTCGCCGCCGCCGGCTCCACCGGCTGCGAGAAAAAGAGCGACGATCTCGTGGTCGGCGCGTTCCTCTCGCTGTCCGGCAGCGACTCCACCTTCGGCACCGACACCCGCGACGGCATCGAGCTCGCGCTCGACGAGACCAACAAGGCCGGCGGCGTGAAGGGCAAGAAGGTCAAGGTCCTTTACGAGGACGACAAGTCTCTCCCGCAAGAGGCGTCGAACAAGGTCCGGCAGCTCATCGACCGCGACAACGTGCTCGCGATCCTCGGCGAGGTGGCGTCGAGCCGCACGATGGCCGGCGGTCTCATCGCGAACACGAAGAAGGTGCCGCTCGTCACGCCTTCGTCCACGGCGGTCGAGGTCACGAAGGACCGCGAGTACGTCTTCCGCGTGTGCTTCACCGACGACCAGCAGGGCGACGTCGCGGCGCGCTTCGTGTTCGAGACCCTCAAGAAGAAGAAGGTCGGCCTCTTCTTCGCCGCCCAAGACAACTACTCGTCCGGCCTGGCGGCCTCTTTCAAGGAGCGCTTCGTGAAGCTCGGCGGCCAAATCGTCGTCGACAAGGGGTTTCAGAAGGGCGAGACGAACTTCACGACCTACCTCTCCGAGCTGAAGTCGAAGGACCCGGAGGTCATCTTCGTACCTGTATACTACAACGACATGGTGCAGATCGCGCGGCAGGCCAAGCAGGCCGGCATCCCCGGCACCACGTTCGTCGGCGGCGACGGCTGGGACTCGGCGGAGCTCACGGAGGGTGCGGGCGCGGAGCTCGAGGGCGCCTACTTCACGAACCACTACGCGCCAGACGTACCGTGGAAGAACTCGGCGGCCTTCGTGACCGCGTTCAAGGCCCGCTTCAACCGCGAGCCGACGAGCCTCGCGGCCCAGGGCTACGACGCCGCGAAGCTCCTCTTCGACGCCATCAAGCGCGCGCCCGAGACCAACCGCGAGGCCATCAAGGTGGCGCTCGCCGACACGAAGAACTTCGAGGGGGCCACCGGGCAGCTCACGATCGACAAGAACCACAACGCGAACAAGCCCATCGTCGTGGTCCAGATCAAAGGCAAGAAGTTCAAGTTCACGACCCAGCTCATGAGCCAGTAGGCGGAAGGCTCGGGGCCCGGTCACACGATGAACATGCAAGCGAGCCTCCGGCGAGCGGCGTGCCTATGCCACGCGACCGAAGGGAGGAAGGCATGAAGATCCTCGAAGCGCTCGTCACCGGGCTCACGCAGGGCGCGATGATCGCGCTCGTCGCGCTCGGGTACACGATGGTGTACGGCGTGCTGAAGCTCATCAACTTCGCCCACAGCGAGGTCTTCATGATGGGCGCGTACATTGGCGTCTTCGTGCTCGGCGCCGTGGGCATCTCGAACCCCTTGTTCGCTGGCGCCTGCGCGACCGTGGTCGCCATGATCGGCGCGTCCCTCATCGGCATCACCGTCGAGCGGGTCGCCTACCGGCCGCTCCGCGGGCGGGGCAAGGGCGCGCTCGTGCGCATCACGCCGCTCGTGACGGCGCTCGGCGTCTCGGTGCTCCTCCAGAACGCCGCGCAGCTCTTCTTCTCGGCGCGGTTCCGGTCGTACCCGCAGCTCATCGCCGGCAGCGTGCAGGTGCCGGGGGTAGGCCCGGTCGGCACGTCCCGCGTGCTCATCCTCGTGGTCGCCGTGGCGGTCATGGTGGGCCTCGAGCTCATCGTGAAGAAGACGTGGTTCGGCAAGGCGATGCGCGCGCTCTCCTCCAACGAAGAGGCCGCGCGCCTCATGGGCGTGCACACCTCCCGCGTCATCTCGACCACCTTCGCGCTCGGCTCGTCGCTCGCGGCGCTCGGCGCGGTCCTCTACTGCCTCGATCAGTCGCAAGCCTACCCCACCATGGGCGTCGTCATCGGCACGCGCGCGTTCGTGGCCGCGGTGCTCGGCGGCATCGGCAGCATCCCCGGGGCCATGCTCGGCGGGCTGCTCCTCGGCGTGGTCGGCGAGCTCGTGAAGCTCACCGATTACTCGGGCGGCGTCGACGTGCTCGTGTTCGTCGTGCTCATCGCCGTGCTGCTCGTCCGCCCCGCGGGCCTGTTGGGCTCGACGCGCGCCGAAAAAGTGTAGCGCACCTGTATCGTCCTGTTCACGCCTCGGCCGCGCAACCGCCCAGCCTGCCGCGTGATGGCGTCGGCCCAGACCTTGCTCTTGGGAGCCCACCCCCGCGCGCCTCGCTCGCCGAGCGGTCCCGCGCTACCTTGTCGAGGCGCCCATGTCCGCTCATCGTCACGCCGCTCGCCGCCACGCCGCACCTCATCGTCCCCCCGCGCGAGTGCGCTCGCGGCTCGCGCTCCTCCTCGTCGCCTGCGGGCTCACGGCGGCGACCCCGGCCGCCGCGCTGCCGCCGCTGCCCGGGCCCGCGGGGCCAGGCGGCGCAGCCCCGACCGCTCCGACGGCTCCCACGACGACGCCCGCCCTCGGGGCGGCCGCGAACCCGGCCGACCGGGCCCGCCGCGGCGTGGTCGCGGTCGAGCTTCAGGGCAAGCCCGTCGCCATCGGCACGGTGCTCGCCAACGATGGCCGAATCCTCACCGCCCTCTCGGGCCTGACAGGGATGGGCACCGCCGAGACCGTGCAGGTGCGCTACGCGGACGGCTCCGCGGTGGCGGCCAAGGTCGGCCACAAAGACGCCGACTGGGACCTCGCGCTCCTGGTTCCTCAGGCCATCAAGTGGAAGGAGGGCCTCTCCGCGAGCGACATCGAACCGAACGCCACCGATCTCCGCCTCGTGCTGCCGCTGCGCGGAAAGCTCGGCCCGATCCCGGTGGGGCTCAAGGGACGCACCGACGCGAAGTCGCGGGCCGGCGCGCCGCTCCTGAACACGCTCGACCTCGACATGAAGGGCGCCCTCGCGGTGCCCGGCGCGCCCGTGCTCGACAGCCGGGGCAACGCGGTCGGGCTGCTGGTGCACGCCTGCCAGGTGCGCTCCACGGCCCGCTGCGCGCCCGTGTCCGTAGGCGCGCCGATCTCCGCCATCCGCACGTTCCTCATGCGCACGCCGGCCACGGCGGTCACCCCGCAGCCGTGGCTCGGCCTGCGAGGTGCGCCGTCGCAGGCCGGGAGCATCAAAGGGGTCCGCGTGTTGGCGCTCGCGCCCCACTCGCCGGCGGAGCGGGCCGGCCTCAAGGCGAGCGCAGAGCCCGAGGGCGGCGACATCATCGTCGCGGTCGACGGCACCCCCGTCGAGACGCCGGAGCAGCTCGCCGACGCCATCGGCCGCAAGTCGATCGGCGACTCGGCCAAGCTGCTCGTCTTCGACGGCGCGAAGTTCCGCGAGGCGCCCGTCACGCTCCGCCCCGCGCCGTGACCCGAGCGCGATGTAGAGAAAGGTAAGCATCGAGCACACAGAACCGGCCCGTAACCGGCCCGTACGCCGCGTCGACAGACGTGGTAATGCACGATGAGGCGCCTTCGCCGCTCCTCCCGCGCCCGCGGCAGGAGGGAAAATCTGCCCGCTCGCGCACTGTTGGGTTGACACATCGGCCCTCCATTCGCGACGATTTCGCCCAGGTACCCGACCTTGACCACCACCCAGCTGCGGATAGAAGTCGCCGGCGAGACCAACGTCGGCATGAAGCGTCAGCACAACGAGGACAACTTCTCGATCCTCGAGGAAGCTGGGCTCTACATCGTCGCCGACGGGATGGGCGGCCACGCCTCCGGCGAGGTGGCAAGCCAGATGGCGGTCGACGCGCTGAAGGACTTCTTCATCTCGACCTCGGAGGACCCCGAGCGAACCTGGCCCTACAAGATGGACCGGTCGCGCGGGTACGAGGAGAACCGCCTCATCACGGGCATCAAGCTCGCGAACCTGCGCATCTACGAGAGCGCCCAGCGCGACGCGCGGCAGCGCGGCATGGGCACCACGATCGTGGTGCTCTTCGCCGTCGAAGACGGGGTGTACTGCGCCCACGTCGGCGACTCCCGCGGGTACCGCATCCGCGACGGCAAGATCGAGCAGCTCACCGACGACCACTCTCTCTTGAACGACTACATCAAGATGAAGCGGCTCACGGCGGAGGAAATCGCGAATTTTCCGCACAAAAACGTGATCGTGCGCGCGCTCGGCATGAAGGACACCGTCAAGGTGGACACCCGCTTCGAGGCGTCGCGCGCCGACGACGTCTACGTGCTCTGCTCCGACGGCCTGTCGGGCCCGGTCACCGACGAGGAGCTCCTCGAGATCGTTCAGGGCGCCCCCGACCTGAAGCAGGCGGCGTCGCAGCTCATTCAGCGGGCCAACGAGAACGGCGGCCCCGACAACATCACCGTCATCCTCGCGCGATGGGTGAGTTGACGGGAGAGCTTGTTGCGCGAGTTGACGTGAGCGCCGCGGGCGAGCCCACGGCGAGCGCCCCGTGAGCGCGCGCGCCGCCCCGACGAGGCTCTCTCGGGTCGACCGCGTGAAGGTGCGGTACGCCGGCCCGATCGTGCGTCACGTTTTTCGCTCGCCGTGGCTCCGCGAGCGCCTGCTCCGCGCCCGGGAGGCCGACCTCGCGCGTGGCCTCGACCCGGACATCGCGCTGCTCCTCGTCCTCGGCGAGCGCACCGGCGACGCCGAGGTCGCGGGGCGCTCGCCGGACGCTGCGCGGCGTTCGATCCTGGCGTCGGTCTCGATCATCGAGGACACGCCGAGCGGATCGGTCCGCGTGCGCGAGCGCGAGCTCCCCGACGCCAACGGGGGCGTCATGCGGGCGCGCTTGTATGAGCCCGCCGGGCTCGCCTCGCCCTCGCCTGGGTTCGTCTTCATCCACGGCGGCGGGTGGGTCGTGGGCGATCTCGACACCCACGACACGCTCTGTCGCCGGCTCGCGCTCGAGGCCCAGGTGCGCGTGCTCTCCGTCGAGCCGCGGCTCGCCCCGGAGCACCCGTTCCCCGCGGCCGTGCACGACTCGCTCGCGGCCTTCCGCTACGCGGCGCGCGAGGCGGCCGCGCTTGGCTTCGATCCGGGGCGCCTTGGCGTGGCAGGCGACAGCGCGGGCGGCAATCTGTCGGCGGTCGTGGGCCAGCTCACCCGTGGCGACGTGGTGCGCCCGAAGCTCTCGCTGTTGATCTACCCGGCAGTCGACGCCACGTGCTCGTTCGCCTCGCACCGAGAGCTCGGAGAGGGCTACTTCCTCACCCGCGAGTCGATCGCTTGGTACCTCGATCGGTACGCGGGCACCACCTCGCAGCCCGGGCACGCCTCGCGCACCGACCCGCTCTTGTCGCCGCTCCACACGAAGGATCTGGCCGGCGCCCCTCCCGCGCTCGTGGTGGTCGCGGGATTCGACCCGCTGCGCGACGAGGGCGAGGCCTACGCCGAGAAGCTGATCGCGGCGGGCGTCACGGCGGAGGTGCTGCGCTCTCCTTCCCTGCCCCACGGCTTCGCCCTTATGACCGGCGTGTGCGGCCGCGCGCTCCGCGACACGGAGCACTTCGCGCGCCGCGCCGGGGAGCTGCTCCGCGCCTGAGCGGCGCGATTTCTTACTAGGGTTCGACGGGTGCCGCGGGCTTGGGCGCTGGCTCGACAGGCTTGGGCGCCGGCTCGGCGGGCTTGGGCTCGACCGGCTTGGGCTCGGCGGGCTTGGGCTCGACCGGCTTGGGCTCGACCGGCTTGGGCGCCGCGGTCTCCGCGGGCTTCGGCTCCGCGGGCTTCGGCTCGGCGGGCTCGGCGGGCTTCGGCTCCGCGGGCTTCGGCTCGACGGGCGCGGCGGGCTTCGGCTCGGCGGGCTTGGGCGCGACAGGCGCGACCGCAGGCTTCGGCGCGACAGGCGCCGAAGGTGCGACGACCGGGACGGCCGCGGACGCCGCGGCGCTCGCGGGTGCTGCAGGGGCCGCGTCGACGGCGGGAGCCGCGTCCTCTCCGGTCGCAGCGCTGGCGCTGGCGGAGGGTGCAGCAGCCGCCGAGGGCGCCTCGGACGGGGCGGCGGACGGCAGGGGCGCGACGCTCGCCGAGGTCGCCGGGGGCGCCCCGCCGAACAGGTGCGCCTTGTAGGCGAAGATGCCACCGCCGGCGAGGAGCGCGACCGCGACGACGGCCCCGATGAGCGCCCCACCCCCGCGCTTCTTGGGCTCCGGGAGCGGCATCACCTGCTGGCCCGCGCTGGCCATCGCGAGCTCGGCGACCGGCGGGGGCGCGGGGGTCGAGGCCATCTGCAGGGGCACGACCTGCGACGCGCGAGGCTCCGCAGGCTCGTACGCGGGCACGGCGGGCGCTGCGCCCGGGAGCGACGCCCGCTCGGCAGGCTCCGCGCCACGGATGGACGCGAGGAGGTCGTCGGTGCCGCCGAGCGACGGCGCCGGTCCGCTCGGGAGGCCGCCCGCCACCGTGTACAGCGGGTTGGCCTGCACCTCGTCCATGGAGCCGCCGGCCTCGCGGAGGGCCTCCTCGAGGAGCTCGGCGGCCTGCTTCATCACCGTGGGCTCGGCGCGCTCGAGGGCGTTCTGCGGCTTGCGCGGGCCATCCACCGGGAACATCGGCTTGGCCGAAACCGGCGGATCGTCTGGGAAGAGCTTCGACCGATCGAGCGGCAGGGTCGATGCGAAGTCGGTGCCCACGATGGGGCGCGTGGCCTCGAGCTCGCGCAGCTCTGCTTTCTTGGCGGCCTCGGCCGCGGCGAAATCGGGGAGCGCATCGCGGCTCAGCGGCAGGGTGGACGAGAACCCTTGGGATTCGTCAGGTCCCGCCTTCGGCAGCGCGATCATCGTGGGCGGATCGGGGTCGAACGGCGACGGGTACCCGACGGGCTCGCGCTCACGCGGCTGCTCCAGGTTGGCGAAGAACTCGTCGTCGGAGGAGCCAGGGGTGTCGGTGCCGAACGTGAGCGCGCCGAAGGGCTGCGTGGGCGCGGCCACGGGGACGGGCATCTCGGAGGTCTTGTTGAGTTGGGACGCGAGCCCGAGCGGCACTCCAGCCCGACGCCGCGACTCGACCGGTGCCTCGTCGGCCGGTGGAGGCGGAGGCGGCAGCGGCTCGGCCGCGGGGCTGGGATCCCAGGGGACCGTGCCTTTCAGGGCGGCGCGCGCGGGGGGAGGTGCGGGGGTGACCGCGCGCGGCGGCGGCGCGGAAGGCTTCGGCAAGGGCGCGGCGGCCGTCGGCTCGGCCGGCGGGGCGGCCAGCGCGGCGGTCACGAGGCGATCGATGGTCTGCCGCGAGACATCGTCGATCTTGATGAACTTGACGCCCATGCCAGCGGGGCGCTCCGCCGCGGCCTGGGTCGGCTCGCGCTTCCACACGACCCGCCCGACACCCGTGAGGGAGGACGACTCGCCCGCGACGATGATCTCGAGCTTCAGGAGGGTGCCCGGAGCGAAAGGGGTCTGGGTCTTGACGAACACCCCACCGACGCTGACGTCGAGCGACTGGTTGTCGATGAACTCGTCGTTGGTCGCGCTCTTGTACCGGACCGTGAGGCCGGGGACGCGCGCGCGCTTGTCCTTACGCGTATCGGAGGTCATGGACGAGGGATCTCCAGCCACAGGAGGCGAGGGGGCGAGAAGGGAACCGAGTGGAGCCATGCTACCCGACCTTCGACAAAAAGAGCCAACTCCTGCGCGGGCGAGTTGGCGACAGAAGGTGCGACGAGGGGCGCGGGCCCAATCACCGCGGGCACGCGCCCGAACGCACCGAGCCCACACACCTGCGACGGCGAACCAGAACGCCCACCAGGAAAGGGACCGCGGGGTGCCGACCGTGATAGGCTCGTCGGCGCGTGGAGAGGCCGCATCATTTCCGGTCGCAGGCCCGAAAGAAGGTCCGCTACCCGGCGCAGCTCACCACCGCGCGCGGCGTGGTGCGTGAGTGCATGTTGCTCGATCTCAGCCTGGCCGGAGCGCGCCTCGAGGCCGTCGACGTCCTGCCGCTTGGCGAGCGCGTGTCGCTGAGCTTCTCGTCGCCCTCGCGGTGGGATCCCATCGTGGTGCCGGCGCGGATCGCGTGGTCGCGGCCGGGCTCACTGGCCCACCTCGGGCTCACGTTCGAGTTCTCGAGCTCGACCACGGTGTTCGCCCTGTTCGAGACGATCGCGGCGCTCGAATACGGCGCGTAGGCAACGATCGGGGTTGACCGGCCGAGGCGGCCCTCGACCCGCGGACACCCGAACGCCCGATGTGGACAATGGCCACATCGGGCGCTCGGCCCCCTCGGTTGCGCGCTTCCCCGGCGGAGACCGCGGGGCCGGGTGTCAGTCGGCGCCGGGCTTCGCCTTCGAGTACATCGCCTCGACGAGCTCGGCGTATTTGGTGACGACGACCTTGCGCTTCACCTTGAGGCTCGCGGTGAGCTCTCCGCCCTCGACGGTCATGGGCGTGGGCACCACCTCGAAGTACTTGATGCTCTCGAACGAGGCGAGCGTGCCGTTCACCTCGACGATGTGCGCCTGGAGCACCTCGCGGATGCGCGGGTGGTTGGGCTCGGGCTCGATGCCCTCGTTCTTGGCCCAGTCGGTGAGGTTCTCGGTGTCGAGCGAGAAGAGCGCGACACAGAAGTTCCGGTTGTCGCCGATGACGACGGCCTCCTGCACGAACGGCGGCGCCTTGAGGCGCGCCTCGATCTTGACCGGGGCGATGTACTTGCCACCGCTCGTCTTGAGGAGCTCCTTCTTGCGGCCCGTGATGGAGAGGAAGCCCTCGGAGTCGAGCGAGCCGAGATCGCCCGTGTGGAACCAGCCGTCGGCGTCGAACGCCTCGCCGGTCGCGTCGGGGCGGTTCAGATACCCCGAGGTGATGTTCGGTCCCTTCGCGAGGATCTCGCCGTCCTCGGCGATCTTGAGCGTGACGTTCTTGAACGCCTGCCCCACCGTGCCGATCTTCATCTTGCCGGGCCGGTTCGTGGTCAGTCCGGGGCAGGTCTCGGTGAGGCCGTAGGCCTCGACGAGCGACAAGCCGAGCGCGAGGAAGAACTCGTGGACGTCGGCGCGGAGCGGCGCCGACCCCGAGAGCAAGATCTCGGCGCGGTCGAAGCCGAGGCGGGCGCGGAGCTTCGAGAACACGAGCTTGTCGGCGATGGCGTGGCGGATCTCCAGCCACGGCGGGAGGGGCTTGCCCTGCGTGACGTAGGGCACGGTCTCCTTGCCGACGCCCAACGCCCAGTGGAAGATTTTCTGACGGAGGGGAGGAGCCGACGCCACCCCCGCCTCGATCTTGCCCTTCACCTTCTCGTACACGCGCGGCGCGCCTGGGAAGAAGCCCGGGCGAGCGGTCGCGAGATCGGCCGCGAGCGTGGGCACCGACGAGATGACCAGGGGCGCCTGGAAGAACGGGCCCGCGAGCTCGATGAGGCGGCCAAACGAGTGGGCGAGCGGGAGAAACAGGAAGAGCCCGCCGTCGCGGGTCTTCGGCCCGAAGATACCCACCGCGTCTGCGCTCTCCAGCATGGAGAGCATGTTGTCGTGCGTCTGCACGACGGCCTTGGGCGGGCCGGTGGTGCCCGAGGTGTACGTGTAGGTGGCGATGTCCTCGCGCTTGACCTTGTCGATGCGGCGCTTCATCTCGCCGCGCAGCTCCGTGACCTTGGCCTTGCCGCGCGCCTCGAGGTCGGCCAGGCTCTCCCAGTCGTCGGCCGGCTCGAGCCCGGTGGGATCGACCACGATGATCTTGCCGCGGAGCTTCATGTCGGCGGGGGTGTAGTCCTTGTCGAAGAAGCGGAAGCCGTCGCGCATGGCCCGGACCTTGGCGACCTGGCCCTTGTTCTCCGCGATGACGAGCACCACGCCGGGATCGGCGTGCATGAAGCCGACCTCCTCGGGGAGCAGGCTGGCGTACACGGGCACGGTCTGGAGGCCGACCGACATGGCCGCGGCGTCGAGGATGACCCAGTCCATCGACGTGTTGCCGATGATGCTCACCGCCGCGCCGTCGGCGAGCTCGGTGGCCGACAGGAGCCCGGCCGCGATGTGCTCGATGCGCGGGAGCACGTCGCGCCACGGGATGTCGACCCATTCGTCGCCGCGGCGAACGCGGAACGCCGGCGCGGCGGGATCCTTCTTGGCGCGGTCCAGGATCATTCCTGCGATGTGGACGTCGGGCATGGTCTCTCCTGAAGCAGAACGGGGCGAGAGCTCGCCGGGGAGCGTCGAAGGCCCCCCGCGCAGCGCGATACGCTACCTCAAACGCGCCCGCGGGTGGGGCGGCTTCTCGGGCGTCCGCGACGACTCCTCGGCCGCCTCGGACGCGGCCACTGCGCCGGCCGCGCCGTCAGGGTACGATGACACCATGCGACGCCGCGAGAGGCTCACGTGGACTGCGCGCTCCGTCGCTCCCCTCGCGATCGGGCTCGTCGCCTGCGCCAGCGCGGCGGCAGATCCGCCCGTGGGGCCGGGGCCGGCCGCCGCCGACGCGGGCGCGGCCCTCGTCGACGCTGGCGAGGTCCCGGGCTCTGAGCCGGGCGCGATGGACGCGGCGGTCGACGCGGCGGTCGACGCGGCGGTCGACGCGCGGGCCGGCTGCGGCCCCTTCGCGAGCGCGCGGGACCGCTTCGTTTGCGCGGGTAACGGGACCAGCCGCGGGAAGTGCCCCGACGGCGTCTCTCGCCAGGAGGAGGCGTGCCCGCGCGGCTGCCTGCGGGCACCCTCGGGAAAAGATGCAGTTTGCATGGGAACGACCACGACCTGGTCGTGCACGGGGTCGGCGGCGACGGAGAAGGCGCAGAGCGGGGACTACATCGTCACGGCGTTCGGCTGCTGGGTCGACGCGGCCGGCGGCAAGCACGGCGACGCGGGTGACAACTGCGTGCCGAGCTGCCTCGGCGACCTCCGGCGCCTCGGGCTCTGCGCGGCGACGGACGCCGGCCGAACCTGCGAGGAGAAGCTCACCTGGTTCGTGGCCGACGCTGGCCGCTTCGGCTGCGGGGCGCGCGTGCGAGTAGAGAACCCAGCGAACGGCAAGGCCGTCGTCGCCGTGTCGATCGACCTCGGGCCGGCCTGCAGCGTCGAGCGCGTGGCGCAGGGGGCGGTGCTCGACGCGAGCGGTCGCGTGAGCCGCGAGCTCTTCGGCAGCGATCGCGGGGTCGTCGATCGGTCGCTCGTGCACGTGATCGAGGTCGACGCGTCCACGCCGCTGGGCCCCGCGGGCCCTCGCTGATCCGGCTCGCCCTCAGCGCGCAGGCGGCGCAGGCGGCGCAGGCGGCGCCGTGCTGTCCTTGGGGCCTCTTCGGCGCTCCGCGGCCTCGGCCGCGACGTCGTCCGGCAAGAACGAGTAGTTCGACCCGATGACGCCCACGAGGTTCCAGCGCGTCAGACGGGAGACCCCCTCCGGCTGCGCGCCGAGGTTGCTGAGCGAGAGCTCGCCCGTGAGCACCTTCGTGTCGGCCTGGCCGTACGAGAAGCTCGCGCCAAACGAGCCGCGGGTCTGGACGCCAATCAAGCTGAGCGCCGCGCTCAGCCCGAACATGTGGACGCGATCCTGCTCGCCCTGCGCCGGCACCGACGAGATGTCGGTGAAGGCCCCGACATCGATCGCGACCGAGCGGGTCACCCGCACCTCCGCGCCCAGGTTCAGGTTGGGCTGGAGCACGCGCTCGAGCTTCGACTCCTCGCCGGCGCCGGGGGTGACGCCGTCGATGGGCACGGCGGCGAGGTCGTACGCGGTGCGCACCGTGTGGGGGAGGTTCACGGAGGCGTCGGCGCTCAGCGTGGTGCTCTCCGTGGTGTAGGCGACGCCGACCGCGAAGCGCATCGGGAAGCTGGCGGCGCTCTTTCCGGTGAAGCGCGTGGGGATGGCGTCCGCGAGCGGCTGCCCGGTGGTCCGGTCGATGCCGGCGAGGGTGAGGTTCGAGCTGCTCGTGTAGCTGCCGAACACGTCGAGCGTGGGGGTGACCAACGCGAGCCCCAGCGACAGCGCGCGCGTGGGCGTCCAGCGCGCGCCCGCCTTCGCGCGGAGGCCCACGGCGAGGACGTCGCTCTGCAGATCGGCGGCGATGAACTCGGTGCCTCCACCGGCGTTCGGGCGGGTGACGAGGAGCGTGTTCGCGCCGCTCATCACACGCATCATTCCGCCGAGCGACACCCCGAGGCCGAGGGATGGGGTGATCTGGTAGGCATACCCGACGTCGCCCGCCAGGACGTCGTCGCGCCAGGTGCCCGAGAGGAAGTTCCGCGTGTTGCTCGAGGGCGCCGTCTTCAGGGCGATCGAGTACGGGATCGACACTGCGAAGCCTAGCGCCTGGCGGCCGGCGCCCGACGCCTCGCCGTCCGCGAGCACGTACACGCCGCCGACCATGCTGGGGATCGAGTGGTACGTGGTCGCGGAGAGGTTCTGCCCATCGCCGAGCGCCCTAGGCACCGACAGGCTCTGGATCATGTACGCGTTCGCGACGAGCTCCAGGTGCGAGTGTCGTGCGCAGACGAGCCCGGCGGGGTTGTAGTGCAGCGCGCCCTCGTCGCAGGCGAGGGCCGTGTAGGCCCCGCCCATTCCAGCGGCGCGACTCCCGATCAAATAGAGCTGATGATTGTCGTAGACAGTAGGCTCTGCGACGGCGCCGGCTCGCGCGGCGTACGCGAAGGCCACCAGCCACGCGGCGGCGGCGAGCAGCGTCGAGGCGCGGAGCCTTCCCCCAAGGACCATGCGCGGAGTGTAGCCGCCCCTCGGGGCGACGGGAACCCACCGCGGCCGCGGCGCCTCCCGGTCTTCGGCGAGGTTGTCATGGCTCGTCACGGAGACCGCGCGCCCAGCACCCAGCGCCTTCAGTACCAGAGGCCCCAGGTCCAGTTCCAATCGTAGTAGTCGCGGGCCACGTCGAGGTTCACGCCCAGGCGAAACGGCACGGCCGAGTCCCACAGATGGAACACGTGGGACTCGAACACGTGGGCCTCGAGCCCCACTGTGGTGTGGAGTCGCGGGGACGACTGCGCGAAGCGCGTCGGCTCGAGGTAGGCGCCCGCGCGAAGCCAGAGCCAGTTCGGTAGGGCCTCGGTCTCGACGCCGAGGCGAGGCGTGAACGACGCGTGCCGCCCCGACCGATCGACCCGCTGCGCGAGGAACGACTCCATGCCCACCGCGTTGACCGTGGGACCGGTGATCATGAAAGAGGTCGTGAGGAGGAGCTTGGGGCGCGGGAAGCGCACGCGTCGCTGCTGCTCGTACCGGTTGATGAGCACCTGGCGCGTGTCGTCGGGCGACGTGCGAAAGCGCTCGAGCTCGGCCCGGGGGATGGTGCGCGGATCGAGCCAGCGAACGTTGAGCGGCCGCTCGCCGAGCTGCACGGCGACCCCCCACTCGAGCTCCCATGGGCGCTCGATGGCCCGCGGCAGGTACATGGCGCCTACGCGCAGATCGCCCGCGGCGTCGGGCTCGATGTCGCTGCTCGTGGCCTTGCCGACGACGGGCGCGCGGGCGGCCGCCCCGACGCGGAGCTGGTGTGCCCTCGGCGCCCACAAAAAGCCAAGCTCGGGGGCGAGGCCCGCCATGGTGAGGAGCCCCTCCGTGCCCGGCACGGCGGTAAGCTCGGACTGGCCAGAGTCGCGGAGCGTGAGCAGCGCGCCCCGCAGACCGAACCCTAGGTGCACCTCGTCGTCGAGGCTGTAGCCCGCCATCAAGTGAAGGGAGGCGAGGCGCACCGAGGCGCTCTTGATGACGGGCGCGCCCCCAATGCGACCGAGCTCGTACTGCTGGACGTCGAGCGCGACCCCGATGCCGAGCGGGCCCTCTTGCACGTAGCCGCTCGTGGAGAGGAAGACGAAGTCGTTGTAGGCGAAGCCCTTGGTGCCGTTGTTGTCGAAGTCGGTCGTGCCGAGTTGGCTTGGGAAGCGCCACTCGATGCCGGCGTTCCAGTCGGTCACGGAGTGCGACGAGGGGTAGCGCACGGCCGGCGTCGCGGGGTTCGCGGTCATGATGTCCGCACCCGCCGCCAGCGCGACGACCGAGCCGCCGACCGCGGTGACGCGGGACGAGCCGATGAGCGGCCCCTGGAACAGGTCGATCGTGTAGCTGCTCGTCGTGATGGGCGAGCCCTGCGCGCCGAGCGGGCCGCCCGCGTGCGCAGGCGAGCCCACGAGCACCAGCAGCACCGCCAGCGCGAGCGCGGGCACGAGGCCGGACACGATGCGTGGTAGCGACCAGGTTCGCACGGCGAGCGCGGAAGATAGCAAGCTTCAGTGTCCGGCGGGGCGGTACGCGGCGGCCGAGGTCCGCGGCCGCTCGGCGCGGCGAGCGCCCGGGCGCCACGGCTTGGGTTGGTTAGCACACCTGCGAGACTTCATTCTCGCAGTGGTGGTAGTTGGCCGCGGGAGCGGACAAGCCGGAGGGTGAATCGGCCAGCTTTGTGGCCGAGAGGGGCGCCGCGCCCCCTACGGGACAGGGCTAGCACTACTGCCGTTCGCGCAGCGAACTGCGTAGCGAGAGGGAACCTCTCGCAGTACTGCTAGTTCCAAATGCCCGCGGTCACGCTCCAGCCGAAGTACTCACGAGCGAAGTCGAGCGAGCCGCCGATGCGAAACGGCAGCGGGTCCTCGTAGAGGCCGAACACGTCGGAAGAGAAGGTCTTCAGGTCCATGCCGACGGTGCCGTGGAGTCGGCGCGCGCCGCCGCGAAATCGCGTGGGCTCGGAGTAGGTGCCGGCGCGAAACATCATGCGGTTTGGCCACGCCTCGGTCTCGACGCCCAGGCGCGGCGTGAGCGAGACCCGCTCGCCCGAGCGATCGATCTGCCCGGCGAGGAACGACTCGAGCCCTACGGCGTTCGCGACGGGGCCGGTCGCGGTGAACGAGATCGAGAGCAGGAGCTTCTCGCGCGGCAGCCGCTCGTAGGCGCGCCGCCCCATGCGCGAGACCACCGCGGAGCGCGGCTCGTCCGGGGTCTTTCGGTGCGACTCGACCACCTCGTGCTGCACCGCCGTCGAGTCGAGCCACTTCACGTTGAGCGGGCGCGGCCCGAGCTGCACCGCCACGCCCCACTCGATCTGCCAGGGCACCTCGACGCGGTCGGGGAGGTAGAGCTTGCCGAGCCGGCGATCGCCGGAGGCGTCGACCACGGTCGTGTCTCCGGGGATGAGCTGCCCGGCGACCGGCGCGCGCAGCGAGAGGCCCATGCGGAGCGGGAGCCGCAGCGGCGCCCACAGCGCGCCCACCTCGGGGCCGACGCCGGCCATGGTGAGCACGCCGCGCAGGTCGGTGATGCTCGAGAAGCCGATGCCCGAGAGCGCCGCGTCGCGGAGGGTGAACAGCACGCCGCGCAGGCCGCCGCCGATCGTGAGCTCGTCGCCCACGGCCGTGGCCGCGAGGAGCCGGGCCTGCACGAGGCGAAACGCCACGCTGGAGACGCCCTCCGCGCCGGTCGTCGCGCCGAGGTCGTACTGCTGCACATCGACCGTGGCGCCGAGCCCGAACGGCCCCTGCTGGACCTGCCCCGCCATCGTCACGAAGAAGAAGTTGTCGTAGGCGAAGCCGCGCTTGCCGTTGTTGTCGTAGTCGAGGTCGCGGATCCCGCCCGGGAGCGTGAGGCCCGCGCTGATGTCGAACTCGGTCACCGAGCGCGACGACGCCGTGCGCACCGCGGGCGAGGCCGCGTTGAACGCGTGCATGTCGATGCCCTCCGCGAGCGGCGCGACGGCGCCGGCGAGGCCCGTGACGCGGTTCGACGCGGCGAGCGGCCCCTGGAACAGATCGACCGTGTAGCGGCTGGTGTCGAGCGGCGCGCCCTGCCGGCCGAGCGGCCCGGCGGCCTCCGCGGGGGTCACCGCGAGCGTGACCAGCAGGGCGAACGCCTGGGAGGCCCACGTGCGCAGGCGCCCCCGCGCCCCACCTCGCGACCGGTGCGGGTCACCCCTTCCGATCCTCGCGCAGGGCACGCGCGAGTGCGCGCGGGCGGATCGGAGGCCTTCCACGAGACCCCAGCGATAGCACGGAGCGGGCGCTCAGGTGGCGCGGTTGTCTCTTGCGGCGCCCCAGGTGCGGAGCTAGAAGCAACGCGCGCGCACGGTTGGGTCGTTAGCGAACTGACTGCGCCCGCGAGGCCCACGGCCAGCGGCTTCGAAGACTCGAATCGTTTCCGCAAGTTACAGCACGCGACAGTTCTAGCACGAAGTTTGCACGTTGCGGGCCGCCGGCCGCGAGCGCGCCAGGGCACCACAGGGAAGCGGGAAGCGATGAAGAGAGCAGCAGGATCGTTGGCGTTCGTGTTGGCCGTGGCGGGTGTGGGCGTGCTGGGCGTCTTCTCGGTGCGCCCGGCCTACGCACAGAGCGCAGATCCCGCGCCTACGACCACCGCGCCCGCCGCGACGACGCCGCCGCCCGCAGAGCCAGCCCCCGCAGAGCCAGCCGCGGCTCCAGCCGCCGCCGCTCCGGCCACGGGCCTGACGCTCAGCACGGGCGCCCCGAAGAAAGACGCGGCCACGCCGGCCAAGAAGGAAGAGCCGAAGAAGGCGAAGAAGCCGCGCCCGTTCGCCGGCACGCAGCTCTTCACGCAGGTCGCGACGGCGACCAGCACGTTCGCGGCGGGGCAGACGCAGTACCAGAACCCCACCACCGACATGACGCTGTTCTTCCTGCCGCGCTACGCGCTGTCGAAGGACTGGCAGATCCGCGCCCGCACGACCTTCACGTACGAGTTCACGAACAGCGACACCACCACGACGCGGAACGAGCCGCGCTTCGGCGACACGGGCCTCCAGCTGTTCTATCGGGGCATCCCGGCGTTCGCGGGGATCAAGCCTCAGGTCGCGGTCGGCCTCACGGCGCCCACCTCTCCCGAGTCGCGCGCGCGCACCATGATCGTGACTCCTGCGCTGACGGTGCAGCTCTTCAAGTCCTTCGAGCTGCCTCGTGAGGGCGAGCTCGACGTCATCGGCTTCGCGACCTACTCGCACCCGCTCTACTCGAACACCACGGGCGGAATCCGCGGCGACTTCCCTTACAAGCGCGCCTGCTTCGGCGCGGGCGCGGGCTGCGACGATCAGCTCGGCGGCTCGGCGAACGCCTCCGACATCCTCTCCTGGTCGGCCATCGTGTCGGTGACCTATGGCAAGTTCAGCCCCGCGTTCTGGTTCAACCTCTCGCACCAGTTCCTCTACAAGTTCAGCCCCGAGAACGACGTCGACGCCACGCGCGGTCTGACAGCGCAGCGCCTCTCCGACCCGACCACGGTCCGCAACGGCACGTACTTCAGCTTCTGGCTCGACTACGAGGCGAACTCGTGGCTCACGCCCGAAATCGGGTATTACATGGGCCGCAGCACCCTGCGGGCCGACGGCACCTTCGGCAACCCGTTCTTCGATCGCTACCAGGACATGCGCGTTTACCTCGGCGCGAACATCAACATCGACAACCTCGAGAAGGCGATCGAGGGCGGCGAGGCCGAAGCCGGCGTCGTGCGCGCGAAGAACCGCACGGGCCCCGCGCTCGGCGCGTACTGAGCGCGCGCGGCACATCGCGGCTTGCCCTCGCGCGCACGACCCGCGGCCCCGGCCGTGGGTCGTCCGCGTTTGTTTGTGGGCCGGCGGCGATCCAGGTCCGCGCCCGGGAGCACGCCGGCGCCTCGGAAAAGCGCGAATAGCGCCGCTGTCCTACATTGGCACACGGAGTGCACCCCGCTGGGCATGCGAGCTCTCCTCTACAGCGCGGCGTGCACCCTCGGACTTCTTTCGCTCGGGCTCGGCGCGTGCAGCGACGGGCCAACCAGCGCCCCCGGGAGCTCCGACGACTCGATCATCGGCGGCGTGGACGCGACCGGGGCCAAGCTGAACGCGATCGGCACGGTGGGCCACAAGGCGTTCGACGACACCTTCGACTACTTCTGCACGGCGACGCTCATCGCGCCGACGGTGGTGCTCACGGCCAAGCACTGCGCGGCCCGCGACCCGAAGAGCGGCCACACGATGCTCGACGAGGAGCCCATCTACTTTGCGGTGGGGCCCGACAGCACCAAGCCGCTGAAGACCGTCCGGGTGAAGAGCGTGCTCCTCGCGCCGGTGCACGACGCGGGCTTCGTCAGCCTCGGGTCGGACGTGGCGCTCTATTTCCTCGAGGCGCCCATCGACGACATCACGCCGCTACGCGTCGACGGCGCGCTGCTCAGCGAGTCGAAGGTGGGCCAGAAGTTCACCGCCGTGGGCTTCGGCGTGCACGATCGGGAGCGCAACTCGGGGCAGCGCAAGGCCGGGCAGCTCACCCTGCAAGGCGTGAGCGGCAAGCCGGTGCAGAGGGTGTTCCCCACCTACGAACAGTTCGCGGCGTTCATCGCGAAGCACGACGGCGAGGACTACGTAAAAGCGCAGGAAGAGCGCATGAAGAAGTTCTACGACCTCGAGCTCCTGAAGGGGTACGAGGCGTACCTCGGCCTTGGCGACAACGACGCGCAGCCGTGCAGCGGCGACTCTGGCGGGCCGCTGCTCGCGCGGGTGAAGGACGAGAACGTGGTCGTCGCGGTGGTCTCAGGGTCGTTCAAGGGCCGCACCTACCCCTGCAGCGTCGTCGGCGAGGTCTACGCCACCATCGGCCCGCGGGTGATCGATCTGCTCGACAGCGCCGCGCCCGAGTGCGCGGGCGTGCCGGTGTGGGGCACCTGCGACGCCACGAACAAAGTGGCCACTCGGTGCGTGTCGAAGAAGGAAGGTCCGCAGCGCGTGAACAAGATCGACTGCTCGGCGCTCGGGCAGGTGTGCAAGATCAACGCGGAGAACACGGCGTTCTGCGACGACCCCGAGGCGCCGCCGCCGCCGCCCCCGCCCCCGCCGGCCGACGCGGGCCCCAGCGACGCGGGCCCCAGCGACGCGGGCCCCAGCGACGCGGGCCCGGGCTGAACCTCTCGGTATTTGCAAACGCGCGCGGACGCGAGTAAACCGCCGCCATGCGCGCGTCGAGCCTCCTCGCCCTGGGCCTTGGAATCGTGGGTCTGTCCGCTCTGCTCCCCGCCTGCGAGGACAGCAACAAACGAAAGGATCCGCCGCCGCCGCCGCCCCACTCGGCCTACCTGGAGGCCCCCGCCTCCTCCGGCGTCACCGTCGACCCGGCGCAGGTCGCCGCCTTCGCGGGGCTTCCTGCCCGCTTCGAGAGCCCAAAGAACGCCCTCACCGACGAGAAGATCGCCCTCGGGAAGATGCTCTACTTCGAGGCGCGCCTCTCGAAAAACCAGCAAATTTCCTGCAACTCGTGCCACGACCTCGCCAAATACGGCGTCGACGGCGAGAAGACCTCGCCCGGGCACAAGGGCCAGCGCGGCAACCGCAACTCGCCCACCACGCTGAACGCCGCGGCGCACGTCGCGCAGTTCTGGGACGGCCGCGCCCCCGACGTCGAGGCGCAGGCCACGAAGCCCATCACCAACCCCGGCGAGATGGCGCTCGCGAACGACCAGGCGATCGTGACCGTCCTCGAGTCGATGCCCGAGTACGCCGACGCCTTCAAGAAGGCCTTCCCAGGCGACACCCCGGCCCTCACGGTCGTGAACGTGGGCAAGGCCATCGGCGCCTTCGAGCGCACGCTGGCCACGTCGTCCCGCTTCGACGCGTTCACCAAGGGCGACGCGAAGGCGCTCTCCGACGCCGAGAAGGCGGGCTTCCAGAAGTTCCTCTCGGTGGGGTGCAACACCTGCCACTCGACGGCCACGTTCGGCGGCACCGAGTACAAGAAGCTCGGCCAGGCGAAGCCGTATCCCCCGCTCGCCGAGGGGAAAGACATCGGTCGCGAGGCGGTGACCAAGCAGGCGACCGACCGCCACTCGTTCAAGGTGGCGAGCCTCCGCAACGTCGAGAAGACCGGGCCCTATCTGCATGACGGCTCGGTGGCGACGCTCGAGCAGGCCGTGAAGCTCATGGGCAGCTACCAGCTCGGTAAGGACCTCAGCGACGCCGACGTGGCGTCGATCGTCACGTTCCTGAAGACGCTCACCGCCGAGCCCCTCAAGATCGACCCGCCAAAGCTCCCGGCCAGCACCGCCAAGACCCCGAAGCCCGCCGCGGGCTGAGCCCGCACGGGCCGTGATTTATCTGTCGGCGGAGCTCGCCGTTCACCGGAGCCCCGAGCTCGTGTGGGCCGTGCTCGCCGACAGCGCCGCCTACCCCACGTGGGTCACGGGCCTCGTGGACCTCGTGCACGACGGCGGCCCCGCGTTCGGCCTGGGCTCGCAGTTCTTGGTCACCTGGAAGCTCGGCCCGAAGCGCGTTCGAGCCTCCACCGAGATCACCGAGTGCACGACGGCGCGCTCGCTCTCCACCGAGACCCGCGTGGGCCCCGAGCTCGTGCTCCTCGACCGCGTGGTGCTAGAGCGAGAGCAAGGAGCCACGCGCGTCGTGGCGACGAGCGAGCTCGTGGAGCAGGCGGGCGTGCTTCGGCTCCTCTCGCGCCCCGCGGGCCTGCTCGGCTCGCCGCCCGGCCGCCGCGCCGAGCAGGTGCTCTACGACCGCTGCTTCCGCGAGCTTGGCCTCCTCATCGAGGCGCGCACCGCCGCCCCGTACCGGTGACCTCACGGGCGTGCGCTCCGGCATCGCCACGCGGGTGCGCGCGTGCGCGGGTGCGCGGGTGCGCGGGTGCGCGGGTGGTAGACTGGCTCCATGTTCGTGTTCGCCCCCCCACCCCCCGCCCCTCGGTCGCTCGTCGGCGCCACCGCGCGCGCGGCGCGCCTCGCGGCGGTCTGCGCGCTGACGTTGGCGCTGGCAGCCTGCAAGTCGCCTCCCCCGCCCTCCCCGGCGACGGCGAGCTCGAGCGCCACGGGAGCTTCACCCCCTCCCACCGGCGCCGACGCCGCCCACGTCGCGCGGGCGGACGCCTCGCCCTGCGTCGACGTGCCGTGCGAGACCTTCGCGCGCCCCGAAGAGGCCGTCGCGGCGCTGCTCTCGAAGGGACCTCGCGTCATGGCGTTCGGCGAGGCCCACGCCCAGAAGGACGGCCCCGGCGGGCCTTCCACCACCAAGCGCTTCACCGACGGGCTGCTGCCTCTGTTCAAGGGGAAGGCGACCGATCTGGTGCTCGAGCTGTGGGTGGCCAACGGGAGCTGCGGCAAGAAGACCGAGCAGAAGGTCGCGCAGCAGCAGAAGGCCGTCGCCGCCCCGCAGGCCGCCAGTAACCAGAACGAGTTCGTCACGCTCGGCGCCGCCGCCAAGGCCGCCGGCATTCGCCCGCACGTGCTCACGCCGCCGTGCGAGGACTACCTGCGCATCCTCGACGCGGGCGGCGGCGACGTCGATCAAATGTTGTCGATGATCGCCCGGCTCACCGCCAGCGACATAGGCAAGTTCCTTGACCTTACGGCCGGGAAGGACTCGCTCCTCATCGCGTATGGCGGCGCGCTCCACAACGACGTCGTGCCCAAGAAGGGGCACGAGTCGTGGAGCTTCGGCGCGGAGCTCACGCGGAAGCTCGGCGCGAAGTACATGGAGGTCGACCTCGTCGTGCCGGAGGCCATTCGCGAAACCGACGCGTGGAGGTCGCTCGCCTGGCACGGCAAGTTCGTGCGCGAGCGGCAGGGCGACCGCGCGGTGCTCATGACCGTGGGGCCGAGCTCGTACGTCATCTTCTTCCCGCCGCGTGCGGCCTCCGCGGACGCCGGTCGCGACTAACAGCCCGTTGATTTACTCCCGTCGGCCCGTCGCCGCCGCATCCCGACCGCCGTCGTTGCGATCCTGCGGTGCGTGCTCACCTAGAAACGCCCACCTGGAACACGCTCCGCCCGCTCCTCGGATCGCGCCTTGGCGGGCCGGGCGCGGACGACGCCGAGCCTCGGTCCGTAAATCAACAGGCTGCTAAGCGCCGATCCGCTTGATTCGGATCGGCGCTCTAGAAGCGCACGCGGCTCAGAGCGCCTTGAAGAAGTCCCACTGCACCTTCGCGGCCTGGGGCCATATCTGGTGTCCCATGCCCTGAATAGGGCAGTAGATCGTGGGCTTTCCGGGCTTGCAGCCCGAATAGGCCTCGCACGGCGCCGAGGCGACCGCGCGCGTCCCCCCGCAGCCGTTCACGTAGGCCCAATACGCGGCGCTGAACTCGCCGCCGCTGGGCTGGACGGTGCCGTCCGCCAAGCCGTGGATGGCGAGGTACGGGACCGGCGCCTGGTTCGGGCAGTGTTGGAAGCCGTTGGGCCACTTGTCGTTGGGCGACTCGGGCTCGTAGGGCGCGCCCCCGGAGCTCGACGCGGCGCCACGCAGCAGCGCGCTCCGGCGGCACGCGAGCTGGTTGACGAAGAAGCCACCGTTGCTCCACCCGGACGCGAATACGCGCGCGCGATCGACGGCGACACGCCCCGCGAGCTGCGTGAGGATGGCCTCCACGAAGGCGATGTCCTTGTTGCGATCGGCGGGCGTGTAGAGGTCCCACGTGGCGCCCTCGCCGCTCGGGTACACCAAGATCGCTGCGTCACCGCTGGCCTCTTGGAACTTGAAGTAACGATAGAGCGAGAAGCCGTCCTCGCCGTCGCCGTGGAAGACGAAGACGAGCGGAGTGGGCGTCCTCGGATCGTGGTTCTTCGGGAGTCGGAGCCCGTAGGTGCGCGAGCGCCCGGCGGCCGTGACCTGCTCGCGGCTCAAGAGGTCGGGCGGCGGCGCCTCCGCCTCGCGCGCGTCGGGCGGCGGCTCGGGAGCGCTGGCCGTCGCTGTGGCCGTCTCCGTGGCCGTCGGGGTCGGGGCGGGATCGCCGTCGAGCGTCGGCGCGGACGGGAGCGGCGCCGGCTTGGAGCACGCGACCGCGAAGAGCGCGACGGCGGCGGCGTGCGCGGGCCACACGAGCGGGCGGTGGACGCTCACGGGCAGGCCTCCGCCGCGCCGGCGGCTCGGTAGGGATCAGCGGGCGTCGTGTGCGGCGGCACACCTTGCCCGACCGCGGTGAGCGGGTAGCCGCGCCCAACGCCGCAGCGCCGGGTGAAGTCGTAGGTGTCGGTCGGCGCGTCGAGGCGCAGCACCGACATGTCGCGGTACACGAGCGGCTGCCCCGCCAGCACCCGATCGGGGACGCCGCCTCGCACGATGAACGCAGAGCCCGTGGCCCCCTGCCGCAGCGCCCGGCCAACGCCGCGCTTGTCGATGAAGAGCGTCGTGCCCTCGTCCACCGCGACGCCATAGACGCCGATGGGCGCGCCGGTGATGACGCCGTCGGCGACCTGCCGCGCCATGAACCCGGCGAGCCGCCCCATTCGGTCGCGCTCGGTGAAGTGGCTGTCGGTGATGGCCCGCGAGAGCGGCGGGAAGACGAGCATGTTCTGTGTAAAGTGCACAATTGGGTCGTAGGGGTTCGCGAGGAGGGTCTTCGACGTGATCGGCACCGTGCCCGCGAGCGTCGCGTCGTTCACGCTCGGGCCGAGAATGGCGGCGCCCGCGCTGGTGCCGCCGACCACCCCTCCGCGATCGTAGACCCCCTGCACGGCCTTCATGAGCGCGCTCCCCTTCCACGCCACGTAGTCGGCCTGATCGCCCCCCGCGAAGAAGACGAGCTCCGCCTTGTCGACGGCGGCCGCCACGTAGGCGAGATCGCGGGGCGGTGCGAGCGCCGGCACGACGAACGTCTGCACCGAGCTCCACGCCGCGAGGCCATCGAGGTAGGCGTCGTAGGCGTTGGCGCCCGTCGCCCGGAGGACCACCACGTCGCCGCCGCGCCCGGCGCTCCCGACGACGAGATCGTGAGCCGCCACGAACGCGGCGTCGACGTCGGCGCCACCTCCGCCGAGCAGCAGGCCCGGGCCTTGGGGCGCGCGGGCGTCATCGATCGGGGAGCCTCGTCGCGGGTACTCCGTGAGCGTCAGGCCCGCGTCGGCCGCGGCGTCGGCCGCGGCATCGGGTGAGCTCGCGTCCACCGCTGGCGGCGTCGCGTCCGTCGGCGGGACGCTCGCGGTGGGGGCCGGCGGCGGGGCGGCGTCCTCGACGCCCGGCGTGGGCGGGGCGGTCGAGGTGCACGCGACGCAGAACGAAAGGATCGCGACGAGTCCGAAGCGCATCGCGTCATGCTAGTCCCCGGGGGGGGGGGTCCCCCCCGGGGGGGGGGGGGCCGCCGCCCCCCCCCCGGGGGGGGGGGGGGGGGGCCGCGGGGGGGGGGGGGGGGGGGTGTGCGGGGGCGGGGGGGGGGCGCCCGGGGGGGCCACCCCCCCCCCCCCCCGCCCCCGGGGGGGGCGCCCCCCCCCCCCCGGGGGGGGGGGGGGGGGGGGGGGGGGGCGGCCCCGCCCCCGGGGGGGGGCCCCCCCCCCCCCCCCCGGCCCCGGAGGGGCGACCCGGGCCGGGAGAAAAAAAGACTCCAGGGGACTAGCAAATCAGCCGCTGCCACGAGCGCGGCGACGGCGATCCGAGAACCATGCCCGCGAGGCGACCACCGAGCGCAGAGCCCCTCCCATGACCCTCAAAGTGAGCAACGAAGGGGCGGCGGCGCAGCCGTGACCACGAGGAGCACCGACGGCGGATCGACGCCGACACGTCGAGCTCGCGGCGACTGGCAGACACCGCTCGAGCTTGCGCGCGCCGCGCTGGCGCTCGCGATCGATGACGCTCGGCCACACCCCGCGTCGGTCGTCGAGCCGACATGCGGGCGCGGCGCCTTCCTCGTGGCGGCGCGCGAGCGCCTCCCCGAAGCGACGCTGCTCGGCTACGACCTCGACGCCGCGCACCTCGGCGCCGCGAGGCAGGCGCTCAAGGCCTTTGCGGGCCCCGCGAGCCTGCGCCAGGCGAACTTCTTCTCCCACGACTGGCGGCGGGCGCTCGCTCGCCTCCCGGAGCCCATCCTCGTGACAGGCAACCCGCCATGGGTGACGAGCTCGGTGCAGGGCGCGCTCGGCGCTGGAAACCTGCCCGTGAAGGGCACTCGTGGCCTATCGCTCGGGCGCTATGGTGCGCTCACGGGGCAGAGCGACTTCGACATCTCCGAGTGGATGCTCCTGCGGCTCATCGAGGCGCTCGCCGGCCGCCAGGGGACATTGGCTGTACTCTGCAAAAGCCAGGTCGCCCGGCGCGTGCTGGCGAGCGACGTGGAGGCGCGCTTCGGCGCGCGGCCTGGCGGGCTCTGGCGTCTCGACGCTCGGAGGCACTTCCGAGCGTCGGTGGACGCGGTGTGGTTCGTTTGCCATTTCGCGCGTGGCGAGCGTGAGCCCGCGCGCCCCGGCGAGTGGCCCGTGCGCGGCTCCCTCGACGCCTCGGCGCCCGAGGCGTGGCTCGGGCTCCGCGACGGCGCCCTCGTGCCCGACACGCGGAGACTCCGCGAGACGCTCCACCTCGAGGGGCTGTCGGCGACCGAGTGGCGCTCCGGCCTGAAGCACGACTGCGCCGCGGTCATGGAGCTCACGCGGGAGGCGGGGGGGGGCGGGAGCGGCTGGGTCAACGGCCTGGGCGAGGTCGTCGAGCTCGAGCCCTCCGTGGTGTTCCCGCTGCTGAAGGGCGCCGATCTCGCGCGGAGTGGCCCGGACCGCGCGGTGATCGTGCCGCAGCGCGCGCTCGGCGAGGACACCACCCGCCTGCGCGAGACCGCGCCGCGCGCCTGGGCGTATCTGACGTCGCACCGCGCGCGCCTCGACGCGCGCAGGAGCGCCATCTACCGCGGACGCCCGCCATTCGCGATCTTCGGCGTCGGCCCCTACGCGTTCGCGCCGTGGAAGGTCGCCGTCTCTGGGCTCCACAAGCGCCTGCTGGTCTCGCTGCTCGGGCCGCGCGGCGAGGGTGCGGCCCCGGTGATGTTCGACGACACGTGCTACTACCTCCCCTTCGACGACGAGGCCGAGGCCACGCGCGCCGCCGACGCTCTCCGCTCGCCGCTCGCCGCCGACTTCCTGAGCGCGCGGGTGTTCTGGGACGCGAAGCGCCCTATCCAGAAGAGCGTGCTCCAGCGCCTCGACCTCGAAGCGCTGGCGCGGGCGATGGGTGCAAGTCCCAGCTTGCAGGCACCGCCCGCGGGCTGAAGCCCTGGTTCAAGGATCGGGCAGGCTCGACTCGAGCGGCATCACGTAGGTCGACGTGAGCTGACGCATCACCTCGATGTTCGTCACGTAGCGCTTCAGCGTCGCGTCGGCCCCGGGGTTCTCGGGGTCGAGCTGCGGCTTGCCGCCCGCGAGCAGCAGCTTGGGGGTCCCGTCGGCGTTCATGCGCACCGACCCGTTAGCCTCGCGCTCCACGAGATACGCGATCGTGACGAGGCGGTTCGCCCACTCCAACATGCGGGCGCCGATGCTCTTCTGATGGTCGAGCTCGAAATCCCGCTCGGTGCCGGTGGTGTGGGCGCGGTAGGTGAGCCCCGTGGCCGGGTTGATGAAGGTGTAGGTCTCGCCGACGGGCCAGGTCACGGTCTCGCCCGCGCGGGACACGATCCGGGAGTCGTCGAGGAAGGCCTGCGACCAGCTCGTGGGGAAGAGCATCGTGCCCCACACCATCGCGTAGAGCTGCTGGCTCCAGCCGAACGCGGGGTCTACGACCCTGGCCGAGGCCGGGCGCGTCCCCAAGGAGCCGAGGTTCCGCCACGGCGGGTAGACCAGAGCGTTCGAGCCGTCGACCCACGGCGCCATGGACTCCACGTCTCCCGTGAGCACCGCCCCCATGAGGCGCTGCACCTGCGTGGGGTACAGCGTCGCGAAGTTCACGTTCTTGTAGCGGCCATCGACGAAGTCTTCTTTGGAGTTCGAGATGAAGGTATCGAACGCCTCCGACAGGTAATAGAGCGCCCAGGTCTTGTCGTAGAAGGACCCCACTTGGGTCTGGTAGTCGGACCACCAATAACCCTGCCCGTAGTCAAAGTCGTTGTGGATGTAGCGCCCCTGTCCGAGGGGCAGCGCGAACGGGTATTTCGTGTCCTTCGTGGGCGCCGAGTCCGCCATGAAGATGTCCTTCCGGACACCGTAGGGCGCGATCGCGTAGCAGTCATCCGCGCCCGTCGAGCAGTACGAGCCCGGCTCCGGTCGCATGAGCGAGCGCGTGAAGAGATCGAACGCCAGGGTCGACGCGAGCGAGAGCGGTCCGTAGTTTCCGTCGGCGAGGAGGCTCTTGTCGGGGGCCGTCGGGTCGGGGGTCTCGAGCACCATCGCGAAGCCGAAGGTCTTCGCGATGTTCTGGATGGCGTCCAGGTAGTGCGACTGCGTGCGCGCCACCACGTCCCACGAGTTGAACGTGACGCGGTTTCGACGGAAGGCGTCGAGGATGTACCGGTTCTCGTAGCCCTGCTCGAGGAAGCGCACCTGCTCGTAGGCGTCGGCGCCGGAGTCGTAGGAGAACGACGGGACGTTGCCCGAGTCGGAGTACTCGTCGGACGAGAACATGTACCCGCGCCGCACCCGCCCGGTCGGATCGGTCACTCGCTCGACCCGCGTGAAGTCGGGGTAGTCGGGGTCGGTCACGAAGTCGCTCATGTCGCGATAGTCGACGACGTCGAGCGGCGCGCCCGTACACGTGGCCCCGAGCGGCGCGGTCGGGCTGGGCGTGCACTCACCGAGGAGGCCGAACTCCTTCGCGTACTCGCTGTAGTGGATATAGCGATAGTTGGCGTTGTTCGGCTCCGGGAAGGAGATCACGCCGAAGAGACCGGGTGAGGTCGCGAAGGCGGTCCGGCGGTAGGCGTCGCGCTTCGCGAGCGGCGAGCTCGAGGTGACGGTGACCGAGGGCGCGTTCCACACGTCGACCGTGCCGCCGTACCCGAAGCGCACCGCCGCGCGGTCGTACTTGCCAATGATGAAGAAGTCTTGGACGTGGTCACCGGGGTAGTCCATCACGCTGCTGCTGGCCGACGCGTTGATGAGCCCGTCGGTCTCGCGCTGCGTGAGCGGGTCCTTCCAGCGGGGGCCGATGCACTCCTCGCCGTCGGTGTTCCCATCTGCGCAGGTCTTCTTCACGGTGCCGTTGTTCGTGCGGAGCTGCCAGTACTCGCTGCCGTAGTTGAGCGAGTCGAAGGTGCCCGCGAAGTTGTGCCGCAAGCCCACCGCGTGCCCGAACTCGTGGGAGAACACGCTGTCCGAGAACTTCTGGCGCGCCCAGGCGAACACCTTGTCGCGCTTCGTGCGGGCGGCCTCGGGATCCGCGGGGTCGATGGTCCCGAACAGCCGCTGGGCCTCGCGGGCGAGGCCGACCAGGTTGTCCGCCTCGGGCCCCTCGCGCCGACACGAGTGCCTGTGGGCGCGACCCACGCGCTTGCGCGCCTCGTAGGCCCGCCGGAAGGCCGGCGTGCCCAGCGCGCGGAGCGGTGAGGCCTTGGCCGCGAGCTCCTTCGTGACCGGGAGCCGCGGGTCTTGCCCAGCGAGCTGCGCCATCTCGGGGGTCACGATCTGCGCCTCCAGCGAGGAGCCGCGCAGCTTCGCGAGCCTGTCGGCGATCACCGCGTCGCCGGCGCCCATCCGCCCCGACTGGCTGAGCTCTCGCATGCGGTTCTTGCGGCGCAGCGTGGGCGGCAGCAGACGCGACGCTCCTGGCTTCCCCGTGACGAACGGCGCCATGACCTTCGGGTCGAACGCCTCGTGGCGCGACGCGACCTCGGCCGCGCTCATCCCGCCCGGGAGGGGCGCGCCCCGGGTGTTCTGCTTCACCCAGTCGGCCACGTTCTGCCCCTTCACGAAGGCGGTCGGCGCGATCTCGCCGTTCAGCAGGCCGACGAGATCCGTCAGCGTGGCGGAGGCGCGGTCGAGCACGGACCGCCACTGGTTCACGCTGCCAGCGATCTTCTCGCCGGTGAGCGGGTCTTCGGCGTCGACCATGATGCCCCACGGCGACTGGCGCTGTGGGCTGTCGACCAAGGAGAAGAGGTTGAAGCGCAGGTCGCCCACTCGAGGGCTGATGGGCTCGGTGCCGCACGCCGGATCGTCCTTCGATGGGTCGACCGGGTTGTGGCACAGCACGAACACGCGCGGCACCTGACGCTCGCCCTCGCCCAAGGGTGGCGTGAAGTCGTCCGACCAGGTGGCCGGCCACCCGAGGCGCTCCTCGCAGCCCGCCTCCTTCGTGCGACGACACTCGACGAGGCGCGCGGCCAACACGCCGGCGCGCACGGTGTCGCTCCAGGTCTCGACGACCTTCTTGGAGCCCTCGAAGAGGTCCTCGGGGAAGCCGCGGTTCGTGTGCCACACGGTGGTCTTCACCTTGCGATCTCGGAGCGGGATCGTGCACGCGTGCCGAAACTCGTCGCAGCGCGAGCCGCGCCCGACCTTCTCGCACTCGTCCTCGGTGCCGTTGCCGTCGACGTCGCGGTGGACGTCGGCGCCGGCCGGCGTGGTGGCGGTCGTGCCGCAGGCGACGGCGTCGTCGTGCGAGCGCTGCCAGATGTTCCACCGCGAGGCGAAGCGCTTCCAGCGGTCGTCGACGATGCCGTAGCGGCGGTCGTAGCCGAAGCGGTCGTTCGTGAAATACCCGAACATGTCCATCTTCTTGCCGTCGTAGTCGGCGGGCTCGTAGTCGGTGTCGACGACCTTCTTGAACGCGAGCCGCAGCTTCACCTCGCTGGGGTTGCAGCTCGTCTGCGGGAGCTCGCCCACGAGCCAGCATGCCGGAAAGTCGCCCCACTCCTCGTCGTGGATGACTTGGGGCGCGGCGAAGGCCTTCGCGGTCACGTCGAAATAGCCGTCTTTCAGGCGCAGCTCGGGAGCGTCTGGGCTCTTCGGATCGTCGACCCAATACGAGATGGGGTCCCACTTCACCGCGCCGTAGAGGCCGATTTGCGAGGGGCCGTCGAGGTCGTACGCGTCGGTGACGAGGTTCTTCGACCAGTCGACGCGCATGTACTGGCGCTCGTACCAGCGCTGGTCGACGTCGTCCTCCACGACGACGTTGTTCTCCTCGCCGGTGGAGGTGTTGTAGCTGCGGGCGATGTTGAAGTGCTTGAGGATGGCGAAGCTCGCCACGATCTGGCCGTCGTTCGTGCGACGCGGCGGTCCCACGCGGGGCTCGTCGTTTCGGGCGGGGCCGACTGTGCCCTTGCCGTCCGTAGCGTCGACGAGCTCGTAGGCGAGCCGCGCCACGAGGAGGTTCTGGGTGACCTCCCAGCGGATGCGCACGGTGGGCTGCGCGTCGGAGGCGGTGAAGAGCGACTCGGAGCCCGCCCCGGGGGCGACGTCCACGACCGTCGTGCGGAAGTAGAACTCGGGATCGTCGTCGACGCTCGCGAGGTCTTTGCCCACGAAGAACTCCTTCGGGAGCACCCCGCTCTGCACCTGATCGATGGGCGGCCTCTCCCCCGCACACCCTGAGCCAGCCAGCGCGCAGCTCAGCGCGAGCCCGAACACGATCGCAGCCTTCGACATGACGCGCCCTCCCAGTCTCGTGGGCGCACGCGGCGACAGCGCCGGATCGTGCGCAAGCCAAGCGGCGGTTCTACCATCTGCCAACGCCGCGCGCACCGGCCGCGAGCGCTACGATCGCGGCGCTCGCGTGTGTGAGTCTCTTGCCTACCTCGCGCGAGCGCGTGACCAGTCGGCTACTTGGCGCAGCGAAACCCGACGTCGGGCTGACGGTTGTCGGGGGCGGCCTTCGCGCGCGCCGTCGCGCGGAGGGACGCCGGCGTGACGCTGCTCCACGAGCCACCTCGCACGACCCGGGCCACGGTCCCGCAGGCGGTCTCGCCGTACGGACAGAAGGGCGCGTCGACCCACTCGGCGACGTTGCCGGCCATGTCGAACGCGCCGAACGGGCTCACCCCGGCGGGGAACGCGCCGACGGGGGAGGTGCCCTCCCAGCGATCGTCCCCATCGACCAGAGCGGCCACCGTGTCGACGCTCCGCCGCGAGGGGATCCCGCAACCCTTGTCGCAAGCGTTCACGCGGAGCGGAGTGGGGGCGTCGTGGCCCCACGGGAACGGCCGCGCCTCGGGGCCTCGGGCGACGATCTCCCACTGGGCCTCGGTCGGGAGCGCCTTGTTCGCCCAGCGGCAATACGCCGCCGCGTCGTCGAACGAGACGCAGTTCATCGGGTGCTCCGCGGTGCCGTCGCGTCCCTCGTTGCAGAAGCGGCTCCACGCCACGCGCTCCTCTTTGGTAGCGGTGGGCCACGCGGCGTCCTTGTGGCCGGCGCGGCAGCCCCCGCGCTTCACGCACTCGGCGTACTCCGCGACGGTGACCTCGGTCATATCCATGCAGAACGCATTTACCTGCTCGGTGTGCGCCGGCTGCTCTTCGCGCGGGCCTCCATCCGCGCCGACGAACCCGACGGTGGCCGCGACGCGCACCATGCCCTTGGGGCAGTACGGCAGCGCGCCCGGCGTGACCGCGGCGTCCTCCGGCTCGCCGGCGGGGCCGCGGGGGCGGAGGAGCACCGCGACCCCGCCGAGGGCGGCGAGCACGAGGGCGCCGGCGGCCAAGACCCGAGGCGAGGGCCCGCTGACCGGGAGCGGCGCGGGCTCGGCCGCGGGCTCGTCGGAGTCGGCGACAGCGTCGCTCGGGGTCACGGCGAGCGACGCACGGAGTGGCGCAGCGGGCGCCCCCGTGGCCACGGTGGCGGCGTCGCCGAGGCGCGCGTTCGCGGTGGCCGAGAGGGGTGTGACGATCCCGTTCGGATCGGTCCGCGGGCGGCTGTCGGGCAGCGAGGGGCGCCGGGGCGGGACGGAGGTGGCGGGCGGCGCGAACCCGCACAGGGCGCAGAGCGCCGCGTAGGCCTCGGTGGCGTCGCCGTAGCGATCGCGCGGCTCGCGCGCCACGGCGCGGGCGAACCAGGTATCGAACGAGCCCGGGAGCGTCGTGGGGGCCCCGAGCTCGCGGGCTCGCTGGCTGGCCGGGGGGATGGGCTCGAGCACGAGCTCGCGAAAGAAGCCCCGCACGCGGCCACCCTCGCCTGCGCCCCCGTCGCCGCGCGCCGCGAGCCAGAACTCGTGGCCGGTGAGCATGTGGAACGCGAGGAGCCCCAGGGCCCACACGTCGGTCGCGGGGCTGATGTCGGCGCTCCGCTCGGTCTGCTCCGGGGCCATCCAGAGGGGAGAGCCGATGGCGCCGGTGTTCGCGCGCGCCTCCTCCAGGAGCTTGGCGATGCCAAAGTCAAGAACCTTGACCGTATACGCCTCCTGCGCGCGCTTCGAGTGCGCGAGGAACACGTTCGCGGGCTTCAGGTCGCGGTGCACGATCCCGGCGGCGTGCGCCGCGCCGAGCGCGTGGCACACCTGGCCGAGGATGGCGGCCGACTCGGCCAACGTGAACGGGCCGTGGCTTCGCACGGTGGCGGAGAGATCGTCGCCGACGAGCAGCTCCATCGCGAGCCACGGGGTTCCCGTGGCGGCGTCGACGCCCGCGCCCACCACCTCCACGACGTGCTCGCTCGCGATGCGCGCGCCGACCCTCGCCTCGAGCGCGAACTTCTCCCGAAGCTCGGGGCTCGAAGCCATTCCAAAGTGCATGAGCTTGAGCGCGCGCGGGCGACCCGTGGAGAGCTGCTCGGCCAGATAGACCGCCCCCATCCCGCCGGACGCGAGCCTCCGGACGACGCGGAACTCGGCGGCGAAGAGCGTCCCCTCGGCCAGGTCCGCGTGGCTAAACACGAGGTCATGTTACCCTGAAGCTGGCCGCCCCCGCGCGGAACCGCGCGAGTCGCGGACCAGCGAGGTGAGCACGACGTCGTCGAGGGGCTCGAAGCGCCCGGCGAGCGTGAGCCCAGCGGGCAGGTGCTCGAGCGCGACGGTGAGCGCGATCTCGAACGCGCCGCGCTCGGCGTCGATCGACACGACGCGCGCGTCCTGAAAGCCAAAGTAGCGACGGACCTCGGGATAGAGGCACTTGTAGAGGGTCTCCTTCGCGGAGAACACCAGGGTGAGGGCGCGCCCGCTCGACCAGCCGGTCCGCTCGCAGAGCTCGGGGAGCTCGCCGTCGGTGGTGATGTGGGCGCCGATGCGGCGCGGGGCGTCGTCGTTCATCCACCGCTCGACGTCGACGCCGACCGCGCCCACGAGCCCGCTGCCGCTCGCCGCCGCCACGACCACGCCCGTGGTGTGCGCGATGCTCCCCGCGGCGCCGGCGGGCCAGAGCGGCTCGCGGTTCGGGCCCTGGCCTAGGGGCTCCTCCGCGAGGGCGTGCGCGCAGTCGCGGAGGGCGGCCCGCGCGCAGTAGCGCCCCGCGAGATACTCGAGCCGCCGCTTCGGCACCGCCCCCGCGAGCGACGCGGGGAGCGGAATGCCGTCGAGCTCGGCCACGGTGGCGATCACCGCGTCGGTCGCGAGGTCCACGCGCACGGCGCGCGCTGCCACGTCGGCGGGGAACAGGTGGGCCGGCAGCTCGAGCGCGCGCACGCTCAGGCCGCGGGTGTGGTCGGGTCGGTCGCGACGAGCCGCACGGCGAGGCCCTTGGCCTCGTAGATGCGCTTGCCGTCGACCCAGAGCGACCCCTCCGCCACCACGACGCGCGCGGGGACTCCGTCGCACACTTCGTCGCGGACCTCGGTGAGCTCCACGTCGACGACCACGACGTGGTTCGACGGGATGACCTGGCCGCGGTACTTCCACGACATGGTCACGCCCGCGGCCTGCGTCTCGAAGCGCGGCGCCGCGAGCCCGCGGCCGAGGTCGAGCTCGATGACGAGCGCTTGGAGCGCCTGGAGGAGCGCCTCGATGCCGAGCGAGCCCGGCTGTACCGGGTCTTGGTAGAAGTGGGCCTTGAAGAACCACTGGCGCGCGGCGACGTCCTTCTCCGCCCGCAGACGGCCGAGGCCCGCCTTGCCCGCGAGCTCGCCCTCGCGCCAGAGACCCGTGAGCCGGTCGATCATGACCAGGCGCTCCTCGGGGAGCCGCAGCGAGCCGCCGAAGTAGCGCGCAGGACAGTCGCCGAGCTCGACGCGATGGTCGCTCGCGTCGACCAGGCGGGCCCGGTGCGCCGGCGTCATGGGGAGGCCGGCTTGGTCCTTCATGGTGTCGCCGGGGAAGAACCCGAAGACCGTCTTTAGCGTGTAGATTACACGCTCACCTGCGGTCATCACGACGTCGAAGCCCATGATGACGATCGCGTCGGCCTTGGAGATCGACGTGAGCTTCGTGGTCACGGTGAGCGTGCCCACGTCGGGGGTGATCTCCACGTGCTGCGTGCCGGTCCCGTCGAGGTTCCGGAAGTAGAGGTTGTCCTCCGAGTCGAGGGCGCCGCCGGTGTACGAGGCGAGCCACCCGCAGGGCTGGAGCGCGGTCTCGAGCATGACGGGGAACGGCATGGCCCGCGCGTTGTTCTGCGTGAAGTACCACTCGTCCGCGGGCACGTCGTAGTCGATCACCGCGACGCTCCCGACCTCCATGCCGCCGATGCGCCCGGTGACGCTCGTGACGCGCGACATGAAGTGGTACGGCGGCCCGGGCAGCCGCGCGACGCGGCGGGTGCCGTCGAAGCGCGCGTACATCGGCCCGAACGCCGACGACGGGACGCCCCACGCGCACGCGAGCAGCGACGCGTAGTCGAAGCGGAAGCCGTCGACCACGGCGACCGGGCGCGGGTCGCGCGCGGCCTCGCGCAGCGCCGGCACGTCGAGGCGACCCGCATCGAGCGGCCACGCCGGCACGAGGCGGAGCGCCATGCGCTTGCAGTGGAACGCCTTGCGTCCGTCGACGGTGCCGAGGATGTCGGCGTAGAGCGTGGGCGTGAGGCCTCCCACGACCTCCTCGACGAAGATCTCGTAGACGACCTCCTTCGACGTGGGCACCGCCTGTCCCCGGCAGCGCAGGCTGTAGTTCTCCTCGGGGACCGGCTCGAAGCGCGAGCCGTCGTGATCGAGGGTGTGGCCCAGCGCGGTCATCAAGATCTGCATGGCCTGAAGGCCGCCCTCGAGCATGAGCGTGCCGGGCATGCAGGGGTCATTCTTGAAGTGGCCGTCGAAGAACCAGTGCTCGGGGGTGAGCGACAGCACCGCGCGGAGGTAGCCGCGGCCCCACGGGCCACCGTTCGGCTCGAAGGCCGTGACCTCGTCCAGCAGACGCATCTTGCCGCCAGCGATGGTGGGCGTGCGCGTGTGCGAGTCGGCGTGATCGAGCTCGGGCCCGAAGCACTCCCCGAGGCGGCCCTCGACGAACGCGGTGATCTGGTCGCGGCTGAAGGCCCTTCGCGACGACAGCGCGCGCGGCGGATCGAGCCGAGGGTTCGCGACCGGCGTCGCGGCCTCGGGCGACCAGAGCACGCCCGCCGAGCCGGCGAGCTCTTCGTCGGTGAAGAACCCCGCCTGACCGCTCCGCACGCTCATGCGAAGCTCGCCGTTCACCCAGCAGTTGTAGTGGAAGAAGAAGAGCCGGATGCCGTTCTGCTCGGCGTGCCCGTCGACGAGGATCTCGTAGTGGAGCGTATCGCCGAGCGTGGGCAGCGGGCCGTGGCTCTTCAGCTCGCAGCCGAGCAGGCGATACACCCGCTCGCCGCGGTTCAGGAAGTCGGCCCCGAGCCACGAGATGAGCATGAGGTCGGCCTGGCCCGACTCGACCAGCAGGCCCGCGGGCATGCGACCCTCGTGGAGGTACCACGCGCCCGGCGTGACGTCGGTCTCGGTCCAGATGGTGCCGAGGCCGAGCGTGCCCGGTGTGCCCTCGATCCCGAGCACGCGATCGGCGAGCAGCAGCGGCGGCTCGGGCATGCGCACCTGGCGCGCGTAGCCGTCCTGCTGGCGGAACAAGTCCCCGAATATTTTCGATATTTCGCCGCTGGCGTGGATCTCGAGGCCCGCACGATCGAAGGTCGGCCCGGTGGGCGTGCGAGGCCTTGGCGTGGCCGCGCGCGGAGCCACCTTCGCCTCGGGGGCCTTGGCGGGCGCCGCGAGGGCCTGGGTGGGCGGGGCCTTGGCGAGCGGGCTCTCGCTCTTCGCGGGGGACGGCGCGGGCGCCGCCGACCTCGCGAGCACGGGCGCGGCGCGCGGCGCCTCGACGGCCGCCGGTGTCGGTGCCGGGACGGGCGCGACAGGCGTAGGCCGCGCGCCTGGCGCCGGAGCGACCAGCGCTTCGTGCCGCGCGTCGTCGGCGTGGGGCGAGGCGTCCGCGCCGCCGCGCGCCCAGCGGCCAAGCGGGGCGAGCGTGACGTCGACGAAGCGCGCTTGCAGCTCGATCTGCTGACGCATGAAGGCCGTGTGGAGCTCGGCCAGCCGCGCGTGGTGCGCGGTGAGCGCGCCGAGCGGCGGCGGCGAGGCGTGAGGCGACGGGTGCGGCGGCGCGAGGTGCGGCGCTTGCGCCACCGCGGACCGCGCGACCGGGCTCGCGGGCCGCGGCGCGGGAGCGGTCGGTCGGGGCGCCGGGGTCGAAGGCGGGGCAGGTCGCGTCGCCGTCCCTACGGAAGCGAGCATCGGCGGCGGCGCCATGTATTCGCCCTCGTCGTGAGAGGGCGCGAGCGGCGCGGGCTGGTGGGCGTGCCCGTTCGCGGGAGTCGAGGGAGTAGAGACCGCGGCCATCATGGGGAGCTCTTGCGTCATTCGTGGGGGCGTGCGCGGCACGGCGTCGGGGTGGGCGGGGAGCGAGAGGAGCAGCGTCGGGGCCGAGCGGGCCGGCGGCGCCTCACGACCTCGCGCGAGGCGCGCGAGGATCGACTCGAGCGCCACGGGCGCGCCCGCGGCGAACAAACGGGCCGCGGCCTCGGCCGCCTGGAGGAGCGAGGAGCGCCCGTAGCGATCGAGCGCGATCGCGACGTGCGGCCTCTCGCCCAGCACCTCGTCGATCCATTTGGTGCATCCTGCATGGGGTCCGTGCTCGATGAACACCCGAACGCCGTCGGCCCAGGCGCGCTCCACGAGCGCCGGAAAGTCGACGAGGTTCATCGCCTGGCCCGTGAGCGCGTCGGCGGCGGTCTCGGTCGTGGCCACGTAGCTGGAGAGGCTCGCGTGCGTGTAGAAGCGCATCCACGGCATCGAGATGGTGGGGCGCGTGTGGAGCGCGCGCCACCTTGACTCGAACTCGCGCGCCTCCGGGCAGTGCATCACGAAGTCGTAGCCGGGGGTCCGCACCGCGCGGCGGCCTAGCTTGGCGCCGACGCGCGCGCAGGCCTCCGGCTCGCCCGAGAACACCATGTCGGTGGGCGAGTTGATGATCACGAGGTGGGCGCGGGTCTCGCCCTCGAGGGCGGCGCGAACGTCGCCGATCGGGGCGCGCACCCGCCAGGTGGCCCACTCGGGCGTGGCGTCGGCGTCGAGGTTCCAGGCGGGGCGCAGGCAGGCGAGCTCGCCGCAGAGCCAGCGGTCGTAGACGCGCGTCTCGGCGACGTCGGACCGGAAGCCGTCCAGATCGGTCCACGCGCCCAGGGCGAAGAGCGAGTTGGTCTCGCCGGAGCAGTAGCCGATGGCCGCGGTAGGCTCGAGACCGAAGGTGCCGCGCGTGAGCTCCGTGTGGAGCTGACCGAGGTACGAGGCGCCCCAGAGCTTCTCGAGGGGCGTCGTCTGCCGATCCGGGACGTCGTCGTACACCCAGCCCGCCGCGTCGCGCACCGAGGCGGCGCGGGCCCCGAAGCTGTCGACCAGCTCCGGGAACGCGAGGGCGAGATCGCGGCCCATGTGCGGGTAGGCGCCCGCCGCGCCGGTGAACACGAACGCGAGCTCGCCCTCGAGCGGACCGCGGCCGAAATGCACGCCCTCGTCGAGCGCGGCGGTCGCGTCCGACGCGAGGGCCGCGGGCGGGAGCGCGCGGAGCAGGGCCGCCGCGCGCGCGAGGCGCTCGGCGTACTCGCGAGGATCCTCGGCGACGACGGCGAGGCGCAGCGCAGACGCGGGCAGCGCAGACGCCTCGGCCGCGGAGAGCGTGCGCCCGCTCTCGACGGAGGCGATCAGCGCCGCGACGTCCACGGCGCCGAAGAGCCCCAGCTCCGGCGCGGGCGTCAAAAAGATCGGATCTGTCGGAGGGGTAGGGGGCGCCTCGACGTAGGTGGTGCTGTCGCCCGCGATCGACGCGACCCGCACACGCGCGCGGCGCGTGCCCGCGGTGGGGAGCCACGGCATGGGGCCTACGGCCGACGGGAGCGCGCGCCGCGCGCACGCCTCGATCGCGGCGGCGACGTGCAGCAGCCCCGAGGCGGCGTGCGCGTGCCCGAAGCGCGGCGTGAGCCCCTCGGAGTCGGGCGTGAGCGCCAGATCCAGCGTGGGCTCGGCCCCGTCGAAGAGATCGTCGGTGAGCAGCGCGAGCACCGGATCGCCGTCGCGCACGGCGTCCGCGTGGCGCTTGCACACGAGCAGCACGGCGGCGTCGCCCGGCTCGCGGTGGCTCGCTGGCAGCACCTCGCGGGCGGCGCGCTCAGCCACCGGCTCGCACGCGAGGTCGACCGCGCCCACGACCGCGGCGTCGATCTCGCCAGCGCGGAGCGCCCGCGCGCCGATGGCGAGCGCGGTGAGCCCGGAGCGCTCCTCGGACGAGACGGTGTAGCTCGGCCCGCGCACGTCGAGCTGGTGGCTCAATCGATTCGCGACGATGTTGGGCATGCAGCCGATGACGGAGGCCCCGGTGAGGCCGTCCCGCGCGAGCGCGGTCGGGAGCGCGTCGACCCAACGTCGCTCGCCGCGCCAGCGCACGGCGTGCCGCGCGACCTCCGCGTCGGTCTGCATGCCAATGAGGACGGAGGTACGCTCCTTCGGCAGCCGCGCGAGGGCGTCGGCCATGGCCGGGCTCTTGGCCATCGCGAGCAGCCAGGTCTGTTGTGGGAGCGACGCGCGCAGGTCGTTGGGGGGAAAGCGCAGCCCGCCCGCGTCGAGCTCGATGGTCGCGGCCCTCGCCGTGGCGCCGCTCGACGCGGCGGTGGTGAGGAGCCCCTCGCGAAGCTCTTCGGTCGCCGAGCCCGCGCGCACGGCGCGCGCGACGACCGCGATCTCGACGTCAGAGCGCGCGCCCGCGCCGCCCGAGGTCGCGCCGGGCAGCCACTCCTCGAGGAGGAGGTGGGCGTTGTTGCCGCCGAAGCCGAAGTTGCTGATGGCGGCCCGTCGCGGCGTGCCTGCGGGCGACCCCCAGGGCTCCTCCTCGCGGAGCAGGCGGAACGCGCCATCGGCGAGCTCGTCGAGCGGGGCGTCCGCGTGGCGCGTGGGCGGGCGAACCTGCTCGCGCATCGCGGCGAGCACCTTGATGACGGCCGCCGCCCCCGAAGCCGTGATGAGGTGCCCGACGTTCGACTTGAGCGAGCCGATCGGCACTCCTCGCGCGCCCTCGAACACCGCGCGCATGCTGCGGATCTCCGCGCCGTCGCCCACGCCGGTCCCGGTGGCGTGACACTCGACGAGCGAGATGTCGCTGGGCGAGAGGCCGCTCTCCGCGTACGCGGCGCGGAGGGCGCGGATCTGGCCTTCCTCGGAGGGGACCATGAGGCCGCGGCTCCGGCCGTCGTTCGAGAGGCCCACGCCCCGAATGACGCCGAGGATGCGGCGCCCGTTGGCGACCGCGTCGTCGAGGCGCTCGAGGAGGAGAAGGGCGGCCCCCTGCGCGGGCACGAGGCCGTCGGCCTCACGATGAAAAGGTCTGCTCTGTCCTGTAGGGCTCAGCGCGCGCAGCGCCGAGAAGCCGCCGTGAAGGAACAGATCGTCTGCGTGGTTCACGCCCCCGGCGAGCGCGAGATCGGCGCGCCCGTCATGGAGCGCGAGGCACGCGAGCTTCAGCGCGTAGAGCGACGACGCACACGCGGCGTCCAGGGCGAAGGCTTCGCCCCCGAAGCCCACCGCCGCGGCGGCGAGCTCCGCGGGCAGCCCCGACATGAAGCGGTTTCGCGGATCGGCGCCGCGCCCCTCGCCCGACCAGACCTCGAGCGCGAGATCGACCAGGCCCGGGGTGGGGTAGCTCAGGTTTCCGAGCACGAGCGCGCCGCGAGGCCGGGGCTCGAGGGGAGAGAGGCCCGCGCTCCGGAGCGCCTCGCGCGCGGCGTGGATCGTCCACGAGAACACGGGGTCGAGCCCTCGCAGGCTCGCCGCGTCGACCGCGAAGCCCTCGGGGTCGAACACCGCGTCGAAGCCGGTCACGTGGCCTCCGACGTCGCTCGAGATCTCGCGCGCCAGCTGCTGACGGCTCGCGCCCGCGTCGAGGCCCCAGAGGCCAGCCGCGGCAGGCCCTATCGCCGAGCGGCCCTCACGCACGAGGGCCCAGAGGGCCTCGGGCGTGAGCGCAGAGGGGAGGACGCAGCCTTGGCCGACGATCGCGATCGGGGGAAACTTCAACGGGGGCTCCAGGGGCGCGCGCGCCTCCAGGGCACGCGCGTGGACGTGGTCGAGGGGGGGCGAGGCGAGGACCTACGCGGTCGCGTTGGCCGTGGTGCCGCTCGGCACCGCGTACATCTCGACGTCGACGAGATCGGCGATGCGGGCGCCGTCGCTGCCGGCGAGCGTGATGTCACACACCACCCGCTCGGGGGTCTGGCTGCGCACGAGCAGCGCGCACTGGATGGGGCCGGCGGCGGCGTGGCCCGCGTACCCGAGCTTGCCGATGCGGAGCGGCAGGGTCTGGCCGAGCGAGCCGAGGCCGCACAGGATGGCGAGCTGGAGGGCGCCGTCGACGGCCGCGGGGTCGGTCTCCCACGCCTCGGTCGGCCAGCCGACGTCGGAGGTGCCGGAGAGCGTGGCGCGAGCGCCGCGCGGGGAGAGCCCGTCGACCGAGCGGATCACCTGAAAGTCGTGAC